>CALUIJ010000118.1 GCA_944320675.1 uncultured Prevotella sp.
GAATATTGACAACAAAAAGAAAACAAGTCGTTTCATATTATTGATTTGACAATTTAAGATTATGCTTTATTTTTTACTTTAGAACATACACGACAAGACGAAATCAGTCGAGGTTTCTCAGCTCGAAATCTGTCACTTCCACCTCTCCACCGCCACCGGCGTAGATACCGGGACGCACTGACAGGAATCCGTAGACCGTATTATGATGGACGCCGGAAATATCGAAGCCCCACGGGAACTTGTGCCACTCTCGCCCGTCGGCGCTGTACCATGCCGAAAGCACGTTGCGGTCGTTGCGAATGCGCAGCCACATCTTGCCCTCGCGGTTGGCCTGCGGACACTTTGACTCGGCACGGCTGACCTGCCCACGACGGTAGCGCAGGAGGCCGTCACGGTCGAAACCAAAGCCGAAGTGGTAGCGTTCGTCGTAATACGCCACAAGGCCGGCGGAAGCATTTTCGCCCTTGAGCGTGATGCATGCTTCAAATTCGTACTTATGCGCACTCGTGCGTGCAAGCAAAGGCGAGCCTTCGGCCGGCGAACTGCCTTTGGGACGGATTACAATCTTGTCAGGCATTACGGTGAAACGCTCGTTGAAGTCATGCTCGCGGCAGGTCTGCCAAACAAAGTCCTGAATGCCTGCAACGGCCTTCACCTTAGGCTGCGGCAGCGATATGTCGCCGTTCTTCAGGCGGAGCCAGCCGTCCTTAAGCTCAAGCTCGCGCAGAAGAGTTTGCCTGCCCATAGTCTGGAAGCCGTTGTCATAGGCATGGAATATCATGAACAGGCGGCCGTCGGGAGTATCTACAACCGAGCCGTGACCTTTACTCCACCAGCGTTCATCCCTCGACCATGTACGCAGCAGCGGATTGAACGGTGCATGCTCCCACGGTCCCATCACACTCTTGCTGCGTGCCTCTACCACCATGTGGCTCGTAGGAGGTCCGGAAGTGCCGCCTTCGGCAACGAACAGGTAGTAATACTCGCCTACTTTCTTTATGTTAAGCCCCTCCATAGAGACGCTCTCTATATCCCATTCCTCGGGTATCTCCCACCCTTTGTAAATGTTGACGGGCTTGCCCGTTATCGAGCATCCGTCTGCCGACAGCGGATAAATGTCGCCCGAACTCATGAGCAAGTAGCGGCGTCCGTTTTCGTCGACAACATGTTCGGGATCTATACCGTCCACTTTCAGGTCGACAGGCTCGCTCCACGGCCCCGACGGATTGTCGGCCCATGTCACCATGCTCGTCTTCCCATGTTCGCTAAGCGTGGGGAAATATATGTAGAAACGGTCGTCGTAAACGGTAATGTCAGGTGCCCAGACGTCACCGGTGAACTTGTCGAGGGCTATCGAGCAGGGTGTCCAGTTTACAAGGTCGTAAGACTTGTAAACAACAAGCCCTGGAGTATAGACAAACGATGAATGCACCAGATAATAACAGTCACCCTGCCTTATGATTGACGGGTCTGAATTATCCCCTTCTAGTATGCGCACGGTATTCCTACTCTCGTCGGGCATACAATCGCCAACAAATTGTGCAAAAGCCGGAACGTACAAGAAAAACAGTAACAACAACAGGTTTAAGAAAGTTTTCATTTTATGACAATAGATTTAAGAAAAAGCGGAAAAGGCCCGGCGGCATACACCGCCTTGACAGCCCTTTCCGCATCAGCTGTTTAACCCCAAAAAACAAAAATTATTCTTGAGCCAGACCGTATCCGTTGGTTATGGTGCCGTTAGAATGGCTGAGCACCTCGAACGGAAGCGGGAAATAATATCTCGGAGGCACGTTGCCGGCCTTCACACCGGGCAGCAGGTTGCTGTTGCAGTAGTGGTCTTCGTTGTCTACGATGCCCTTACCCCAATCTGTCTTAACGTAGCCTTCGGCCTCGAGCTGCCTTGCCTTGTCGCTGGCTGGGTCGATATACTCGAACAAGCCCTGGATTGCAAGGTTGTGGTCGGTACCCTTGACGGCTCCGGCTGCATCTGTTGTTGTATAATCATACTGGCCGCGCCATCCCGGATACAAGGCAGGGTTAGACTTGTCAGGGTCGTATGTCAGCGGATTGTCGAGATGAACGCTCTTAACCCAGATATACATCGGGATTACGTTGCCGTTCTCGAACTCGTGGTATCCCTTGGTCTTCAGGTCGGCAACCATCTGTGACATCTCTGCACGCACGGCCAAAGCCCTTTCAACGAACTTACCCGAACGTATCAAGTCCCAACGGCGCTGGCCTTCGCCTGCAAATTCGAGTTTGCGCTCCTGCATGATGGCTTCCTGCAAAGCCTCGCCCGAAGCATTGATATCGTGGCTGGTGTCGCCGAAAGCACGCCTGCGCACGTCGTTCAATGCGCTAAGTGCCTCATTATCCTTGCCAAGCACGGCCTTGACTTCTGCACGCATCAGCATGAGGTCGGCAAGGCGCATTACAGGCCAGTTCATACCAGACTGTCGCTGCTCGGTAACGAACGGAGGATTCATGCGGTTCCAGTCCCACTTGTTGATACCCATACCTCCAAGGCACTTGTTGCCCGGGGTGAAGCTGAGCATCTTCTCATTGCCGTCACCGTTGCTGCCTGTAACGGCACATGTCACGTCGCGGCGCATGTCGCCCTCTTCAAATTCACCATAATAGAATGTAGGCATGATGCGCACCGCGCCAAACGTCTTACACGGAGCAGCAAGCGATGAACCGCCGTCTGACGGACGTCCGAATGCATAAGGATATTCGCTCGAAGTAGTCTGGCCGGTCTGTCCTCCCTGCATGTTACCGATCTCGAATATCGACTCGGGACTGATTTGCAGGTCGTTATTGTACTGGAAATGACGCTGGAACGGGTTGTTGGCATAACCGCGCTCGTCTGAAGTAACGAGGGCGGCAGTACCCTTGTTTGCCATAGCCAGGTCGAAATAAGTTTCGGCAATCTTGTAATAGTCAAGATAGTCGGTACGGCGGGCGTAAATACTCTTATACTCCTCTACACCCTTGGTCTCAAGCTGCACGTCGCCGTACAGTCCTGCGACATCGGTGCGCACAGTCTGCCAACCGGCTGAATAAAGGGCTGCCATACCGGCCATAGCCTCTGCAAATCCGCGAGACATGCGCTCGGCTGTAATGCCGCCTTCGCCAAGACGGTACATGTAGGGAGCCGCCTCCTTGAACATGTCGATTACGTTGTCAAGTATGTCGAAACGCGAATTGAGCGAGTATTGTGCCGCGCTCGTGTTCTCATATCCGTAAAGCACGTCGCCGTAATGCTTGACAAGCTCGAAATAACAGAAAGCCTTCATTGAGAGCGACTCTCCGTACAGTTGTGTCCAGTCATTGACTTCACCTGCTTCCTTGGCCTGCTTGAATCCATCCTTTTCGGCAATAAGATTAATCAGCTTGGAAGTACGGGCAATGATTGAATAAAGGGCGCTGAACTCGTTGTTGGCCGTACCGATACTCAAAAGTTCGGGTTGCAGACGGGCATTGGCATTGTTCAACGAACCTATTTCAGGATAATACTCGGCGTCAGACCCAATGGGGTCGTTCCAACGGTAAACGCTCATCACCGGCCCCTGTCGGTATGTGGCATAACACCATGAAAGCACCTTGAAAGTCTCTGACGACGTTGCCGTTACAAATTCATCATCTGCGTTCTCGGGCGTTGACACATCAAGATAATCGCTGCATGAAACAAGAGGGCAGCACAATGCCAGCGCATATATATATTTTGCAATCTTATTCATAACGTATTTTTATTTTTTTATTGGTTAGAAAGAAAGGTTCACTCCTACAACGAACGAACGCGCACGCGGGTATGTACCCCAGTCAAGTCCAACGGTAGGATACTTGGCATCGTTTACGTTGTTGTTAGCACTCACTTCGGGGTCAAGTCCTGAATACCCTGTAATAGTAAACAGATTGTAGATTGTACCGTAAATGCGAAGTTTTGATATGCCGGCCTTGCGCAAAAGGTTCTGAGGCAGAGAGTAGCCTAAAGTCAGAGTGTTGAGACGCAGGTATGAACCATCTTCGATAGCTATGGTAGAAGTCACACCGTTCTCGCTGTAAGGCAGAGGCAGTGTAGCATTCACGTTGGCAGCATTCAGCTGCTCGGGAGTTGTAAGGCTGACGAGCTGACCGTCCACGATGTCGTAAATCTTGTAACAATCCTTCATGAACGAGAGTTTGTTCTCGTAAGCTCCGTTCTCCTTTCCGCAATACATTGAAGCGACCTTGTTTACATTATAGATGTCGTTGCCGTAGCTCCAGTTGAAGTACAGGCCGAGATCGAAGTTCTTGTAAGTGGCGTTGATGTTGAAACCACCAGTGTGAATCGGATTCATGTCACCGATTTCACAAACATCGGTCTCGTCAATAATATCGTCGCCGTTCAGGTTCTTGAACTTGGGAAGACCGGGATAAGCATTCTGTCCTTCGGGACGCGAATTATTAAGATGCACGGGGTTGATGAACGAACCGAGGTCGGCTATACCTTCCTTCAGAACATACTGTCCATTAACATAATTGAAATCATCGACCGTGTAGAATCCGTCATAGATATAACCTCTGACTATGCCGACAGGACTGCCTTCCTGCAAGATGTAGTCGTTGCCTGGGAAGCTGCTGCTGCCGTTCCACTTTGACGAATAGAGACCGGTCACGTTGTCAGCCAGCTTGTCTACATTGTTCTTGTTGAAGTTGATGTTCATTCCGGCTGTAATGTTCCAATCCTTATTCTTGAAGATTACGCCAGAGAGAGCTAGTTCGACACCCTTGTTGCTGGTCTGTCCGATATTGTCGTAAGTTGCGGTAAAACCAGTGATGCCTGGTATGGAAGTAAGCATGAGCAGATCCTTCGTTGTATTCCAGTACAAATCAACAGAACCCCACAAGCGGCTGTTGAAGAAACTAAAGTCGATACCGATGTTGCGTGTAATGGTTGTCTCCCATTTCAGGTCCATATTCGCCATCTCGTCCGCAGAATAATCGTATGAAGAAACATACTGATGGTTCAGTGCGTACTGGTAACGCAAGTCGGTCTCAGACGTCCAAGACTGCAACCAAAGGTCCGCATCGATACCGTCGTTACCAACGCTACCGTAAGAGAAGCGCAGCTTCAAGTTGTCGAGCCAGTCGCGAGTTCCTGCCATGAACGGTTCTTCGGACAGACGCCAGCCGATAGCTGCTGCCGGGAAGTAACCCCAACGATGCTCGGGCGAGAACTTTGATGAACCGTCGGCACGGAACGTAAGAGTCAACAGGTAACGGTCGTTCCATGTATAGTTCATTCTACCGAAGAAAGACAATATGCGCTCTGCTACGTCAACACCTGAGAAGAAGTTGCTCGTTCCGGCAGTCTTGTCGTACTGGTTAATCATGGCAAAGGCATTGTCCTTAGAGAAGTTTGCCGGGAAGTGGTTGGCATTAATCTCTATCTTGTCGCCGCCCGAATCGGTAACCTCATGACCAAGCAAGAGGTTAAGGCGATGCTTCTCAGGCAGGAAATTGAAATCATAGCTCAACGTATTTGTCCAACGCAAGCCCCAGCTTCCACGTTTTGCCCACTCTACGCTGCCAGCGTAAAGTTTTTCGCCTGTGGCATCGTTCATATAATTATTGTATATGGCACCGCCCCATATCTTATCTTCTTCCCAAATCTGGTTGTAGCTAAGGTCTGTATGATATGTAAGGCCCTTTATGATCCGCCAGTCAAGCGAAGCTGTGCCGCGCAGTCTTTGTTTAATATAAAGAGGTTCGTAATCGCCGATACGTTCTGCAGGGCTGTATGTATCCCAACTCGACTGGCGGCCATACATCTCCATGTTGCCCTCGCGCAACGCACCGAGATCGCCAAGAATGTCGCCCGTCGCAATCGGACGGAAGCGGTAAGCAGACGAAAGGATTGAACCCGAACCGTAACTAACGCCTTCGTCACCCATTGTACGCCTGTCGGAATAACGTGTGTCGAAGCTGATGTCGAGGTTGTCCAAAAGTTTTTGGTTAATCTTGAACGAGATACTTGCACGACGGGCGAACGAATTGATCTTCATACCCTCTTCATCCATATAGTTGGCAGAGAAAAGCATACGGGTCTTATCATTACCGCCTGTAATTGTCAAGTCATGGTTGTGCGACACTGAACTCTTGTAAACATCTTTTTGAATATCCTGATTGCTTACATTACGATAACTCTCTATGCCACCTGTATTGTTTCCAGCATAAGCTCCCAAACCGTAAAGTTTCTCGAACGGAGTCCTGTAAGCCTCGCCAAGGGCTGCGGCATTACCCCATACGAACGACAGGTAATCGTACGGATCAAGAGTATCAAGATATTTTGTAGGCGTGTTGAACTTCACGTATCCGTTGTATGAAACCGAAACTTTGCCCTCTTTAGCACCCTTTGTTGTTACAAGTATAACGCCGTTGGCACCACGGGCACCGTAAATTGCAGTAGATGATGCATCTTTCAGTACGTCGATACTTTCAACCATGTCTGCCGGAATATCGTCAAGCGACTTAACCGTTATTCCATCAACAAGGATAAGCGGATCGTTACTCTGTGAGATAGAACCGCCACCACGAACACGGATTGAGATCGAAGCGTCAGGACGTCCATCCTGAGATGTTACATTCACACCGGGCAGCTTACCCTGCAAGGCCTGTGCAACATTAGCAACAGGCATTGAAGCGATATCTTTCCCCTTGACTGAAGCCACAGAACCTGTCAAATCCTTACGCCTAACTGTTTGGTAACCGATAACAACTACTTCGTCAAGTGCCTCATTCTCGCTTACCATTTTAATGCTATAAGAACTCTGGCTGTCTACATTCAGCGTGTAATCCTTATAACCAATGTACGAGAACACAACTACCGCACCTTCAGGTACGTTCAAAGAGAATTTACCATCTAAATCGGTGGTTGTACCAACTTGTCCGCCTTTCACACGAACGGTAACGCCAATCATTGGCGAATTCGTTTCATCGATAACTGTCCCTGAAATCTTCTTCGTCTGAATTGCTATTACAGACTCTGCTGCTACCTGCTCAGCCATTGCCGGAGGTTAGACGATGCCGGAAAGCATCAATGCCGACAAGCCCGAAACAAACAGCACACGTGCGCTTTTACCTGAATACAGTCTATTCACAACTGCGCCACATTGAATCGTTCTTTTCTTCATATTAAATAGGTTAATAGTAAATAGATTAAATGATTTTGTGTTTCCCGTTTAAGGAATTTATGTAAAAGTAACAATTATTACATTTTTATGACTTTATATTTGGATTTAAATACCATAAAATATGACATTTAAAACAATCACATTAACCAAATGTAACACATTAATCCAATGATTATCACTTGCAAGAAGGGCACAGTGATACAGCAAACAAAAAAAATAAAGAGTTATCTTAGTTTTAAGATAACTCTTTAGTAAGTTGGGATACCCGGATTCGAACCAGGAATGACAGGACCAGAATCTGTAGTGTTACCATTACACCATATCCCAATGTTCTGCT
>CALUIJ010000119.1 GCA_944320675.1 uncultured Prevotella sp.
ACAAGTCGAGCAGCCGTACAAGCCGCCAAACGGCCTACGACGGGGCGGTAGACGCCGAGTCGGGCAACAAGGTTGACAACGACCTGTACGCCGCGCGGTTGGTAATATCGAGGGATTTTGAGAACACGTCGTTCGCCGTAGGCACCGAAGAGACCTTCACCGACCGCCGCGACCGCTTCGTGCAGAGCGGCTTTTCGGCAGACGCCGACGACCACTTGCAGCAGGCTTACTACTCGGCCTTCGCCGACTTCACCGCCAGATGGGGCAAGTTCAACGTCAGGGCGGGCCTGCGCTACGAGCACCAGCGCACGCGGTATTACGAGGCCGGAGAGTTCAAGAGCGGCCAAAGCCCCGTCTACAACGACCTTATGCCGTCGGCGTCGGTAGATTATCAGAACGGCAACTTCAGCCTGTCGTTGGCTTATAGGATGACGAAATACAGCCCGTCTTACAGCATGCTGGCGAGCGCAACAAACTACGTGAACAAATACCTTTACAATAACGGCGACCCGCACCTCGTCCCCCAAAAGCACCACCGCGTCACCATGAACGGCGGATGGAAGTGGATTAACTTCAACCTTTGGTACGACTACGTGCTCGACATGTACACCTCTTACTTCAAGCCGTATGACGAAGAGACGCATCCGGGCGTGATGCTGCAGACGATGGCCAGCATACCTTACACCAATGTTTACGGAGGAGCTGTGTCGCTTATGCCACAGATAGGCCCATGGATGCCCAATTTGCAGGCCTCGATCAGCTGGTATGACAGCGACGCGTCGTGCCTCGGCATAACGAAACACTGGAACGAGCCGCAGATAGGCGTAAGCCTCGACAACTACTTCACGTTCAACCACGGATGGTTCGTCAACCTAAAAGGCTATTACCGCTTTCATAGCAAGCAGAGTTACGGCGTAAACAAGCCTTACGGAGTGGTGAACTTGCGCATAGTGAAATCGTTCCTTAAGGACCAGTCGCTTAAGGTTGCGCTCGGCGTGGAAGACGTTTTCCATACTAATGATTACAGGTTCATCGTGTACGGCGACAGGACTTATTATGACCTTAACAGTTACAACGACAGCCAACGGATAACCCTGAGCGTGAACTACACGTTCAACGCCACTAAGAGCAAATACCGCGGAAAAGGCGCCGGACAGGCCGAAAAACAGCGTCTGTGATGCAACGGTTTGGCCGATAAAGGCTAACTTTGCAGGCAGTAAAGGCGAAGCCGCACGCCGGCGGAGCCGAAATTTCAGGAAAATGACATTTAACGAAACGGAAACAGAACAATTCAGGCAGATGTTCACTATGTATTATCCGCGCTTGGTGCGCTTGGCCGTACAGATGACGGGCGACCGTGACGAGGCCCGCGACATAGTGGCAGACGTTATGGAAACGGCCTGGCGCAAGCGCAAGGGCATCGACCGTGACGGCCAAGGGGCGTGGCTCTTCGCCTGCGTGCGCAACGCCTGCATCAACAGCATAAGGCGCACGCAGGGGCGCAACGTAAGCCTCGACAGGTTGGCAGCCGTAGCCGACAACGCCGGCGACGGCCGGGGCGAGGGGCACGAGCAGCTGCTGCAAAGGGTGGAAGCCGTAGCCGGGGAGATAACCGAGCCTACGAGGAGCATCGTAAGGATGTGTTACTACGAGCACAACACATACAGGCAGACGGCCGAACGCCTCGGCATAAGCCCCGAAACGGTGAAAAAGCACATACAAAAGGCACTGCGCCTGCTGAGGGAACGAGTAAAAAGAGAGGAGGAATGACCATGGACGACAAGACGAAATACGACAATACGGACTTTACTAACGACGACCTTAAACTGCTGTACACGCTCGGCGAGGCCCTCGGCGACATGCCGGCGGCCGACGAGACGCAAGCGGCATGGAAGCGGTTTGAGGCCCTTCGGCGCGCCGAAGGGCGCAAGCGGCGCCGGCTGAGACTGATAATAGCCACGGCGGTTGCCGCCGCGGCCGTTGTGGCGGCTGTGGTGTTCATGCCTTGGGGCGGACTCTCGGGCGTGCAAGACGACGGCGGAGCGTACACGGCGGCCAAGCTGCCGCAGAGCGTAACGCGCTCTACCGTCGGCGGAACTACTACCGTGGCCACTCCGCCTGCCGCCACGACGGAGGTCATATTGCCCGACGGAACGACCGTGTTGCTCGCCGCCGGCTCTAAGATTGAATACCCCGAGAGCTTCGACGGTGCACGGACGCGCGAAGTGAAACTGGGCGGAATGGCGCGCTTCAACGTGAAACCCGACAAAAGCAAGCCGTTCATAGTACAAGCCGAAGGGCTTAAGACAAAGGTGCTCGGCACCGTGTTCGACGTAAGGAGCTATCACGGCATGAGCCCCACCGTGACCCTTTACAGCGGCCGGGTAAGCGTCGAGGCCGACGGCGGCAGGCGTCCCGCCATACTGAAGCCCGGCCAGCAGGCCGTGTTCGGCGGCAAACGGGGCATAACCGTGGCAAGCGCCGACGTGAGGGCGGCCGACGGATGGACGCACGGCATGTTCATATTCGACGACGCGAGGCTGCAAGACGTGGTGAACGAGATAGGCTCGTGGTATAACAAGAGCGTAGTGTTCCGCTCGCGCAAGCACGTCGACACGCGCGTACACTTCTCGCTTCCGCGCGCCATCCCGATAGAAGACGTGCTGCGCGCGCTAAGGGACATGGGCATAACGCGCCTGCGGTATGACGGCGAGAAGATAGAAGTGATGTAAGCACTATCCGCCATTTCGGCCACAGGATAAAGACTCTCTCATAATAAATTGATATACAATGCTTTACGAAAGGCCGTCTTTTACAAGCTGAAAGACGGCCTTTCGGGAAACAATACGTATCCACTCGTTGCGGCAAAGGGCGTAAAAGGCATTGGTGAAGGCTGCGCAGCGAAAGGCGTTACCGCCCATCCTTCCTGTATTCCGACGGCGATTTGCCAAGCCGTTTCTGTACGTAACGGCTGAAATAAGACAGCGACGAGAAGCCGAAACGCTCGGCTACGGCGGCTAACGGCACGTCCTTGCGGACGAGCAGGCGCGTTATTTCGTTGAGCGTAAAGCGGTCAATCCAATATGAAGCCGGCCTTCCGCACGCCTTGCGGCACACCTCGGAGAGGTAATGCGGCGTGACGCAAAGCTCGGAAGCGTAATAGTCGAGGTCGCGGCGGCTTACGTAGTCGCCCCTGTAAAGCATCCCTATGAAACGGCGGAGCAGCGAGGCCGAGCGTTCTGACACCTTTTTTATGTCGTTTCCACGTGCGTGGATGTCGTAAAGGTCGAGTATGTGGGCGGACAAAAGACAGCCGAGCATCTCGTCGCGGAACAGGTGGCCCATGTCGGTCTGCCGTTCGCGCAGGCGCGTCATGCCGTCGAGACACACCCTGAAGTCATGCCCGGAGAGCCTCATCACCGGATTCTGCAAGAGCGACAAGTGCCCGATGACGCCGTAATTACTACGTATCGCCATCGACGTAACGTAGCTTTCAGACAGGCTCATGACTACGGCTGCGAAGTCGGCCGAGCCTGTGAAGTCTGTGGCAAGCAGGGAGTTGGGCACTATCACATAGTCGGCCGGCGCGATGTTGTAGCGCACGTCTTGGAACACGAAGCTCATGTTGCCCTCCGTGCAAAGTACGTGCAGCACGCGCCCGGCCTGCCGCCACAGTCCGTAATCATACAAGTTGTCGATAAATAAGATGTTGTCTTCCATACCGATAAGGTTTTATGAATGTCCGCAATCAGCCAAATGCAGCCGCCTTCTTAGAAGAGGGTGAGGCATTTGGCTGATCGCAGACATTTGTTTAGTGTTTTATCGACGCAAAAATAACCAAAAACCACGAAAAGTGAAAATACTAATCAGAATTTCATAACAACGTTTTCCCAATGCCGCCGTATCTTTGCAGTGTTAACGTCAGTTCGGTATAAGAAATTAGAAAATGAAATCATTCTAAAGCGTAAGAAGTCTGTGGCATTCTGTCATTGCCTTAACGGCGATTTTCAATTCCGGGCCGGGATCCGGAATCCAATGTATGCAAACAACTTGTTGACGAAAGTGTGTACCCTGGATTCCGGGTCCCGGCCCGGAATTGAAAATCGCCGTTAAGGCAATGACAGAATGCCACAGACTTCATAAACCAATACAACAATGATACTTTTTTATAGAATAATCCTTATACCGAACTGGCATAGTATTAACGAAAACGAACAGTGACTATGAAAGAAGTAAGACTAAACAACGGCGTAATGATGCCGGCGATAGGCTTCGGGGTGTACCAGATACCCGAAAGCGACACCGAGCATTGCGTAAGCGACGCCCTCGAAGTGGGCTACCGCATGATCGACACGGCATCGGCGTATTTCAACGAGAAGCAGGTTGGCGACGCGCTGCGCCACAGCGGGCTAAGGCGCGAGGACGTATTCGTGACCACCAAGCTCTGGGTTCAGGACTATGAGTACGACGACGCGCTGCGCGCCTTCGACAAGTCGATGGGCCTGCTCGGGCTTGACTACTTAGACCTGTACCTCCTGCACAAGCCTTACGGCAACTATTACGCCGCATGGCGCGCCGTGGAACGGCTCTACAAGGAAGGGCGCATCAGGGCAATCGGCGTTACAAGCTTCTCCAACGAACGTCTGCAAGACCTCTTCCTGCACAACGAGGTGAAGCCCATGGTGAACCAGATTGAGACTAATCCATTCTTCCAACAGCGCGAGGCAAACGCATTCCTGCGGCAGGAGGGCATACAGCACGAGGCATGGGCGCCCTTCGCCGAAGGCCAACGCGACATCTTCAGCAACCCTACGCTCAAAGCGATAGCCGACCGCCATGGGAAAAGCACAGGTCAAGTAATGCTGCGTTGGCTTAACCAGCGGGGCGTGGTTGTCATCCCGAAGAGCGTCCGCAAGGAACGCATGGCCGAGAATTTCAACATCTTCGACTTCACGCTCACCGACGAGGAGATGAACCGCATAGCCGTTCTCGACACGAAGAAGAGCCCGATCTACGACGACCAAGACCTGCCGACGGTGCGCGGAATAGGGTTGCACAAGATACATTGATTAGGGGTATAAAGTCTTGCGGTTATTGGGTTGTACGGCTGTTGGTAGGGTTATGGAATTAAAACCAATAATAATAAGGCAACAGAACGCACCGTAAAAAACAATAACCGTAAGACCCCAAAACCGTAAAAACAACCATACAACCAAATAACCGTATAACCCTAAAACCGTAAAAAATATGGAAACATTAACCTTAAGCAACGGCGTCAAGATGCCGTTATTGGGCTACGGGGTGTATCTCGTAAGCCCTGAGGAGTGTGAAAGATGCGTGCTCGACGCAATAAGTGCCGGTTACCGTCTGATAGATACGGCCCAGGCGTATTACAACGAAGAGGGAGTCGGCACGGCGATAACGGAATGCGGCGTGCCGAGAAACGAGCTGTTCATTGTCACCAAGGTGTGGATAACCAACGCAGGAGAGGAGAAAGCGGCACGAAGCATAGACGAGTCGCTGCGCAAATTGCGGACGGATTACGTCGACCTGCTGCTCATCCACCAGCCTTACGGCGACGTCTACGGTTCGTGGCGCGCAATGGAGAAGGCTTACAAGGACGGCAAGGCGAGGGCTATAGGCGTGTCGAACTTTCAAAAAGGACGCTTTTACGACTTCGCCTACCATGCCGGCGTGAAGCCCATGGTCAACCAGCTGCAGTGCAACACGGCGGTGCAGCAAGTCGGAATAAAGTCCGTGCTCGACAAGTTCGGCACGAAGATGATGGCCTGGGGACCGCTCGGCGGACAAGGTTCGGAGGCAATCTTCGCAAACGAAACGCTGAAAGCAATAGGCGCAAAGCATGGCAAGACAGCGGCACAGACCGCCCTGCGCTGGCTTACGCAGCGCGGCATCGTGGCCATACCGAAGAGCACGCACAAGGAAAGGATGGCCGAGAACCTCGACATCTTCGACTTCCGCCTGACCGACGACGACATGGCGGAGATAGCCGGACTGAATTTGCACGACGAGGGAACCGTAAGCTTCAACGAACCGGCGTTCATCAAGATGCTCTTAGACACTTACAAGTAAGCCGGCCGGCGGCAAGCCAATGTCCGTAAAAAGGGTTACAAGCATAGGTAAGACGAATACGCCGCGCCATGGCAACATCCAGTCATTACCGGTCTAACCGCCTGTTTGGGTTAAATTAGTTAAAAACAAGGGGAGCGAAACGAATTATCCGTAATCCAGATACAAGGAGTTACGACGTTAATTGGTAAATTTGCACTTGGAAAACAAAAACATAACCAAATAACAACGGAGGAAAGGACAATGAGGAATTTTCGCATGCATGTACCTACTGACATAATGTTCGGTTCGGGCACGGTAAAGGAACTTCACAAGCAGCAGTTGCCCGGAAAGAAGGCGATGATAGTTACGTCGAACGGAAAATCGACCAAGGCCAACGGCTATCTTGACACTGTCGGGGCCGAGTTGAGGCAGGCCGGCGTCGAAACGGTGCTGTTCGACAAGGTTGAGGCCAACCCGCTGAAGTCTACCGTGATGGCCGGAGCGGCCTTCGCCAAGGACAACGGATGCGACTTCGTAGTGGCCCTGGGCGGCGGAAGCGTGATGGATGCCGCCAAGGTGATGGCTTTCATGGCGACCAACGACGGCGACGTGTGGGACTACATAGCAGGAGGCACGGGCAAGGCGCAGCCCCGCAAGGCCGAGCCGCTGCCCTTGGTATGCATCACTACGACAGCCGGCACGGGTTCGGAGGCCGACGCATACGGCGTGATAAGCAACGACGAGACGAACGAGAAGATTGGTTTCCTTGCCGACTTCCCAGTACTTTCTATCGTAGACCCCGGGCTTATGCTGTCCGTCCCGGCCAAGTTCACCGCCTACCAGGGCTTCGACGCACTGTTCCACTCAACCGAATGCTACATATCTTCGGCGGCTAACGCCATGAGCGACATGTACGCGCTGACGGCCATCGAGAACGTAGGGCGTTATCTTGCACGTGCTGTTGCCGACGGAAACGACCTCGAGGCGCGCGAGCATGTAGCCTTCGGCAACACGCTTTCGGGTGTCGTGATGACTCTTGCGAGCTGCACGGCCGAGCATTCACTCGAGCACGCCATGAGCGCTTACCATCATGCGCTGCCCCACGGAGCAGGACTTATCATGATTTCAAAGGCTTTTTACGAGTATTTCATCGAGCGGCACGCCTGCGACGAGCGTTTCGTGCGCATGGCACAGGCCATGGGCGTGGCCGGTGCTGATAAGTCCGAGGACTTCATCACGGCGCTTGTCAAGCTGCAGGAGGCATGCGGCGTGGCCGACCTTAAGATGAGCGAATACGGCATTAAGCCTGAAGAATTTGACACGTTGACCAAGAACGCGCGCGAGACTATGGGCGGACTGTTCCTCGGCAACCCATGCGAGCTCGACCACGAGGGCTGCGTAGAGATTCTAAGAAAATCGTATAAATAATTTTTTCATAAGCTGTAGCGCGGCCGCCAGACGTGATGTCCATGCGGCCGCGCTTTGTATTGTATTAAGATAAGAAAGTGTGCCGTAATTCTGAAGTTATCAGTAGTAAACAGAAGTTAGGCTCGTTTCACCCGCCGGAGTTAACGGACGAATGCCTATAGTACGGAATTACCGCCAAACAAAGGCTTTAGTTAGCGTTTTCTGAATCGCCGTCTTTGTTCCCCAAATATCAGTTTTGACTGTCATTTCTTCTTTCTTCCTTTGAAGAAACTGCCGATGCCGTAGATGTCGATGCCGAAGTTTGCCGACGTGTAGAACGCCTTTTGGCCGGTTACGGTCTTGAACAGCGGCGTGATGCCGGCCGTGGCCTGGAGCGTTACGCACCCGAGGGTGAACCCGAACTCGAAGTTAA
>CALUIJ010000120.1 GCA_944320675.1 uncultured Prevotella sp.
AAGGCATCTGCTTGTATTTCAAAATAAAGCGTTACCTTTGTTGAGTAATAGGAAATCGACTCCGCAAGACACTGCAAAATACAGCAAACCTCCGGTGGAGCAATAGCGGGAGATTACTTCTTTAGCTAAAAGTTACATCAAAGATATTCAGCCACTTATCGTTAGATTACGATTCCTGGTGGTACCACATACAAAAGAGAGTTACAGCGATGTAACTCTCTTTTTTATTGTTTCCGTTTCTTTTCCCATCACTAATATTCGCAAGTGACTTGTTGGCATCACTTCATGACTTGTTGGCACTTCGTATTCCGTCCTTTCTTTCTCTTTATTATATAATTGTAATAATTTTGCAATCAAAAATGTCTAAACAAGAAAATATATAAAAGAAAGGAGCATACAGATGAAGAAAAAGTATGTAAAACCAACACTGAAATTGGTCGAATGGAAATTCCAAGACCCGATTTGCAGCACTGTGTACCAGCAGAGTCCATGTGTCATTATCGAACAAGCAGAAAGCCAAACACGTGTAGACCATATCCACAGTTTTGAAAATGGCTCGTTAGGTGAATGGAACGTAACACCAAGCAGATAATCACAAATACAAAAACTATAGAAAAAGATGAAAAAAATTATCAGCATACTATTAATTGCATGTGGAATATTTTCCGCATGTTCGAGCGGAGATGAAGATTTCTTCAAAGGAGATATACCTGAAATAGCTCCGGGTGTTTATTCATGCGACTTGGTAATTTCTTCTGAAGCAGGCAAAAGTTCAGAACATGTAACACGAGGTATTGATGGCTTGGGAAACTTCACAAATGAATATCCGTCAAATTATATATACGTCCATTCGGCAGACAATGGCGAAGGAGGTGACCATAAAGTCCTGACAGTGCCATTGAAGGAAGTCGTATTCTGTGACGGTTGCCGTGGTGTACACTTGGAAATGGAAGTAAACGAAGGAGAAGGAGGCTACACAATCAGAAACTCTAAGGGAGAATCAATAACCTTGGGAGAAGATGAAGAAGTATATTTCTCATCTTATCCTGAAGCTTACTGGCATGCAGACAAAGTATACGAATCCCCTGTAACGGGCAGTGACGTATTCAACCAGACAGAAGGAGTGAACGAAGAATTGCTGAAAAGCGAAACATACAGTAAAGAGGATTTAGTTAACCTACTGCAACAAGGTGCGCCTCAAATAACTTTGACAAGGCACTGCACAGGGTTCAGGACAACATTTATGTTTACAAATGTCAAGTATTCGGGTGAACATAATTATAATGTCAGCGAAAACAGTTGGGAAGAGTATTTGCCAGGAACTAAGCCAAGCGACTTTTACATCAAGCTATATTTAGGTCCTAATTTCTGCCATGACTATGACATTTTCAACAATACTGTTCCAACAACCGACCAGGGTGGATATTATGTCACCAACAACAATGAATATGAGCCATTAGAACAGGTTGTATATACAACGTCAGGAGCTACATCCGACCCAACGTTAGTATATACATATTGGGGATTTGGCTACGGAACAGAAACAGGCAATATTCTTATGGCACCGTTAAACCTGAATGAACATGTTGGCGACATTCATGAATTCTCTATTTATGTTTTCATCAAATACATGCCTGAAGGAAGCGAAATAAACACAACAAGCGATGAAAACTCAATGTGGTTGCGCGTACCGATTCCAGACATGACTGACTTGGCGAACAGGGTTCACAATTTAATTGTCGCCCTCGACATACATGAATTGGAGAATATAATAAACCAACCAGCCGCAACAGGATTCACACGTGTAGGATGGAGTGAGCCAAGAGAACTGAAACTTAAATACCCCGTAAAGGTTATAAGTATCGAAGAATGATTTCCCATAGCTACAAATAAACAAAAAGGAAGCTGCGTTTTTAATTGAAGCGCAGCTTTCTTTATATCAAACAATAAAACGAGGAGCAATGAAAGTAAGGATAAAAGACGGCTTGCTGATAAGGGACATCGCAGGCGAACATGTGTTGATAGACGCAAGCGGAAAGGTGGATTTCTCGCAAATGATGATGCTAAGCGACACGGCCGCAAGCATAATAAACGCCATGCAGCAGGGTGCGTGCACGGCGGAAGAACTGGCAAGGCGGATTACCAACGAGTATGAGGTGAGCCGGGAAGAAGCCCTCGCCGACGTAGAAGAGCTGTTGGCTAAGATGAAAGAGCAGGGCTTGGCCCACTTTGAATGAGGAAAGGCGATGCTCCGTATTATAACGGCCGGAAGCGTCAGAGCCTCAACACGCGGTCGCACGCATGGGCCACGGCTTCGTGGTGGGTTACGAAGATGAGCGTCTTGCCCGAATACTCCTTACGCAGGTTGGCTATAAGGCGGCTCTCGGTGGCAGCGTCGAGGGCCGACGTCGCCTCGTCGAAAAGCAGGACGTGCCCCGGACGGAGCAGGGCGCGCGCCACGGCTATGCGCTGGGCCTGCCCCTCGCTTAGTCCGCCGCCCTGCTCGCCGAGCATGGTCTCTACGCCGTCAGGCAATGAGAACACGAAGCCGGCCTCTGCCACCATGAGCACCCGGCGCATTTCATCGTCGGAGGCTTCGGGGCCGCCCATCAGCAGGTTGTCGCGTATCGAACCGCTGAAGAGCGTGTTGCCCTGGGGCACGTAGGTGAAATTGCAGCGCGTAGCCGCCGACACGGCGTGGCGCACGCCGCCGCAGTCAAGCCAGAGACGGCCTTCGCACGGCTCGACGAACGCAAGGAGGAGGCGTATCAGCGTAGTCTTGCCGCGCCCGGTAACGCCGAGCACGGCAGTGCAGCCGCCTGCTGGAAAAACGAACGAAAAATCTTTGAACACGAGGCTTCCGCCATTGCCGTAACCGAAAGCCACATTATCGAGAACAACGTCGGGTACCGAGGGCATGAACTCCCTGCGGCCCTCGTCCTCGGCACGGAGAGCGTCGAGTTCGCGCAACCTGTCGACCGACGTAAACACCTCGACCAACGACGGTATCAGCCGGGCCATGTCGAGAATGGGATATTGCACCTTGCCGACAAGCTGGAGGAAGGCGGCCATCGTGCCGAACGTTATGCTACCGTAAGAGAGCAGCACCGCGCCCCACGCGAATACGGCCAGATAGCCGAAGGCGAACGCAGCCGACACGAACGAACGCGACACGACGGAAAAGCGCGTGCGCCCCATCACTTGTACGCGCAGGGCCGACTGCCGGCCGTCGAGCAAACCGACACGGGCCGCAGACCGCCCGAGGGCCTTCACGACGGAGCGCTGCTGAAGGCTCTCCTGTATGACGGCCTGTATAAGGCTGTCGCTCTTGCGGATAAGGTGGGTGTAGCGGTACATCTTCTTCATGTAATACCTACCACCTACCAACAAAACCGGGAACACGCCTACGACAAGCCACGGCAGCCACGGGTCGAGGAAGCAGAAGAACGCCAAGGCTACGGCGAACTGTACTAACGACACCACGAAAGCCGGAACCGAGCCTGCGAGCATGGCCGTGACCGTAGCCGTGTCGCGCTCGACGCGGTTGACGACGTCGCCCGTATGAAAACGCCCAAGCTCGGTCCAACAGCTCTGCATGAGCCGCGAGAACACGCTGCGGCGCAAGTGATTGCCCAAGCCCACCTGCAGGCGCACACCCACCCACGTGCCGGCGGCACTGCAGAGCAACTGCAGGACGACGACCGCGGCCAGCACCGGCAGAAGCGGCACGACGCCGCCCGGGGCCGCGCCTGCGGCAACGTCGATAACACGCTTTGAAAAATAAATGAACGCAAGCGAGAGCACGACCGACACCACTCCTACGGCACAGCTCAACAATATGCCGAAGCGGTAGCCGGCGGAGGCGTTGTTCAGATATCCGGCACTAATCCCCAGCCTCGTGAAAGAACGCCTGAGCGGCATTAACGCCAACATGGACAGCGAATACAGCCGCCACACCGCGCCGTCGGCGGCATACGTCCTGCCCTTGCGCCTGAAGGCCACGGCCACGCCTACGACGTCGGCCGCCGAGACCGTCTCCGTCTGCACACGGTTGCCGTCGCCCTGCAGCACAAAGTTGCCGCCCGAACGGCCTACCACACGATGGAGCACAACGCGGCGGCCTACGCTCTCACGCGCAAGCACCACGTCGCCGCGGCGTATGCCGACGGCGGCGCAACGGCGAAGGGTAACACGGTCGCGCCCTTCAACAAGAAAAGGGCGCATGCTCCGCCCTTTCACCTCTACCGTCACGTCGACGCCCTTGGCAAGGAGCGCCGCCGCCTCGTCAAAAAGTCTGTCGTTGTCGATATCCATAGAATCAGATAAGCCGTTAAAGCCCAATCGGCCACTAGAACGTAATACTCGGAAGAAATACTTGTTTCACATACACTTCGGCCTGCTTATGTGTTTCTGTCTGTCATTCCGAGCCGGGACCCGGAATCCAGGAAACACACTTTCGTCAACAACTTGGTTGTACACTCTGGATTCCGGGTCTAAGCCCGGAATGACAGAATGCCACTGACTTCTTACGTTTTAGAATGATTTCATTTCCTTATTTCTTATACCGAACTGACGTTAACATATAATCAAGCCAAAGTCTAATGACCGGTTTGGGTTAAAGCCCTTAACCGCAAAACACCGTCTTTTGCGGCGTAAAAGGTTGCCTTTCGGGCGGCAAAAGACTACCTTTCACACGGCAAAAGACGGTGTTCGGGAAAAAGCCTTATTGCTTTTCAATCACGTAGTTGATACGCACCTTGACACAGCGGTTAAGCTTGGCGTTAAGTCCGCGCGTACTCTCGTCGTTCACTATGCCGATGGGGTCGGTCAGGGCGTTCAGCGAGAAGCTGTTGTGTCCGATGTTCTTGAACACGCCGCTGTTCTTAAGCCACTGTATAACCGTGCGCGCACGGTTGTAGGCCAGCGTCTTGTTGCGCTCCACGCCTACGTTCTCTGCGTCCTCGCCTACGTAGTTGTCCTGGCTCGTGGCCAAGCCTTCGGCCGATACGAACTGTATGCGCCCATTCTCGAAGATGTTCTTCAGTTCGGCCACAGTGGCGTTGTCGGTGAAGTTGGATATATATCCGCCTTCGCCCTCCACGGCGGCGTAGATGTCGGCAAAGCTGTAGAGGTCGTCGCCCTCGTCGAGCGTCATATTCTGCTTCACGAGGCCGAGGCCTGCGTGGGCGTTAAGTCCGTAAGACTCGCTCTCCTTGTAGTTGTCGGCAGACATAAGGCTCTGTGTCGAAGTCTCAGAGTCGACACGGTAGTACCACGTCTTGCCGCCCGAGTAAACCGGCGCATAGTAATACCCCGTCTTGTCCTTGAAGGCGTTCATGCTGGCCGCGTCCATGCTGAGCGAAATGGGCGTTGAAGACATCTCGTAACCGCACGACACGCCGTCGGTTCCCGGCCGGTTGGCCTTGACCGTAGGCACGTTTTCCGTCCTGAGCGAAGCGAGCGAACGGCCCGACCCGAGGGCCGAGGCCACGGCATCCGTGTCGGCGAAACGCTTCTGGGTGAACACGCCCGAGGCAAGATAGTCTATAGCGTCGACCTTAGAGCCTCTTACTATCGGGGCGTCGTCGCGGCCCGAATAGTTGTTGGGGAAGAACACGTAGAACACCATCGTCTTATACTCGGGGCAGTTAGGCTCGGGCAGCACGGTGTTGGTGATGTAGACCGACTCTCCGCACGGCAGGCACCTGTCCCAATGGCGTTTCTTGAAGTAATAAGTAAGTCCCACGCTTAGGCCGATGTTTGAGTCGAACCACTTGCTGTCCTCGCCGTTGGCCTTAAGCGTTATGGCGTCGAAGTTGGTCTGGTAGACAATGGCGTGCGCCTTAACGTCGAGCGAGAGGTCCTTCTTCTTGCTGAAGAAGCGGCTGTACTGCAGCTCGAAGTGGCCGCTCCACTCGTTGCGCTGGGCGGCGATGCCGTAATGGTGCAGAGCGCCGATGCCGACGGATGCTATAAACTGGTTTTTCAGCCTGTCTGACTCCTTGCCCTCGTATCCGCAGATAAGGCGCGAAAGGTTGAACATGGCGTTAACGCTGAAGTCGAGCCACTTCATCTTAGTCTCCCAATAAGGAGTTCCGTCGTCAGCTACAAGCTGGTCGCCTACGACGAACATGGTCTTCTCCTTGCTGTAACCTTTTGAGTTGCCCATGCCGAACTGAATCTTCGCGCCGATGCCAGGCGTGAACCATTTACCCACACCGACCTTGAAGTCGGGCGAGAGCAATCCGCCGAAGTCGCCCACGCTGCCGTAATCGCCGACAAAGGCGTGCCCTCCTACTTCGCCGAACGCGAACCAGTTGTCCCAGAACCTGTTTGTTACGATACGATAGTGGTCGTCGGTAGGCTGCGACTGAACGGTCGACTCGCCCCGGATTGTGTCGCTCACCACCGTCTGAGCGCCGGCGCCGCCGCATGCCAGCAGCAACGCCAGAACAAAAAACATTGTTTTCTTCATAATTATTTTAATTAATAAGCCAGTTGTTTATTTTTAGGAGTAAGGAGTAGAGGAGTAAGGAGCGGAGGAAAAATGCCTTGTTGTCCGCATTCCCATCTTTTCAATTTTTCACCTTTTCACTTTTCCACCTTTTCACTTTTTCACCTTTTTACTTTTTTACCTTTTCGCCTTTCAAACGCTTTTTCACCATGATTCTTCTCGCCGTCTTATCGAATACGAAGAAGAAGGCTTCGCCCGGCATCAGGCGGAAGAGGCGCAGGCTGCGCTTTGTCCAGAAACAGCCGTTCCTCACGACGCGCAACGGCGACAGGCGCATGCTGCTGCCGATGCTCTCACGCTCGGCCTTAAGCACATACCCGTCGTTCATGAAAATGTTGTAGAGCACGGCCGTGTCATCGTCCTCCTGATCAGCCTGCACGGGCTTGTCCGCGTACAGGTAAACGTCGATAAAGCGAAACAACGCCCGGCTGAAGCGCCATGCGCCCAGATGCCTTAACATGCGCTTAAGTCCGGCAGTATCGACACAAGCGTTCCTCAACATTACGGCCACGTCGCATACCTGCTTCATGCCTATGCCGTAAGACAAGACATGACGGCGCAGATGAAGGATAAGGCAGGCCAAGTAAAGTTCGGGCGAACCGTAACTGTCGCCGCCGTCCGACGGACGGCGGCATGAAACGATGCGCCTCAGCCTTGCGTCCATAAACGGATTGTAAAGCGTTTCGTAAACAGGATGAAACTCTATCCTATACCGGCCGGCGCCGCCGGATTGTCCAACAACGATGTCGCCGTTCTCGTAGAAATAAGGTACGCCCCTGCTCCGCAACACGTCTTCCAGCCTACCCCACCCCTCATGCACAACGATGTCGACGTCGCCGTAGCTCCTGTGCAACGGCTCGGGATACCATGCCGCCACCGACGTCCCCTTGAAGACCGAAGCCTTCACTCCCTCGGAAGCAAGCATGCCGAGCAGCGATTCGCCGCAACGGGCCATTTCGCCGTTCACCATTTCGATATGCAACAAGCCGAACACCCACTCCTGCCATAAGCCCGACGGCGGACGCACGTCCGTTGCGGCTATACCGTCGGCCACGATGCCCGAAACGGCCTGCCGGCACGACAGCCTGAACAACTCGGCCCAGTCGTCGTCGCCGACGGCAATGCCCGGACCTGAGCAGCCGCCCCAAAGACCGTTGCGCAGGAAGTGGAATAAGAGCCGTTCCACCTTAGTCATTATGAAACCTCCTCCTTATCTTCGCGTCGATAAACTGAGGTATCTTCCAGCCCATCTTCATCAGCTTCACAGGCACGCCCCAAAAGCCGTGCGACCTGTACATCCTAACGTCCTCGGCCCACACCTGGCTGCGGCTTGCGCCGCCTGTTGACAGGCCGCCCATGCGCATCTTGACGAAATACTTGTTAAGATATTCAACGTGCAGCTTGTACTCATAAAGATAACGCACGAGGAAATCCGAGTCGGAAGCTATCTTGTAACTCTCGTCATACAGTCCGCAACGCTCCAACACCTCGCGGCGGATGTACACCGTAGGGTGCAGCGGAAGCCACCCCAGCCTCACCTTCCACCGACGGTAACGCCCGCTCACCCAGTTGCGCACGACCTTGTCGGTAAGCACGGCGTCCACATACAAGCCGTTGCCGTAAACAATGTCGGCGCCCGTGGCGTTGAATATCTTCACAATGTCTGAAACCACATGGGTGTTGTAAAAGAAGTCGTCCGAATGCAACAGTCCCACCACGTCGCCAGTGGCAAGGCCGATGCCCTTGTTTATAGCCTCGTACATGCCGTTGTCGGGCTCCGACACGATTCCGGCGATGCGCCGCTCAGCGGTGTAACGTCTTATCACGGCAAGCGAATTGTCACAACTTGCACCGTCGATTATCAAATATTCAATGTCAGGATAATCCTGGGCCAACACGCTCTCGATGGTCTGCCCGATCGTGGATTCCCTGTTAAAACAAGAAGTTATTATAGTAACCTTCATTTCCTCATTTTACTGACCATGGCACAACATAACCAGGCCTAAAGGCCGTATTCGTGCCTGATGTACGATTTTATCTTTTCGTCGTCAAAGTTGAAACGCTTTTTTATCTCGTAGACCTTGGCGTCAGCCAAAGTTCTATACCACCACCCCTGTAAAAAATGCCATAAAAAGCCTTCCTTGCCGTCAAGAAAGCCTAAACGAAAGACATAACGATAAATGAAAAATACGAACGCCCTTAGAAACAACGGCATCTTGACATATAGCAATTTACCTTTCCTCACACGGTTAGTGTGCGCCCCAGAATTAATCTTGTTATCAATCATTCCAAATTCAGTCATCAACAGGTCGGTAGCCTCGCGTGTGGCATAATTGTTATGTTTGGTTGTCCACCAAGTAAGTCCGTTTAGATTGTCGTCATAAAACGGTTCGTTCAAATTCTCAACGATGCCTTCGCTTACTTGTATATGTTCGTCCATCAGTCTGTTTTCACAATTTGCAAAACCTTTTCTGAAAAGTCGTAATAATATCAAGGGTACGATACCATGCTTAATGTAACGCCCCATGAAAATACGCAGACACGGAGCGGTAAAGCCGTTCACGCCGCCATCTACGTATGGCAAACGTTTACTTAACTCATTAATCAGACTTTCGGACAAATATTCGTCTGCATCCATACGCCATATCCACTCCGTAGTTATAGGCAAGTTCTCCAAAGCCCAGTTAAACTGCCTAGAATAATTCACCCATTCGTTACGGTACACTTTCACCCCCATCGCTGTAGCGATTTCAACCGTCCTATCCGTCGAATATGAGTCTACTACAAAAATTTCTTTCGCAAATTTACGTGCATTGCCTATGCAACGTCTTATATGTATCTCCTCATTGAATGTCAATATGATGACTGAAATATCCTGAATGGTTTTATTACAACTCTTAATCATACAAAACAATCTACTCTATTTTCTTACCTTTAATCGGTCCACTATTTCCTTATGCCTTGCCACCGCCTCGGGATAATTACGGCGGATGAATCCGTCAACCGTCTTATAAACCAATCCAAGACGCCAGGTTATCGAGCGCAGGGATTCGTCCGTAGTAGCGTAAAGGCGGACGGCCTCGGCATATCTCTCATTGCTTCCGCGCGACACTCTTTTCCCGTTCTCCATGCGCACCATGCCGTGACGGCAGGCCAGTTCAGGCTCGTGCTTGCGCAGGTACTCCCTGAACACTTCCGGATGAAGGCCGAACTCCGCCGCCACCTTAGCCACGGGCCGAGGGGTCAGCTTCAGGCTGCTGATTGCCGCCTCGTATTTAGCCGCGACGGTTTTCATGCGCCGCCGCGCGCTGCGCAAGTCGGCCGCGCCCACCTCGTCGGCGGAAACGCCTAAACGCTCCACCACCAAGTCCCTATGCCACTTGTGCAGATAAGAGCGGAATCCCTCCGACGGCACCCCAGTACGCCCCACAATCTCCTTCATCGTCAAGGCCGTGTCCTTATACAAGGCCAACGCCGCGGCGTATTTACTTTCAGTATCCGCCGACGGCTTATATTTCCGGCCGTTACCAAGCAAGCAGCCGTAAGCCTTCGCCCCGGCCTTGGCCGATTTACGCTCCTGCCGCTTCCCAGCCAGCACATCCTTATGGTAAAAGCGGAGATGCTGGCTCAGTCCGCTTTCCGACACATTGCACCTTTCAGCAACCTCGCGCACGGCCATGTCAGTAGTCCGGTAAAGCTCCACAGCACCGGCGTACTGCTCTACGCACTCCTTGCGCGCCCCATGCCATACGTTGTCGCTAACGCCCAACCTGCGGCGCAGCTCCTCGCGCCGCACAAGCGTATCATGATAATGCACACGCATGAAATTAGCCAGGGCCGTACCGTCAAGTCCGTATTTCCTCGCCACCTGCGACACGTTCAAGTCAATGTAGTCCAACGAGTCGCACGCCGCCACGGCATCCTTATATTTAGCGTGCGCCGCCGCGTTCTGCCTGCCCACCTGCAATATCTTCACGGCGTGCAGGTCGCCGCCGTCCGTAGGTATATGGTAACGGCGCAACACCAGCTCGCGCCAGTACCTCCGCAAGTAACAGCCCAATCCTCCTACGCCGACACCGCACGCCTCGGCAATCTTGCAAAGAGCCATGTCCGTATCGGCGTAAAGCTCAACGGCCTTGGCATACTTGCAATGCAAGGCATGGCGGCGCAACAGGCGCGCACGCTCCCTTGGCGACAAATCTTCGTATGACATTCTTATAGCAAACAAGCAGACGATTTTTATGAGCAGACAAGTGACAAGCAGACGAGCAGACAAGCAGACAAGGAGACAAGGAGATATGTCTTTTATGAGCAGGCAAGTAGACTCATGACGAGCACACAAGCAACTAATACGAGCGAACCAACAACGAGCCGGCAACAAGACACATTTCCTTGTCTGCTCGTCTGCTTGTCACTTGTCTGCTCACAAAAATCGTCTACTCGTCTGCTTGTCACTTGTCTGCTCATATTATAAAATTGAATATCCGCAATCAACCTAATGTTTTCACTTTCCTTTAAGTAGTCGGCCGGTATTTGTCATTCCGGGCTTAGACCCGGAATCCAGTGCATGCAGCCAAGTTGTTGGTAAGAAGTTAATTAATGGATTCCGGGTCTAAGCCCGGAATGACAAATACCAGCCGACTGCTTAGTAGTGGATGGGGAATTAGATGTATTTAGGTTGATTGCGGATATTCATATTATAAAATTTCCCTTTTCTTCAACACCCTTGCCGGATTGCCGCCCACTACCGTCCACGGCTCAATGTCCTTGAAAACGGCGGCGCGCGCTCCGACCACCGCCCCCTCGCCCACCGTAACGCCCGGGCCGACAAAGGCCTCGGCCGCCACCCACGCCCTGTCGCCTATCCGTATTGGGCGTTCCGTCTGTTCGTGGCGCGGCGAACTTATGTCGTGCGACGCCGTGCACAGATAGCTCCTTTGACTCACCGTGGCATTAACGCCTAATTCGACTAATGCCGCATTATAACAGTCAACCTCCGAAGCGAGGCACGCATGGTCCTTCATCACCAAGTTCCACGGCATGAACACCTTGGCCGAAGCATACACGTTGGCCGTGCCCGACACCTTAGCGCCAAAACAACGAAGCAGGAAACGCTTCCACGGCATCAGCACGCTCCGTGGGAACGGCCGGGCCAACAGCGTCCAGCACACCGTCCACGCCATACGCCTAATACGGTTGGCCGTAGTATAAGGCGACTTAAAATGCATATAGTCCATATCGCGCCGAAATATTAAGAAATAAGTACATCCCTTTCAACGGAACTTATACAACCACTATTACCAACTTCTGTTTTCCGCAAAAAGCACAGTAAATACGACTTTTATAAACCACTGCTTTTTACAATGCAAACCATCGTTTTTCCATCAAGCAACCACCGCTTTCCCAAACAAAAACCGACGGTTAACATCCGCTTTATTTACCGCACGGCCACATTGCCATACGATTTCACAACAACAAACCCACAGAATATCATATTATGATAGCAAAATGCATGTAAAAACGCAATTATAAAAGTTGACACCAACCTATTTCTTACATTATGAAATGTAACCTTTCATCCTCTAAAAGACCATGTTTCGCGTTGCAAAACACCGTCTATCGCAAGGCAATATACCGTCAACCCGACAGGCGGCGATACAGCCCGAGCATGTCGTCAGCCATCCGCCTTGACGAATACTTCGCCTCGACAAGCCTGCGCCCGTTGAGTCCCATCCGCCTGCGCTCATCGTCGGTCAAGGCAAGAAAGCCCTTCATAGCCTCAACCAAAGCGTCAACGTCACGCTCTATCCACCATCCGCACTTCCATGCCGCAAGGTCGCTCCACGGCGCGCCCTTGGTAGTTATAACAGGCGTGCCGCAGGCCAAGGCCTCGGCCACGACGATGCCGAAGTTCTCGGAGAAAGTAGGCAACACCAATACGTCGGCATCCCTAAGCACAGCCCACTTCTTTTCTCCATACACACCTCCAACGAACCGTACCATTCCGTCCAAACCGACGCTAACCGTTCCCGCCTTAAGCTCATCTATATAATCAGCGTCACCCTCGCCGGCAACAGTCACTTCATACAGATTCAATTCGTTTTTCAATCGCGCCGCCGCCTCAATAAGCAGTTCTATACCTTTCTTAACATGCACGCGCGAAAGGAACAATATCTTACGTGTGCGCTTCCATGACTGTTTCATCACGATGCTTTCCACGTCGACGCCATTCGCTATTACCTCGACATTCGTGTTATAACCCAACTTTAGGATATTATCCCTCTCGCTTTCAGCGGTAGCGTGCAAACAATCGGCCATCACCACCGCCCTTTTCTGATAAAGCCAAAGAGCCGGCATCTTCCTCGTATAATAATGCCTCCTGACTATCCACGGCTCAAGCATTCCGTGAGGAGTCAGCACGACCTTGCATCCCATCCGTTGCGCCCATCTTTGCGCCAAAGCACACTGCGGCATCCAGCAGCCGTTTACATGCACGACATCGGGCCTAATTTCATCAAGCAACGCAGTGAACTCACGCTTCATTCCGCCAAACAACGAAGAATCCATATAATGCAACACAGCATTTTCTATCGTTACAGGATTCCGCGAACCGTGCGTCACGACATGTAAATCAACCAGCTTGCCCAACTCCTTCGCCAACAGTTGCATGTAAGCAGCAGT
Organism: uncultured Prevotella sp.; assembly: GCA_944320675.1. GTDB lineage: Bacteria > Bacteroidota > Bacteroidia > Bacteroidales > Bacteroidaceae > Prevotella. The sequence continues at coordinate 13,196 of CALUIJ010000120.1, forward strand.
TCCGCCAGAAGAAATGTCAATGCTCGGGATGTAATGGATTACAATCATTAAAATTAATCAACAAAACCTATCATCCTTTTAAAATATTTAGCATTATGATCCATTTCTTTAAAAGGCCTCGCCGGTACACCGGCATAAAGTTTATATTTCTCCGTATATTTTTTATTCAAAACTGCACCTGCGCCCAAAACAGAATAATCAGGCAATTCGCTTCCTCCCAATATTTTCACTCCCGTACTCACAAAACAATAATTCCCGATGGTTATTTGCTTACAATCTTGGCGTCCTTCATAAAGGTCAATAGAATGAGTTAATAATTGTGAGCGATACCCTGCAATCGTAACAAAATCCCCTATACATATTATGTCCGTACAGTCTATGTGGTGTTCCTTTGTTATTGCAGACTCTTTTCCCATTATCAATTCACTTTTCCTTTCCTTATTATGGCTAAAATGTTTTGAATCCGTCCCTGTCGGAAATCCAGTAATCCAATTTCCACGTGATATTATTGAATTCCGCCCCATTTTTATCATATTAAGATGAACAGCAACATTCAGATGCCCGATTGTCGCCCCCTCTTCCATGACAAGATGCTTGGGATATATATAAGAAAAGCCTATCCGCGCTTTGGGGTGTATATTGTAATGATAAAAGCGGTTAAGTATCAAACGCCTTAACTTCCATGGCATCAAAACAATCAAACATTTTACAATAACACCTAACATAAGCAGAAAAGTTTTATTTTCATCAAACGCATTGCGTATATATTAAGATTACACAGCCTGTACCATAGTAATGCCATCTTACGCTTCATCACGTTATCCGATGGGTATTCTTTCCATAACCGCTCATGCTCCATGGCTTGGGTCTTACTGTCTTTCGACAACTGCCCAGGTTGTAGCGTATAACATGACACGTATTTTTTCAAATACTTATATTTCGGGCGCATCAACGAAGCCTGTATCCAAAACTTCGTATCAGCCACTAAGTTGTACGTTTCATCAAAACCGCCTATCTTGAAAAAGAAATCGCTTTTAACCAAAGTTGTTTGCTGTGTCAACAAAATAACATTCTCATGGAACAACTCGTTAAACTGATAAAACTGATTAGTACATGCTTGTTTCTTTATTACTTTATTATCCTTATCCACATACAGGGTTTTGGCATAAAGCACATCGTAAACAGATTCTTTCTCAACAAAGCGAATCATTGCCCCAAACTCGGGCAACCAATAGTCATCGTCATTTATATACGTCAAATAGTCACACTCTCTCCCAAATGCAAAGAACGCCGAATTTAATGCTGCGTAAACACCTTTTTTATTTTCAGGTTCTACCATAAAAACGACATCTCCATCATAACGCCTCTTTATCTCATCCAATCTTGGTGCAGGGGCGACAATCACATGCCTTACCATATCCCCGCCGTAACGTTTCACACTTTCAATCGTCCGAGCCAAAGACGGACGATTTCCCAAAGTAGCAGTAACAACTAATATTTTCATCACAAATCAAAAGAGAGGCCATAATGTTTAAGCAGGTTCTTTAAATTCGCCGTTTTTTACACCACGTGAGCCAAATAATTTGCTCATATTCGATATTCGAACACTGTTAGACATGCTCAAGACAAATATAATTGCAAACGCAACTGGCATGGTTTGACGAAAATGTGACTGCGGCGAAAACAACG
>CALUIJ010000121.1 GCA_944320675.1 uncultured Prevotella sp.
CCTTAGCGCGCCGAAGTCGATGAGCTTCTGCTTCTCTCCGTGAGCTTTGTCGTCCTGCTCGTCGGCGATCTTTGGGAATTTGGTGAATACGAACACCAAGGCCACTATCACGAGCATCAGCCCGAGGAACAGGTATGGCAGGCGCATGGCTTCGGTCTCTTGCTGTATGTAGGCGTCCCATCCGCCGGCGAAGTCGGCGGGCAGTGTCTCTCGTGTGTAGTTGTTACCGCTGAGAACGAGTTTGCTGAGGAACATCGCCGAGATGAACGCGCCCAAGCCGTTGAACGATTGCGCCAGGTTGAGCCGTCTTATGGCCGTCTCGGGCTTGCCGAGCACGGTCACATACGGGTTGGCCGCCGTTTCGAGGAAGCACATGCCTGTTGCTATTACGAAGAACACGCACAGGTAAACCCAGTATGACTTTACGAGCGATGCCGGGAAGAACAGGAATCCGCCCAACGCCGCCAGTGACAGGCCGAATATGATTCCGGCCTTATAGCTGTAGCGTTTCATGAACATCGCTATCGGGATGGGGAAGATGAAGTAGGCCAGCCAGTAGGCCGACTCGGTGAACGACGCTTCAAACGTGTTGAGCTCGCACGTCTTCATCAGCTGTCTTATCATCGTGGGCAGCAGGTTGCTGCTTATCGCCCAAAGGAAGAACAGGCAGAAGATGAGCGTCAAAGGTATGGTGTATTTGTTGCGTTGCATTTTTTGAGTTGTGAGTGTTTAGTTGATAAGTAGGCAAGCGGCTGGCGGACAAGGATTATTCCGACATGTTCTTGACGTAAGGCAGTTCGGGCAGACTGCCGAAGCCGTAGAACCGCTTGGCGTTCGCGCCGAGGAATAAGGCTTTCTCGTTGTCGGTCAGTCCGTCGGACTTGCAGATGAAGTCGTAAGACATCTTGTAGGTTATGGCCGTTATCGTGCGCGGGTAGTCCGAGCCCCACATCAGCTTGTCGGCTCCGACCATGTCTATGGCTTGCCTTATGGCTCTTACCGCTCCCGTAAAGGGGTAGAACTCCTTGTTGAAAAGCCATGTTATACCTCCAGATTCTATCATCACGTTGTCATGCAGGGCCAGTTTTATCTGTTCCTCCCAACCCGGAGCGGTCACCATGCCGAAGTGGCCTATGGCTATTTTCAGCTTCGGACACTCCTGTATCACTTCCCTCATTTCGCCTGTCTGCATGTTCTCTGGGGCGAGGCAGACGGAGAGAATCATTCCGTTGTCCTCCATGAAGTGGAAGAGCTGCATCATTTCGGGCGAGTTAAGGTATATGCGGCGGTTGTCGAGTATGAGTCTGTGCCCCGGTACGGCCAGCCCCTTGAATCCTCTTTCGGCCAAGGCGCGCGTTTCGTCGATGAATCCCGGCTTGAAATAGTCGCACATGCCGAATACGAAGAAGCGTCCTCCATATTTGCGTTTCACTTCTTCAAGATAGTCGTTCTGCAGGCCGTCGATGAATTCCTGCACTACCACGGCTCCGCCCACTTGGGCGTAGTCCATGTTCGAGAGGAACACTTCGGCCGTGTTCCTGCCGTCTATCATGAACGGCGGCAGCATCTGCACTTCCTCCGTCAGGAAGAACGAGTGTCCGTTGCGGCCCGTCTTTACGGGCATGCCGTTCCATTCAGTGTCTTGTCGCAACCATAGGTGCGAGTGGGCGTCGATTATTGTCATTGATTTCTATTTTTAAGCAGACAAGCAGACGAGTGACAAGCAGACAAGGAGATTTGACTTTTTTCGGTAACGGCAGGCAAGCCGACAAGTGGCAAGGCAAATCTCCTTGTCTGCTTGTCGCTCGTCTGCTTGCAAAAAACTTGTCTGCCGGCAAAAACTTGTCTGCTGATTAATTTTAAGTGTTCGCCCAGCGCACGCGCATCTGGTCGCCGATAATCTTCTGAACGTCCTTTACCAGCTCCTCGTCCATAGGCTCGTTCACGTATCCTATGTTCTTAAGCACGTTGGCCGGGTTGGCCGAACTGAAGAGCGTCGTGGCTATGCGTGGGTTGCTTGTTGAGTACTGGATGGCCAGTTTCTCTATCGGGTAGTTTTTTGTGTTGCAATATTCGGCGGCGCGCTTGCATGCGTCTTTCAGTGCCTGCGGTGCCGGGTGCCAGTCGGGCGCTCCGCGCTGCGACAGCAGTCCCATCGAGAACGGCGAGGCGTTTACCACGCCGACGTTGTTCTCCTCGAAGAAGTCAAGATAATCGCTGAGCATTTCGTCGTTCAGGCTGTAGTGGCAGAAGTTCAACACCGACTCCACCGTGCCGGCCGGTACGTGCTCTATCACCCATTTCAGGTTCTCGGGCTGCAGGTCGGTTATGCCCACGTGGCTTACCACGCCTTTCTCGCGCAGCGCCACGAGCGCGGGCAGCGTCTCGTTGACCACTTGGTTTAGGTCGGCAAACTCTACGTCGTGTACGTTTATCAGGTCTATGTGGTCGATGTTGAGCCTCTCCATGCTTTCATACACGCTGTCGGTCACGCGCTTTGCCGAGTAGTCCCATGTGTTTACGCCGTCTTTGCCGTAGCGGCCCACCTTTGTCGAGAGGTAATACTTGTCCCTCGGTATCTCCTTAAGAGCCTTACCTAATACGGTCTCGGCCTTGTAGTGTCCGTAGTAAGGCGAAACGTCGATGAAGTTTATTCCGTTGTCAACGGCTGTGTGTACGGCCTTTATGCCTTCAGCCTCGCGTATGTCGTGGAACACTCCGCCGAGCGACGACGCTCCGAAGCCGAGGTTTGACACGCGCATTCCAGTCTTTCCGATTTCGTTATAGGTCATAATGTATTAGTAGTTTTCATTAATATCCACACGTAAAGACGCACGCACACGTGATTTGTAACTTTAAATTATTATAAAAAACAGGAACGTGCGCCATTGTTTTCTCAATAAAAACAGAAGCGCGCCCCAAGATTGATGAAGCGCGCCTCTATTATTAATGGATGATTACGGTATGTTACCACGAAATACGTGCAGTATTGTTTTTTTCCCGACGACTTCAACGATTGATATATTTCTTGCCGTCTTTTATGTAAACGTCGCCTGTTCGGGGTTTGCTTATGGCTCGTCCGCCGAGGTCGTATGTCTTACCCGTTGCGGCTTTGTCCGTGCTCGTCACGGTGCTGATGCCCGTACTTATTGCTTCGGCCTTGAAGTCTTTCGCCTCGAATATCAGTTCGTCGCCGTCGTAGCATCTCAGCATGTTGTTGCCCGTTGTTCCGTCGGTTGGTATCGGGTATGTATACATCGTGAAGAAGTAACTGTCCGAACCTATTCCTTCCACCCAATAAAACTCGTTGCCCCAGTCGCTGAATGTGAGGCGTTTATACGTCCTCCCCTTAACGCTTATGCTGTCTATTACCTGCAGTTTGTAAGCGTAGTTGTCAGTCGGCTCGATGGAATACGGGTCGACGGGAACATTGCTGCCGATAGGCAATTTGAAGTCATACCTTAACCTGAGCGGTTGTTCGTAGCTATTGTTGACTTCGTAAACCTTTCCGTTGTCAACGTCTTCGTATAGAGCATAATAATATTCTGATATATTCTTGTAATAAGGTTCTATGTATTTATGATGTATTTTCTTACATGTGAGTCCGTTCACCACCGTGTCTCCGCATACCGTTTCGGTGTATATCCTGTCGCCGTGTATTATGTTTTCATGATTGAACACCCACATCTTCCCGTCGGTCAGCATGGGCTTGTATCCGCCGTCCTGTGCATTTGAACAGACTGCGGTGGCGGATAAGAGGATAAGGAATAATAACTTTTTCATAGACATGTTATTCTTTAATTATGCGTATTGAATTACGTAACGTATTGTTGACATATAAAGATGCAACGTGAAATTGCATCGTCAAATGAAGAAATGTTTTCGGAAACTTTGTTTAGATATTATCATATTTCATGGTTTTATGGTTAATATAAATATGCGGCTAATATATGAATTTTATTTTATATGCCAAAGCGTTTATTGGATAAGCTTTATTTTTTGATAATTTAACAATAGTCATGCTCGTATAAAGAATTTATCTAAATTTTTTGACATTCAATATGGAAAATTACTACAGTTTACCAAAGATTGGTCAGCTTTGTATTCATTATTTATGTAATAAAACAGAGGCGCGCCCCAAGATTGATGGAGTGCGCCCCTGTTCTTAATGTCTTAATAGAATGTTCTTACCATTACCTTATTTTATAAGCACCTTGCGGGCCGAGCCGTCAGAATATCTTACTATGGTCACAGCCCCGTGCGCAGGCCCGTTGAGCTTGCGTCCGCCGAGGTCGTAATAGCCCATTATTGTCGGTTCGGCTTTTTCCGTTTCGGCAGAGTATATACCCGTAGGGCCGGCCATTGTCGTAAAGGCCTGTTCCTCGCCGTAGGTTGTGCCGCCCGTTGTCGTTACGAATGCGCGGCAGCAGTACGTGGTGTTCGGCGCAAGGTTGGTCAGTTCGGCAGTCATAACCTGTCCCGTAGCAATCACTACCGACACGTCGCCGCCGTCGCCCGGCGCGGCTTTCACCCTCATCGCCTTGCTTGGGTCGCCGCCCAACGCCCAATACTCAAATCCCTGTTCGGTTATCTCGTCGGTTCCTGCCAAGGCGTAGCCCCTTACTTTTGCCCTGCTGTCGGTTACTTCGTCTATCGGGTAAGTGTGCACCGTAGGCTCGAAATAGCTGAAGTCGCTCGGGTCGAACGTTATCCAGTCTGAATAATAATACGTGTCGTCTTCCGCCTTGTAGAACGCCCTAACGTTATAATAAGACGTCGGCTGCAGGTTCTTAACGTAGCCCTCAAGCCGTCCGTCGTATATTGCGGCGTAGCCCTCGTTAGACGGCAGCGTCTCGGGTGCGTCATACTTGCGCCACTGGAAGCCCACGTTCGGCTCGTCCTCGCTGATGTTGGTCTCGGCTGCTACTATGGCGCATGTGCTCGACACGCATTTCGGGCGTAGGATGGAGAGATCGAGTTCTTGAGTCCTGAACTCAAGGCGTTCACTACGTTCATCTCCTCTTTCTTCTGTCACGACATGATAAGCAATATCGTATGAAGTGTTTGGTTTTAACCCAGTGATTGTTATGTCGCTCCCCTCATACTCTTTGCTACCCACTGTGAAATATTCTCTTTCTAAAGTTGCATCCTCAATTGTCTGTTGGCCTACACATTTTATTGTTGTTGGTGTAATTGTATTATATTGGAATGTCGGGTCTATTTCTTTTAAATACACACTTTTCTTTTCTCCATAACAATATACTCCATTGTAAACGGCATAAGGTTTCCAACCGTAACTGTCGTCTTTGTCAAAGCCAACTTTTACCGATCCATTTTTTACGCCGTCTCCAATCTCAATGTCGTCTGATGCGACAGGATAATGATGTGACATGTAATTTGCAACACCAAACTCTGAGGGCTGTATTCTCTCACCTGATGAAACTCTTACATTAAAGACAGCGTATGTCTGGTGTGGTTCATAATCGAACGACAGTTCAGGTTTTGACTGCGCTACGAAACTATACAATTCATTTTTGCCGTCAAATGTAAAATAAACTATAATCGTAACTTGCTCATTCGCATTTGAGAATTTGTATGTATATGTCCCTGTCTCGTCTGGATAAATATCAGAAATCTCGACAGCTACAGCTCCTGTTACTTCTATTTTATGACCGTTTACAGAAGTTCCGTTTTTGAAAGATATTTCTTCAAAACTTTCTTTGCGTGAAATAGCAATAGGTATCTCATGGAAGTTGAAGTTCTTTTCACCATAAAGAGATTTTATTTGCTCTATTCCTGTAGAATATGCGTAAATATTGGCTCCATCAGGAGCTTCACGAACAAAACCGTAACGTTCGAGATTACAAAGCAGAATAATTTCTGTCAGATTTTCACAACCGTTAAAAACATCATAACTATAATTGTCAATATTTAACACGGAAGATGGAATCCTAACCGATTTCAGATTCGTACAACCAGCAAAAGCCCAATCTCCTATATTACGCACAGAGTTCGGCAGTTCAATAGCAACCAATCCGGTGCAATCTCTAAAAGCATTTTCATCTATCGTTGTCACAGAATTCGGTAATTCTATAGAGGTCAAGCTGGCGCAACCACTAAAAGTATATCTCGCTATAGTCCTCAAAGAGTTCGACAGCTCAATAGAAACCAAATTTGTGCAATCGTGAAAAGCACTTCCTTCTATATTTGTTACAGAGTTTGGTATTTCAATAGAAACCAAGCTTGTGCAATCGCCAAAAGCACTTCCTTCTATTGTTTTCACGGAGTTTGGCAGCTCTATGGAGGCCAAACTTTCGCAATCATCAAAAGTATTTTTTTCTATTGTTTTTATAGAGTTTGGTATCTTTACAGAATTTAAACTTGTACATTCTCTAAACGCTCCATCTCCGATGCGTTCAACGGAACTTGGAATTTCTATCGACTTCAAACTATTACATTGCATGTATGTAGATATAATTGATTATCAGTTATTTGTAGTTAATGCGATAGAAAAGTGGATGTGCTTTTTACTTGCATATGGAAGAAAACCGAGATTTAACATATTTAACTTATTTTTTCGGGAAGATGTGAGTTTTGGGGTGCAAAATGAGGGAAATGATACAATAAGAAGGATGTCCGTAAAACTGTGAGAAATAAGAAAAAGCCATAGCGAGATTACCCGCTATGGCACATCCATGTTTTACCAAAGGATTACGTTTGGGTCTGTCACAGATACCAACGGTCCTTCTACGAGAAAATGCTCACCAAATTGACAATT
>CALUIJ010000122.1 GCA_944320675.1 uncultured Prevotella sp.
ACGACATGCTCAACGCCGAGCAGTGGGGACAGGCTTACTGGACGGCCGCCAAGAACTCTAACGTGACGGCTTCGCACCCGTTCTACGGCAGCGGGGCCACTCCACAGCTCGGCGAATGGCTCGACGCGGCCCACACCGTAAGGTCGGCCGACACAGACTGGCAGGACGAGGTGTACTCGTCGGCATGGACTCACAACCTCTCTGCAAGCGTGGCTAACAGCAGTAAGAACGGCACCGTGATGTTCTCGCTCAACTACGTAAACCAGGACGGTCTTGTCGACAACACGTTCTACCGCCGCTACTCGGCACGTATCAACTCTACGTACAACATCGGCAAGTACGTCAAGGTAGGCGAAAACCTCATGGTTGCCAACTGGCAGGACCGCGGATTTACCACCAACGCCGACCGCGGTGTGCCCGCAATGGCCATCTTCCAGCATCCGGCCATCCCCGTTTACGATGTCAACGGCAACTTCGCGCGCCCGATGTACCTCAGCAACTCCGACTTCGCCAACCCCGTGCAGACCGTCTACAACGGCCGCGACAACAGCAACGACAGCTGGCGCATCTTCGGCAACGGCTTCATCGAGGTGTATCCCGTCAAGGGACTCACGCTTAAGAGCAACCTCGGTATCGAGCATGTGCAGTATTTTAACAAGAACCTCAACCGCCGTGTGAACCCCACCGACGTGAACAGCATGAACCGCGCATACGGCACGGGCGACACTTGGACGTGGACGAACACGGCCAACTACAACCTCGACCTCGACGACCATCACCTCAACGTGCTCGGAGGCGTGGAGGCAATCAAGTACACCTTCCAGGACATCACTGCCGCGCGTACCGACTACGCCTTTGAGGACGAGAGCTTCATGCAGATAGGCGCAGGCACCGGCGACCAGACCAACGGCGGCGGAAAGAACGAGTGGGCGCTCTTCTCGCTCTTCGCCAAGGCCGACTACAACTATGCCGACCGCTACCTTCTCTCCGCTACCATACGCCGCGACCAGACTTCAAGGCTCTGGAAAGGCCAGAACTCGGGCGTGTTCCCCGCATTCTCGGCAGCATGGCGACTGTCTGAAGAGAAGTTCTTCCCTAAGAACAACATCCTCAACGACTTAAAGATCCGCGTAGGCTGGGGCCAGAACGGCAACGCCGCCATCGACAACTATTATGCCGGATACACGTCTTACGCATACACGTCAGGCAACGGTGCATACGACATCACCGGCAGCAACAACGCCGTAATGGGAGGAGTCATCGTGTCGGCGTCGGGCAACAAGAACCTGAAATGGGAGACTACGACCCAGACCAACATTGGTCTCGACCTCCGCATGTTCGGCAGTTCGTTCGGACTTTCTCTCGACTACTTCATCAAGAACACCAAGGACATGCTCACGCAGCCGCCCGTGCTCGCCGTCGCAGGTGAGAACGCAGTGGTCTACCGCAACACCGGTAGCATGAAGAACCACGGCTTCGAGCTTATGGCCGACTACCACAGCCCCCAGTACGGAGACTTCTCTTGGGACGGTTCGTTCAACTTCTCGCTCTACCGCAACGAGGTTGAGAAGCTCAACGACTACGTAAGTTTCATCAGCGCGGGCGACTGGCGCATCATGGAAGGCCAGCCCATGGGCGTTTACTACGGCTACGTTGCCGACGGACTCTTCCGCACGCAGGAGGAGGTTTACAACTCGGCTGTCCAGGAAGGCAAGGGCCTAGGCCGCATAAGGTATAGGGACCTCGACGGCAACGGCGTGATAGACGAGAACGACCGCTGCGTAATCGGCGACCCGAACCCCGACTTCTCCATCGGTTTGAACCTCAGCTTCAAGTACAAGCAGTTCACCCTGAGCACGTTCTTCACCGGCGAATTCGGCTTCGACATCTACAACATCGTCAAGAAGCAGCTCGACTTCATGGGCACGGGCCTGCGCGACATCAACCACGGCGCCGGCATCCTCAACGCTTGGACGTCCGAGAATCCCAACTCTTCGATACCCGCACTGGCCCTCACCGACGCCAACAACGAGATGCGCATGTCGACTTACTTCGTAGAAGACGGCTCGTATTTCAAGATGAAATACATCAAGCTGCAGTACGACATGCCGTCGAAGATAGCCAAGAAGTTCTGCCAAGGCTTCAGCATCTACGGCCAGGTAGAGAACGTTTTCACCATAACCGGCTACTCGGGCCTCGACCCAGAGCTTCCGCTCAGCAGCTACGGAGCGCGCGTTGACAACTCGCCTTATCCGCGTTCGCGCACATTCTCTATCGGATTAAACATTCAGTTCTAATTTCAAACAGTACACAAGCAGACAAGATACAAGCAGACAAGCGGCTGCAAAAGTAACAAACACATAAGTAAGTACTTGCTGGCTTGTAGCTTGTAAACTAAATATAAAGAATTATGAAAACGATAAAAAGCAACATAGCAAAAGCCTTCCTGGGCCTGGCCGTAGTCGCTTCACCGGCGTTCTTCTCGTCGTGCGACGACATGCTCGACCTCGCTCCGCAGGGCACCTTTACCGACGCACAGCTCGATTCGACTTCAATCGACGGCCTTATGACATCGGCCTACGCCGGACTTGAGTGCCACTTCTTCGGCAATAACGAGTCGTTCCAGGGACCGATAACCAACTGGATATTCGACGTCCGTTCCGATGACGCCTACAAAGGCGGTGGAGCGTTGTCTATGGAGAGCAACATCCACGACCTTGAGGTTTCCAACCTGCGCAGCGACAACGTGTGCGTGCGCGACAAATGGCGCAACAATTTCTACGCGATCGACCGCGTCCACAAGGCCATGCGCGCCATAGAAGGCACTAACTTGGACAACCGCGAGTCGCTGCTCGGCGAGCTCAGGACGCTCCGCTCTTACTTTTATTTCGACTTGGTGAGAGTGTTTAAGAACATACCTTACTTCGACGAGACGGTTGACGACCCAAGTTCGGTTTCGCCTTACCAGTACACGCGCGACGAGATTTTCGACTTCATAAAGGAAGACTTGCGCAAGGCTTACGCCTCAATGCCCGAGAGCCAGCAGGATGCAGGCCGCTTCAACAAGTACGTGGCCGCAGCCCTCATGGCCAAGGTGTGCGCCTTCACCGCATCGGTGAACAACAGCACTGAAGACTGGAACGAAGTGATAACCTACGCCGACTACGTTATCGGCAGCAAGAAGTACCAGCTTTATCCCAACTTCTTGGACATGTCGAAGGTTGAGAACGACAACAAGTACGAGTCGATACTCGCCATACAGTTCTCCGCTACGCCCGATAACGCGCACTACAACTATCCCAACATGCTCAACTGCACCATCAGCGAAGGCAACCTTTACGGCAACGGCGACGACTTTTTCCTCGGCAGCCAGAACCTCGTGAACGCCTTCCGCACGGACGATAACGGACTGCCTTACCTCTCGGGCAACTCTGGCGACGTGACAAACGCCGTCAACGTGACGGGCGACTACGCAGGCAACGTTGACCCGCGCCTCGACTTCACCGTTGGCCGCATCGGCTTCCCATTCCGCGGACATACGTACACGAAGAACTGGTGCCGCGCCTACGACATCTACGGAGAATACTCTGGCAAGAAAGGCCAGCTCGCTCCGGAAGACCCGAACGTTGTCGCCGGCATAGTGCCTTGGGGCGCATCTGGGCTTAACTTCATCCTCATCCGCTACGCCGACATCCTGCTGCTGAAGGCCGAGGCACTGATAGAGACCAACCAAGACTTAGCCGAGGCACGCACCCTTATCAACGACGTGCGCGAGAAGGCAAAGCGGAGCATCGACGGAGCCTACACCCCGGTAGACCTCGACCCTATGCGCGCAAGCTATAAAGTAGAGCCTTATCCCGCCGAGGGCTGGACGCAAGACTATGCCCGCCGCGCCGTCCGGATGGAGCGCCGGTTGGAGTTGGCAATGGAAGGCAACCGCTGGTTCGACCTTGTCCGTTGGGGAACGGTGGTCGACGTGGTGAACAACTACATGCAGAACGAGGCCGCCCTGCGCACGTATTACGACGGAGCGTCGATCAACGCCGACGAGGTTTACTTCCCGATACCGCTCGAGGAGGTTGACAACGCAGCCAACGGCACTTACGACGAGCCGCAACAGTAACGACGCACAGCCCTCCGCGCGGCTATGCTGCGCGGAGGTGCATGACAGAAGAAAAAAGCATACATAACTATAAAAACCGAAAACAAATGAAAACAAGCATATTCAAGATGATGGCACTGGCGGTTACGGGTTTCGCGTTCGCCGCCTGTTCAGACGTTGACATACCTTCGCCCGACACGCAGGCCTACCCGTCGGTAAGCAACCTGACCATGACGCAGGAGGGCCGCAACGTCACTTTGGCATGGACCCTGCCGCAGGCCGAGAACCTGTTGGGCGTGAGAATAGACAAGAACGGCACGCTGCTGGCCAACGTTGACGCGCCTGCAACATCGTATGTGGCAAGGCATATAGACAAGAACACCGACGTGTTCTTCACCGTGAAGACGCGCTACGCCGACGGAGTGCAGGCGGAAGGACAGACGGTGATGGCGCGCTACGACGGCGACGTTACCCCTCCGGCCATGCTTCTGCCGCAGGCTGACGAGAGCACGCTCGACGACGACGAGAAGGCCGCCCTCGACTGGTTCCGCGCCAACTACGCCGACGGCGTGGTGCTGACCCCGGCCGACATGGCCGCGGGCGGCGTTACGCCCGACAAGTACGGCGAGATATGGGTACAAGTAGACCGCGTGGGCATAGCCCAGGGCTGGCAGAGCCTGCCCGCGGAGCTTGTCGCCCCCGAGGTAATCGCGGCCTTGGCCGACTATGTTAAGAACGGCGGCAACCTGCTCTTGACCAAGCACGCCACGCAGCTCGTGGCCGCGATAGGCCGCGTTTCGGAAAACCGTGCGCCTAACCTCTTCGGCTCGGGCGAGGGCGGAGTAGGCACCGACATCTGGACTGCGAACGCAATCATCGGCAGCAGCCAGACCGAACCTTACGACCACACCGGCCACCAGATATACGCCGGAATGGAAGTTGCTACGTCGGAACAGACCGGATTCGGCGACGACACCTACGGAATGGAAGGCCCGGGCTTCCGCGAGGACCACAACTGCATGTGGGACTTGAACGTGGCAGCGCTTGAAATATCTACTACGCCGAACGTCGTGAAAGGCTTCGAAGAGGCTACCAACTCTACGGTGCTCGCCACATGGGGCCACGTGCTCGACTATTGCTGCGCCGGCATAGTAGACTTCAATCCCGACGGCGACTATCTCGGGCGCGTGCTCGCAATAGGACTCAACGCCTACGAGTGGCGCCAGAACGACACGGAGAATGTTTATCAGGATAACATCGAACTGCTGACGAAGAACTGCCTTGACTACCTCAAGCAGTAACTTCGCGGCGTGCGTCCGTGGCGGTCTTGGCAAGCATGAAAGCCGGAGCATATTTCCAAGTTCGCGAAATGCCGCGTATTACGTCGTGAAAGACGGTCTTTTACAGCCTGAAAGGCTACCTTTTGCAAGCCGGAAGGCGGCCTTTGGCTCGGCAAATCGTAAGATATTGATATCCAGGTAATTATCGCTTTGTCAAAAAATAAGGTTGAAAGCCTTTGTCCGGTCTTGCTGCCAAGGCTGCCGCGGACACCATTGTGAAACTTGTAATACTTATGGCCAAAATACGACAACTATGGAAAAAAGGATATTCAACACGGCTTTAGCCCTTGCGCTCGGCCTCGCCGCCACGGCGCAGACCGACGTAGCGGCGCGTTTCGACATGACGCTCAACGCCGACGGCACGATAACCGAGGGCGTAGGCGGAGGCAAGTGGGCCGTCAACGGGGCGCTCGCCCCCGAGAACGTTGACGGCGCCGTGGGCAAGGCCCTGCGCCTCGACGGCTATTCGAC
>CALUIJ010000123.1 GCA_944320675.1 uncultured Prevotella sp.
TGTTTGAACAAATAAGCAATGACATCAAGGAGGCCATGAAGGCCCGCGACAAGGTGCGCCTTGAGACCTTGCGCAACATCAAGAAAGTTTTTCTCGAGGCAAAGACGGCTCCCGGAGCCAACGACACCCTTGAGGACGCCGACGCGCTGAAGCTGCTCTCGAAGCTGGCCAAGCAGGGCAAGGAGTCGGCCGCAACCTACGTGCAGCAAAACAGGCAAGACCTAGCCGACGCCGAACTGGCCCAGGTGGCAGTAATCGAAGAATACCTGCCCAAAGCCATGACCGAGGACGAGATCGAGGCCGCCGTCAAGGACATCATCGCCCAGACCGGAGCGCAGGGCATGAAGGACATGGGCAAGGTGATGGGCGCAGCCACTAAGCAGATGGCCGGACGCGCCGACGGGCGTGCCATTTCGGCCATTGTGAAGAAACTGCTCGCCTGACGGTTTCCCGAAGGTAGCCTTTTGGCATGCAAAAGGTCAGCTTTTACGTGCTTGAACGCCGTCTTTCGCATTGCGAAAGGCGGCGTTTTGCATACCGTTGGTTGTCAGAGCCTTACGCCGCCGCTGCCGGATGTCCCTTCCGCCGCTGTCCGTTGCTCCGCCCTGCGTCGTGGCGTGGCGGCGGCGTGGGTGTGCTGTCGCCGCCGGCGTGGTGCTTTACGTCGCCGGCGGCGGCTTTTATCTTAGTGCCTTTTCACCCTGACCGGCCATTCGGCTTCATCACTTTTCCGCGTTGCCGCGCCGTATTGTTTCCCGGTTTTTCCCTATGCAGCCGGTTGCGTATTCGGCAAAACCTGAAAACAATTCCGCCTGGCGGCAGCACGGAATACGGATGAAAGCTGATGGCCGATCGGGGTTGGAAACCGTCCGAGCCGTCCGGCCCGGCACTGCCGGGCGGCATGTCGCGTATTTGGCGCGGAATTGCCGTCCACGCAAGAGCTTTTTCGAGTAAAAGTTTCAACATTTCACGGATTTTTAGTACATTTGCACGTTAATTCAGATAAAGGAAAAATGGCAGAAAATCAGATCAACGAGAACAATTATTCGGCCAGTAACATCCAGGTGCTCGAGGGACTGGAGGCGGTGCGCAAGCGCCCGGCGATGTACATAGGCGACATCAGCGAGAAGGGCCTTCACCACTTGGTGAACGAGACCGTCGACAACTCCATCGACGAGGCTATGGCCGGATATTGCACTCACATCGAAGTGACGATTAACGAGGACGACTCGATAACCGTGCAGGACAACGGACGAGGCATCCCCGTAGACGAACACAAGAAACTGCACAAGTCGGCGTTGGAGGTCGTGATGACCGTGCTGCACGCGGGAGGAAAGTTCGACAAGGGTTCTTACAAGGTGTCGGGCGGACTCCACGGCGTGGGCGTATCGTGCGTCAACGCCCTGTCTACGAGGATGAAGTCGCAAGTGTTCCGCGACGGCAAGATATACCAGCAGGAATACGAGAAGGGCAAGCCCCTCTATCCCGTCAAGGTAGTCGGCGAGACGGAGCTGCGCGGCACGCGCCAGCAGTTTTGGCCCGATCCTGCGATTTTCACCACGACGGTCTATAAGTACGACATAATAGCCAAGCGCATGCGCGAGCTGGCCTACCTCAACGCGGGCATAAAGATAACGCTTACCGACATGCGCCCCGACGAGGAAGGCAAGACCCGCCAGGAGGTTTTCCACGCCGTTGACGGCCTTAAGGAGTTCGTGCGCTACATCGACCGCCACCGCACCCACCTCTTCGACGACGTAATCTACCTTAAGACCGAGAAGCAGGGCATACCCATCGAGGTCGCCATAATGTACAACACCGATTATTCGGAAAACATACACTCTTACGTAAACAACATCAACACTATCGAGGGCGGCACCCATCTCATGGGATTCCGCATGGCGCTTACGCGCACGCTGAAGAAATACGCCGACAGCGACCCCGTAATATCCAAGCAGATAGAGAAGGCTAAGATTGAAATAGCCGGCGAGGACTTCCGCGAAGGCCTTACCGCCGTTATATCGATAAAGGTGGCCGAGCCGCAGTTCGAGGGCCAGACCAAGACCAAGCTCGGCAACAGCGAGGTGACCGGAGCCGTGCAGCAGGCCGTCTCCGAGGCCCTTACATACTACCTCGAGGAGCATCCCAAGGAAGCCAAGCAGATATGCGACAAGGTGATACTCGCCGCTACGGCGCGCATCGCCGCCCGCAAGGCCCGCGAGAGCGTCCAGAGGAAGAACCCCATGAGCGGCGGCGGACTGCCGGGCAAGCTTGCCGACTGTTCCAACAAGGATCCCAAGGAGTGCGAGATATTCCTCGTCGAGGGCGATTCCGCCGGCGGTTCGGCCAAGCAGGGGCGCAACCGTTTCACGCAGGCCATACTGCCGTTGAGGGGAAAGATACTTAACGTAGAGAAGGTGATGTGGCACAAGGTGTTCGAGAGCGAGTCGGTGATGAACATCATCCAAAGCATAGGCGTGCGCTTCGGCGTCGACGGCGAAGACGATAAGGAGGCCAATATCGACAAGTTGCGCTACGACAAGATTATCATCATGACCGACGCCGACGTCGACGGCTCCCACATCGACACGCTTATCATGACCCTGTTCTACCGCTTCATGCCGAAGGTGATACAGGAAGGCCACCTCTACATAGCCACTCCGCCGCTCTACCTCTGCACGTACAAGAACAAGGTGAAGGAGTACTGCTACACCGACCAGCAGCGCCAGGCCTTCCTCGACAAGTACGGCGAGGGCGTTGACGACGGCAAGAACATCCACACGCAGCGCTATAAAGGTCTTGGAGAGATGAACCCCGAGCAGCTCTGGGAGACCACCATGAACCCCGAGACGCGCCTCTTGAAGCAGGTTACGATAGAGAACGCGGCCGAGGCCGACGAGATATTCTCCATGCTTATGGGCGACGACGTTGAGCCGCGCCGCCTGTTCATCGAGCAGAACGCCACCTACGCCAACATCGACGCGTAATCGTCCGTAGGCCGCGGTGGCGGCCGAAGATGCGGCATCCCCTTGCCGACGCCGCAGGGGCGGATGCCGGAAGCCTTGCGGGACACCGTTGTTCCTGCAAGGCTTTCTTGTGTGCGCCCGGCCGGAGCCTGACGACCGGTTCTGGGTTTAACGAAAAACAGCCTTGCAGGCTTGTGTTCCCTGCAAGGCTGTTTTATTGCTTCCGTTAACGTTTTGCCGTTATTTGACGACCTTCTTTCCGTTTATTATGTAGATGCCTTTCTGCAAGGCGTCCATGTCCTTACCCATGTAGCGTCCGTCGAGGCTGAATATGCGTGCGTCGCCTTCTTCCTTATTGTCTACGGTTACGCCGTCGATGCCGGTGGAGCCGTCAATGCTGAAGTTGAACGTCACGGTCTTGTCGCCGTTCCTTGTGATGCCCGTCACCGACTTGTTCATGTTGAACGTACCGTCCGTATTGCGGTTGTGCAGCGTTGCGGCCGGGGTGGTCTCGCTTGTCAGGTCTTTGCGTGACATGTACGGCCACACGTCTCCGCTTGGAGTATTCCTCATCGCGCCTTGGTCGGCCTGTATTATCGCGCAGCGGTCGTGTGCGTTGGGCACGCCGTAATTCTTTTGTCCCGTTACGCTGTTGACTACGTTGTATTTCCATGCGGTCGAGTTGTAGTCGAGGTGCAGGATTAGCAGTCCGTTGCCCGGCAGGGCCGCGTCATAGCCCAGTTTCTGGCGGTTCTCCAGCAGGTAGTACTCGTTATGGTTGGCGTCGTTGTAGATAATGTAGGCCTCGGGGCTTTCCGTCAGGGGCTTCATGTTCTCGATTGTCTGGTTCTCTTTCAGCTCGACGGGCTGCAGCCATCCTGCGGTCATCCTCTCGTAGCTGGTGAACGCCGCCGGGGTGAAGCTGTCGTCGTTGTAGTTGCCGCGGCCCATGAGGCTCCATGCGTCCATTCCGTAGCCGTTGCCGAACGTGTCGTACATGTCCATTAGGCCGAGGCAGTGGGAGAACTCGTGGCACAGCGTGCCGATACCGTCAATCGTGTTGTATTGTCCCAGCTCGCATCCGCATGCGTAAGTGTTGATGCTTACTCCGTCTAATATCGGGCGGTTGAGCAGGTAGTTGTAGTATCCCATGGCTGATTCAAGCGTCCATTCGTGGGGCCAGATGGTGTTGGCATCGCCTCCGGCGGCCTCTCCCTGTCCTGCGTAGAGGATGTAAACCTGGTCAACCACTCCGTCGCCGTCCCAGTCATACTGGGTGAAGTCGAACTCCTCGTCGGCCGACTTGCATGCGGCTATTATCATTTCAGCCAGTCTTTCGCCCCTGTCGTTGCCGGATTGTGACGTGTTCGTCTTGTTTTCGCCGTAGTAGGCGTATCCTTTGGGCATGGTGTACGGGCCGGCAACGTCGAAGTCGAGCTCGAACTGGCCGTAGCTCTGGGCCTTGAAGTAGTCTTTCACGCTGCCGTTGAAGCCCATCTCGTTGAAGCCTTCCTCGTTGGCTATGCGCTGGTAGAGCTCGCGCGTGTGGCCTTCGGCGAATTGTTTGTCGGCGAACTGCACGAGTATTATGATGCCTTTTTTCTTGCCTGTATATGATGTCCCGCCTTCGTCTGCCGCGGCCCTGACTTTCCTCGCGCGGTCGGCCCTTGCCTCGTAGGCCTGGCTCATTCTCGGCTCGGCCGCTTTCATCAGGACTTCCTTCTCGGCTCTCTCGAAAACTCCCTTGTTGGCGCTTTCAACGTAAATCTTGCCGTCCTCGGCCTCCCAATAGTGGCAGAACTCGTCGCCGCGAAGCTCGACCCTGACTTCGGTGCCGTCGGCCAGCTTAACGGTTTTCCACAGTCCGCGCTTGGCCGGAACTGCGAAGGCCACCGAGCACATCAGTGCCAGTGACAGTGTTAGATAAAGTTTCTTCATATTTTTTGTAAAAATTATGTTTTGCTGCAAAGTTAGCGTTTTTGCTCTTTACAGTCAAGGAATAACTGACATTTCAGCGTTGTTTAAATAAAAAATAACACTTGCTTGCTAAAATGGGTTTTCGTATATGAAAAAGCGCCCCTGCTTCATGCCATGCCGGTTTACAATATGACATCGAAGCAGGGGCGGCCTTGGCCGTGCTGAGGGTCGTCAGGCCTTCTTCGTGGCCTTTATGAAGTAAGTTATTAGCAGAATGTAAGCCACGAGGGCGCACACCTGCGACAGCGGATCGGCCAGCCATTCGGCGTTGACGAGGTTGACGCCGCCGAAGCGCAGCAGCGCGCTTACCACTCCCATGAGCGCACCTCCGGCGATGAATCCGCTGGCGATGAGCGTGCCCCGCTCGCCGCGCGCCTTGTTCTCTTCGGCGTTCTTGGAGCGCGATGTGACATACCAGTTGACGGCTCCGCCGACCAGCAGCGGTATGTTAAGCTCTATGGGGATGAACATGCCGAGGGCGAAGGCCAAGGCCGGCACCTTGCACAGCGTGAGCACGACGGCTATCGCGGCGCCGATGGCGTAGAGTATCCAGGGCGCGCCCACGCCGTTCATCAGCGGGTCGATGACGGCGGCCATGGCGTTGGCCTGCGGAGCGGCCAGCTGTCCGCTGGCGAAGCCGTACGTCTTGTCGAGCAGTATCATCACTCCGCCTACGGTCGCGGCCGAGACGAGCGTGCCGAGGAACTTCCAAGTCTCCTGCTTCTTGGGCGTGGTGCCGAGCCAGTAGCCTATCTTAAGGTCGGTGACGAAGGCCCCGGCCATCGACAGCGCCGTGCACACTACGCCGCCCATGATGAGCGCCGCCACCATGCCGCCCGTGCCCTTGAGGCCCACGGCCACCATTACGACGGAGGCGAGGATGAGCGTCATGAGCGTCATGCCCGACACGGGGTTGCTGCCTACGATGGCTATGGCGTTGGCGGCTACGGTGGTGAAGAGGAACGCTATCACCGCCACGAGCAGTATGCCGACCACGGCGAAGAGCAGGTTGCCGTGCATCACGTCGGCCCAGAAGAAGATGAAGATCACCAGGAGCGTCACTATCGCGCCCGCGGCTATTATCTTAAACGGTATGTCCCTCTGCGTGCGGGGCAGCTGCTTGCCCGAGTTCTTGCCGCCGCGCATCTCGCGCGCGGCAAGGCTGACGGCGTTCTTTATGATGCCCCACGAGTTGATGATGCCTATGATGCCGGCCATGGCTATGCCGCCGATGCCGATGTACTTGCCGTAGTAGGTGAAAATCTGCTCGGGCGACATGTCGCCTACGGCGGTGGTTACCGACGGGTCCCACTGGTTGAGCACCTGCCCGCCGAACAGCACGGCCATGAGCGGCACGATGAGCCACCACACCGCCAGCGAGCCGAGGCAGATGATGAGGGCGTACTTAAGGCCGACGATGTAGCCTAAGCCGAGCACCGCCGCGCCCGTGTTGACCTTGAACACGAGCTTGGCCTTGTCGGCCAGAGTCTCGCCGAGGCCTATGACGCGCGTGGTGAAGTTCTCGTTCCACCAGCCGAACGTGGCCACGATGAAGTCGTACAGTCCGCCCACTAATCCGGCCAGCAGCAGCGGCTTGGCCTGCTTGCCGCCCTTGGCGCCGCTGACGAGCACCTGCGTCGTGGCCGTGGCCTCGGGGAAGGGGTACTTGCCGTGCATGTCGCTGACGAAGTACTTGCGGAACGGAATGAGGAACAGTATGCCCAAGACTCCTCCCAGGAGCGAGCTTAGGAATATCTCCATGAACGACGCGCCCATGCCGGGATACTTGTCCTCGAGTATGTAGATGGCCGGCAGGGTGAAGATGGCGCCTGCCACCACCGCGCCCGAGCACGCCCCGATGCTCTGTATGATGACGTTCTCGCCCAGGGGGTTGCGCCGCTTGGCCGCCGTCGACACTCCCACGGCTATTATGGCGATGGGTATCGCCGCCTCGAACACCTGGCCCACGCGCAGGCCGAGGTAGGCCGCCGCCGCCGAGAACAGCATCGTCATTAGCACTCCCCACGTAACCGACCATCCGTTGACCTCCGGATAAGCCTTCTGCGGGTCCATCACGGGGCGGTATTCTTCGCCCTCCTTAAGTTCACGGAACGCATTGTCGGGCAGTTGCACTCCGTTTTTCTCCATGTCTTCCATTGTCGTATGAATGTTTGTTTTTCAATGTTCGTGAGCGTTCCGCCCACGGCGGACTTGCTACATTGGCGCAAATTTAAGAAAAATATCGGTTACGGCGAAGAGAAACAGGGTATTTTTACTCACGTGTTTCCGCGCCGCGTGCCGGACGGGTCGTTGCATATCTGTAAGTGCTTGATAATCAGCACTGTCGCGAAAGACGGTCTTTTGCGGCCCAAAACATGGCCTTCCGGCGGGCGAAAGACCGTGTATTGCCGTGCGGAACATGGTCTTTCGGTTCATCCGCAAACCTTTTGGGTTCATCCGCAAACCTTTTGGATGTGTGTATGATACGACATATAACAAACATCCTCTTTCGATCCAAACGGTTGGTAACTGTCATGCCGCATTCCGATGCGGCATCCAGTGTGTGCGGCAACGTTGGCAATCGTGTGTGCCTTCGTTCCGGATGCCGCATCGGGGTGCGGCATGACAGTTACCGACGGCTAGGATTATAGTAGGATGTAGTCATAAACAAAAAGGATAAGCGTATGGATTAATATTTATGAATATCCGCAATCGGCCAAATACTTAATACTTACATCCTCTTCTAAGAGGTCTGTGGCATCCCGTCATTCCGGGCCGGATCCCGGAGTCCAGTGTATGCAACTAAGTTATTGACGAAAGTGTGTTTACTGGATTCGGGTCCCCGCCCGGAATGACGGTATGCCACAGACCTTTTAGAATAGGATGTAGTGTATTGGGCAAATGCGGACATTCATATAAGTAAACTTCTTCTGCCCCCGCTTAATCAAAACGCTCGTTGCACTCACTTTTATTTTGTATTTCGCTCGGTTTGCACTATCTTTGCAATGCGAAACAAAGATAGAAAGGAGAAACAATGGCAAGACCGATTAAGGAAACGCCGACAACAAGACCGGCTGCCGCTTCCTTACCGTTGACGCTTACGCCGCCGCCATACCTTTTTATCTGAAGCAGAAGTTCGTGACGCTGACGGTGGAGGACGAAGGGGCGGAAACCCGCCTGCTTTATTTCGACCTCAACGACATAGCCGATTAGGCCGTACACATAAACCAATCATAGCGGTTTACGCAAGTCCCGCCTGTCAGTGGCGCACACGCAGTGCCCACCGACAGGCGGGACTTTTTTTCCCAACATGTTTCATCGGCCTTGTGATGAAGACAAAAGGATGTAAACTTAATAAAAACAAAAACAATGAAAAGACAGAATTTCTTAATGCCGGCAGTTATTACAACCTTCCCACCTTCACCACAGTTTTCTCCCCGACTTTCACCACTGCCACGGAAGCCACGGCGGCCGTAACGTCCTCGACAGCGTTGCAGGCCACGACCGACGCAACCAGCATGCCGTCGACAGAGTAGACGCGTATGCGCTCGCCAGGCTCTACGCCCTCAACGCGCACCACGTTGTCAGAAACGAAGTAAGCGCTCACGCCTCGGGAGTAGCCGGCAGTGCGGCTGAAACTGACGGTGAACCGCCCTGCGACGTCACCCGGAGCATCGGCAACGAAGTCGTATCCGCCCTCAAGCAGGTCGACGGTGCGCCCGGTGGCCGCGTCTTCGAGTATCACGGCATCATACTTCCAGGCATCGCAGCCATCGGGCACGGATATCGTGTACATGCCGGCCTCGGACACGGTAACGCCTACGGCCACCCCGCCCTCGACGTTCACCGCCGACAGCAGCGAATACCGGCCGCCGCCACGCACGGCGTATATCTGGGGCAAGCCGTCGGCCATCCACTTCACGCCGTCGGCGCTTATGTCGAAGTCGGCGCGGGCGTCACCGGGCGCTACGGCGTTCAGCAGCAACACGTCGGCGCATGCGTCGTCGTCGCGAGTGCCGCCGGTGCGTGCTACGGCCAAGGCAAGCCCGGCCTCGTCGGCGGCGTAAGCCGCGCCGCTCTTAGTGCCGTCTTTCCTCAACGAGACACCAAAACGCTCGGCATCCTTAAGCGAAGCCGTCTGCGTAAACACTGCGTCGCCGGCAGGGACGTGCCCCTCGGTTGCGCCGTCGGTGTTGATAGTCTTATACCCGCCGCCAACATATCCGTAAATAACGCGGCCATACTCCATGTCGGCGTAATCCATCGCGCAGAGATAAGGCGAGCCGAAGAGGTTCCAGCTCATGTTCTCCTTGTGGGTGAACGTGTTTCCGCCGCCGGGCGAAGTCCAAGGGGCATTGTTGTTATATACGTTCAACGCCACGCTCTTCCCGCCGTTCTCTTCATAGGCGTACGCGCCGGCCTGATCCGTCTTGCCTACGAAGCGCACGACGGCATCCGTCCCGCCCGCCGTATTGTCAATCAGCAGGCCCAAACCGCCGAAGCCGGTCGCGTCGGTCCAGGCCCCGCCGTCGTTTGCGTCAAAAGCGTAATCATAAGCGGCACGCTTGTTGCCGTCGTAATATTTCAAAGCCACGCCGCCGGGAGGCTCCACCGTTGTTGCGGCCGCATCAAACGGAACGTATGCCATGTCGGCCTTTCCGGCCGGAACGTCGCGCTCCATTATCACGTGCGATAGGCCTACGGCATTGCCGTTGCCGCGCAAGCCGGCACGGTGTTCAAGCAGCAAC
This sequence comes from uncultured Prevotella sp., assembly GCA_944320675.1. GTDB lineage: Bacteria > Bacteroidota > Bacteroidia > Bacteroidales > Bacteroidaceae > Prevotella. The sequence continues at coordinate 9,692 of CALUIJ010000123.1, forward strand.
ACGCCGGGATTAAACGGAGAGTCGTGCGTATAAGCCTTAGTCACCGGCAGCTCGGCACCTTCAGATATACCGTTGTTGCCAGAGCCGCCGCCGGTTCCCTTGCGGACGTAAACCACCGACTTGCCGTGAGGATAATCAGCATCTGAAACTACGTTGCCGGCCGTCATGCCGGCCGTTATGTTCCACGTCTCAAAGCATCCGTTGTCAACAGTGTTGCGTATGCGCAGGTTTCCGGCGATGTCGCGGCTGTGGCCTACCAAGGAGATACAAGCTTCAGTTGCGGCCTTTCTTGCTGAATTTCCGTCGGCTACGTCTAAGTTTTGCGTATCATCCTCATTCAGCTGATAAGCCCATTCGCCGTCTGCGACATACTTATTCTTCACATCTGTCTCGGCTACAGGATGACGGTTGTTCGCGCTGCCTCCGGCAACATTTCCAAGAGTCCCCGTGGACGTAACGTTCACGGCCCTTACGCCGTCGTCCACGCCGCCGTAAACAAGCGCGTTGTAAAGCAAACCGTCGCCTCTTACGCTTGCGCCTTCACCAACCACGGAGGTAGACAGGCATCCGCCGCTGCCAACGTAGGCCATTCCGCCCACCTCGAAGCCGTCAACCACGGAGTTTAGGCCGGTAATGTTTACATCCGTCAGCGTCGAACGGTTGGCTGACGCATATTCAACCAGCCCGGCGCGCTTGTCCAACAGTTCGCCAACGGCTTTCCCGATAATGCCATCTTCTTCATTCACCGAGCCGTCGTCCCCATAAACCTTATAGGCCGTAGTTTCATCGTACATGCCGCCGTAAACCTTCGTACTGCCGAGGCTAAGGCGCAAGTCGCGGTCCCTCACGTTGCGGTGGACGAACACATAGCCGTTTTCACCTCCATGCTGTGAAGCGTAAATGCCTACCAAGTCGGCCGCACCCTGAAGGTCGTCGAGCGCGGTCTGCCAGCTCTTACCGTCCTTGTCGTCACCCACTACGCCGGCCTTGACGTAAACTATCGGCTGTAGCGGAGCTTCATATTCATACGCGCCGACATCTATCGTGCCGTCGACAAGGCGGGTGCCGTTGCCGAGATCCACCTCGGTGGCGGGAATAGAAGCGTCTTCAAGTTCAAGAACTTTATGCGCATAGTTCACGTTGTTTCCATTATTGAGCAGCGTCAGGCTCGGGCGTATGTGGTAATTCCTCGCCTCCTTATCGGCGTTCAACGGGTCGACGAAGTTAGGTCCGTGCTGTATGTCGGCATTGTTCGCCTCAGGCGTCTGCGTCATGTCGTCAACCGTGATGTTACCGTCCTTGAATACAAATACATTATTATCACTTTCAACCGCCGCAGGCATGTTCGCCGTTCCATTGTTCCACGACACAGAGTTGTAAACATTCGCCAACCCAACGCTCATATCCGTACCGTTATTGGCAAACGTAGTGTTCACCAAGGTAATGCCATCCACGTTAACGCCATCATCAGTCGACAAGCCTGCGCCATCGCCGTCGGCGAACAGCGTATTGTAAATAAGCATACGGCCGCCGTTGCCTGAGACATTCAGCCCCGAACCTCCGTTGCAACGGAACGCACTGTTCTTCAACGTGAAGCTGCCGTTCGTGCCGGTGCTTGCGTCAACGCCGGTGCCGCCGGTATTGATAAAGGTGAAGCCCTCTATCGTCACAGGCTTACCGTTAGTGTTAACAGTCATCAACTGCGCCGGATTCGTACCCGGATATGCCCTGACGACAGTCTGCCTGCTGAAATCCTGCTGTGTGCCTGTTCCAGTGCATGAGCCTTTCAGGGTAAAAGAAACATTCCCCTCCGCCTCGCTCATATTCAAGACATAAGCTGAACCGGCGGACAGTCTGTTCCAAGAATAATCACCATCCCTTACATACACAAACCTTGGCTCTCCCAATTTATCCGTCGGGTTTGCCGCGCCGATTACCGCGCCTCGCAAGTCATCCGTAGCATTCATCCAGTTTTCGCCCGACCCCGTACCACGCGACACCGTGTCAACATAAATTTCATCCATCTTTGAAAACTCAAGAACATACTGGTATTCGTACACTCCGATGTCAATCGGCTTACACAAATCAGCATTGTTCTCTCCACGAGGGCCTGAATAACGTGAATATTCACCACTTACAGGCTGGATATACACTTCTTCAATATCATTATTCTCTTCAAACCACCCCTTATAAGCGCCAGTAAATCTGTTTGGCTCATGATTAGCCTCGTCTTGGGGCTTGGCATCCGTATGGCTTATACCGTCTCCTGCATCCGTAGTGACCGATATTGCCACAGGATTCCAAAGGTTTATCGCGGCGTTGCCGACCACGCCTGCATCACCCGAAGGATTAGTCAAGCGGGGGCCGTTCTGCCCCATGTTGTCCTTGTCGAGCAAGATATTACCATCAGCTCCGCTTCCTTCAAACTTACCTGCATAATCCACGTCGCTTGCAGAATGGCTGACATCATAAATATGGGCTATATCCGTATTGTCGTCATACGTTCCTCCATCATTTCCCCATATCAGCGTATTCACAATCGTACTCTTGGCGTTATGATTGTAAATAACCGGATTCATAGGCGCCTTGTTTTTCACGAACGTGTTGTTCATCAAGTCAATCTTAGGGTCACCCGAGGACGATATGCCCTCAGCGTAATTAGAACCGACGGCTCCGCCCTCGCCTGCCGACTCATTATTAGCCCAAAGGGTGTTGACGGCACGCAAGTTGGCAATTTTTGTTATGGCTGCAACATACACCGCTCCGCCGCGGCTTGTCAACTTGTTGATCTGTTGGTTCTTATTCTCAACAGTCTCGTTTCCTGCCAGGATGCATCCGGTAAGATTTAGGTCGGCATCACGGACGAATACGCCTCCGCCGCGCACGCCCTTATTGTCGAGCACACGGCAACGGCTGAGCGTATAATCCACACCGTTGCTGTAAATTCCTCCACCGCGGCCCTGCTCGTCATTTTCAAACACGGTTGACAAAGCGTCATCGGTCTGGCCGTACATTATGGTCAACCCATCAAGTAGGACATCGTTATTTTGTTGGCCGCCTGTTAAATCCGAGAATACGACGTGGTAAGCGTTGCTTGCGCCTGCCGAAACGTTGATCCGTCCCGACAAGATCGTCTGATTGGCCAATTCCCACGGTTCATACAGGTTGTTTTTGTTGAAATCAGAGAAACTGCGCTTAGACAAAATTCCATTATCTCCGCCTAACTCTCCCATACAGTCAAACTCTCCACCAACACCGGGAATGACCGTCACGGCGTCTCCATTCTCGTTTTTGGAAGAAATAAGTTCAGTCCCCGCAAAACCTCCGTAAAGATTCACGTTCTGTGGAATCAAAAACGAATACAGACGTTGGTCGTGAGCCACGTCGACCGTCGTCTTTCGCATGTTCGTAGGCTTATAAGTACCACCGGCCATAAGGATATCGAAATGCGTGCCTTCACCAGCTTTCCCTTCTTCCCTCATCTTACGGATATAGCCCAAGGCGTCTTCAAGCGTCGTGAAAGAAGTATAAAACGACTTGCCCAAATAATCCTGTACGTCATAGCCCTCAGGCATTGTGACATTTGAGGCTTGCGAAACAAAAACACGTGTGAATAGTTCGTCAGGCAATATTCCTCCCTCATAAGCGAACACTCCGGCATCAAGCCGCTCCGCGCCGTTGCCGGCCTGCACACGGTCGACACCTTGCATGTCCGCTGTTGCAACGTTGAACTCCGCAACCAAACCCATAGCAGTTCCACTTGCACCGACGGTTTGCTGATACTTGTTCCTTAAGCCGTGCTTTATCAACAAGGAGTAATCTTTCAAACGACGGTATTCGTCGGCGAAGTAAAGCGAGGCGTCGCTTTCGAGCGCGGCGTTCTCAAAGTCGGCCGGCATCTCCTGGCTCTCAACGAAGCAGTCGTTGAAAGGATAAAAGTCCGACTGGCCGATGTTGAACACACGGCCAAGCCTGTCGTCGGCGAACTGCCTGTTAGTCACTCCGCTGACGTTCTTGTTCGACGGGGCCGTGTTGCCCCAGACAACGGTGTTGACCTGCATCGACGCGCCGTCCTCAAGATAGAGTCCGCCGCCGTCGTCGGCTGTATTGTCGGCGATGGTGCAGGATATTACGTGGGCGCGGCCGTCGGCCGTGCCGTTTTCAGTACCGCCGTTGTCGGCGTAGATGCCGCCGCCCTCGTCGGCAGTGTTTTGCAACACGGCCGTGCCGCTTACCGTGCCGCCCGGCAGCAGATAAAGTCCGCCGCCCTCTACGGCCGAGTTACCCGTCACGACGCAATTCCTGACGTGCGCGCCTTTCGGAACAACGGCGCCGCCGCCCATCGTTGCAGGGTTGCCCTCGCCCGACATCGACGTGGCCGAACCGTCGACGAGCCAAACACCGTCGATGGTTGCGCCTTTTTCCAAATCCGACGTGCCCGGCCACGAACCGAACGTTACGGCATGGTAGCCCGTGACGTTCTGCGTAATCGTAGACCCTTGCGTCGGCACGGCCTCGGCACTAAGCACCGTGCGGTATGCCATAGCGTCGCGATTCTTAAAATCTTCATCATATCCACCCTCAAGGGTCACGCCGTCAGGCACTACGAACGTATAGCTCTGCGGGTCGTTATTGTCGGCCAAAGTGTTTGCATGATAAACAAAGGCGTTTTCACCTTGATCATAACCTGCGACCTTAACAACCACTCTTATTCCATTTGCAGTGATAAAATCACTGTTCGTCTCAACAAAATTTCCTGCAGCGGTCAATACCTGTTGCAATTTGTCAGCGCAAGCGGCATCTACAACCGAGCCTCCGCTACGGACGCCCGCACCGTTTTGGGTCACATAATACACATATTCATAAGGCAAAGCTCCTTGGCTTGACGAATGTGCCTCATTCTTTATATTTTCCTCATTGTCGCTTTCGTATGCTCCAATGTCTATCGTACAGTCTTTTATACGGTTCGTGTAGTCGATGTCCGTACTTGGGATACTGACATCGTTACCCAATTTTTCCGTTCCATTATTCAAGCAAGTACTATTGGGAGCCAAACGATAATTATTTACCGACTGTGCGCCATTCCCAAGTTCAAATGGATTGGCAAGATTAGTCCCCACTTGGTTTCTATAAACATTGTCTGTTACAAATCGTCCTACAATATTAGAGCCGATACTTCCACTTACATAGCAATTATATGGCTTATCAAAAGTAGTGGGAGCGTTCGAAGCAATTTGATAATTGCGACTATTCGGATTTCCCACATTTCCATAAAAAATGCAATTATACAACCCCAAACTTGAAAGACGGCCGCTGCCTGAATCTGCGTATTGGAAAATACCACTGCCATTTCCATCTCCCAACGTTCCTCCAGTCCTATTGTAAGCCACAGTATTATTATAAAACGTCGCGCTCTCGATAAAAAGGCCGCCACCACAAAACTGCGAATGATTGTTAGCCACAACCATGTTGAAACCCGTACCGACAATCATATAGGCCCCGCCTCCATAAGATTCAGAACCGGCGCAGAAGTTTTCAACAATAAAGCTATTGCTGATAACACTGTTCAAACCATCCATATACAAACCGCCTCCACGGGATCTACTGCCATGGGTGTAGTTGTTAACTACTACCATGTTCTCCAACTCTACTCCCCTAAAAGCACGGATGCCGGCTCCTCCGTCACGGTTAGCCTCATAATTCTTTATATAGCCATGCCTTACAGTAAAGCCGTTCCACGATGCGCCTTCATATTCCTTATAGTTATAATCACACTACTGTCCACTAAAAAATGGACAAGGTTAAAAATTAAATAAATTCGGTTCGCTTGAATCATATTGGTCTTTGACATTTTTGAAATTCGATTTGTTGAACAAGTCACGAAGATGTGTTTTGTCG
>CALUIJ010000124.1 GCA_944320675.1 uncultured Prevotella sp.
ATGGTGGGGTAAGGGGATTTAATGCGTCTTTGTGGCGATTTTTGCTGCGTTGCACCCTCTTTTGCCACAGTGTCGCTACCTTTTTGACCTCTGTGTCATCTTATGAGGGCGGTTGCGGATTTGAGGAACATATCTTTTTCCGTGTTTATACGAACTTTGCCTTATGCAAAGGCAACGCAAGCGAGAGGAAAGGAAGCTTGCTCCCAATTTCCCGAGCGCAGGTTTGCCTTATGCAAAGATAAGGCAAACCGAAGGAAGCGCAAAATAAAAACGAGATAAACAGTTTTTTATTTTCATTTCCGATGCGCCACGCCACCACCCCGCCCCACAACCACCGCGAAGTATCACTTTTCCATTTTTCAGCCGTATCGGCTATCACTTTGTTTTTCCTTGACGCTTCAAGAACAGTTCCGCCGTGAATTTTCCGCCGTCAGGCCGCAAACAAGCAGCCTGTTTGAGCGCATCGCCAACAACCTGTCAGCCAAGCACTTACACGCACACAACCCATAAATGTGCATTAAGAATACTGCTAAAAACAGCAGAAAAGCCGCTCTTAGCCACGATGAAAGGCCGTATTCAGGCATGCAAAAGGCCGTCTCCGGCAGGACAAAAGCATGTTTACGACACGACAATAAGCCGTCTTTCATGAAAACCAAGGACGCTTTTTACAAGACAAGACGGCGAAAACGGTCCTTACATAACCCATCAGGCATTATTTCAACAAAAAACGCTGACATTTTCATTTTGACACAATGACACGTTTCCAGATAAAAGTATAACTTTATGCCAGGAAAGAAACATGCCGTTACGGATTATTTTCAAATATTATTCGGATATTCGGGAAAAAATTCGTATGTTTGCAAAAGGATAAGACCGGCAAAGCACATACCGCCAAAAACGCTTCGGCGGTATGCCGTGTCGGAACTTGCAATATACCAGAACCATAAACACTCGTGGCATGTCAAAATTCATCAACCCATTCACTGACGTAGGTTTCAAGCGCATCTTCGGACAAGAGATAAACAAGGATCTGCTCATAGACTTCCTCAACAGCCTGTTCGCCGGCGAGAAGAACATCAAGGACATACGCTTCCTCGACAAAGAACTGGTGCCCGGCTTCCAGGGAGACAGGGGCGTCATCTACGACGTATACTGCACCAACGAGGACGGCGAGCAGTTCATCGTGGAAATGCAGCGCGAATATCAGGCTCATTTCAAGGAAAGAGCCGTCTACTATCTTTCACAGGCCATCGCCCGGCAAGGAGAGAAAGGTGTGGGCTGGGACTATAAGGTGAAAGCCGTTTATGGAATATTCTTCATGGACTTCAGGCTGAAGGAGCGGGCCACGGGACGGCTGCGCACCGACGTGGTGCTTGCCGACCGCGACACCCACGAAGTGTTCTCCGACAAGCTGAGGTTCGTATTCTTGGAGCTTCCGTCTTTCAACAAGGAAGAGGATGAATGTGATAATGACTTTGAACGTTGGATTTATGTACTTAAGAACATGGAAACATTGCAGAGAATGCCTTTCAAGGCGAGGAAATCGGTTTTCGAAAAACTGGAGCAAATCGTAGACATTGCCGCCATGAGCAAGGAGGACAGGATAAAATACGACGAGAGCATAAAGGTTTACCGCGACAGCCAGGCCGTCATGGCGTATAGGGAAGAACAAGGATGGATTAAAGGAAGAGAAGAAGGTAGAAAAGAAGGTAGAAAAGAAGGTAGAAAAGAGGGAAGAGAAGAAGGTAGAAAAGAGGGAAGAGAAAAAGGAAAAGAAGAAGAACGCATTAAAATAGCAAAGAGCATGAAAGCCGAAGGCTTATCAGACGACGCCATAGCAAGAATTACGGGTATGAGCGTTGAGGACATTGCCATGCTGTAAGCGTTGACGGAACATCGTTCCATACACCCAATAAGAACAAAAAAGCCGCCTGCACGGACGTTCATCAAGAACCGTGCAGGCGGCAATGCGTTTAGAGTAAGTCGGAACTATAGCTTATTGGGCTATAAATAAGTATTGGCCTGTAATATCATTGAAGTAAATATTGTAAGTACCTGCAGACACCGTTATATTACCACCATCAGTACTATTGCCCCACCAAGTATTACCGTCACGGAATTTCATTTCATCATCGTTAGTGAAAGTGTATGTAATCATCCAGTTGTGGGGAGAATTTTCAACCGGAGTCATGGCAATACCTTCATTCCATCCGCTGAATCCGCCTGTAATGCCAACAAAGGCATGAGTTGCAGGATTCTGGTTGTCAAGACGTGTCCACGTATAGGTCATGTTGCTGAAGTCCGCCGTAAATGTATAATACTCACCGATTACGGGAACAACTATCGCGCCGGCACCACTGTTAACCAACGAGCCTGAAGGAGAATTGTCGCCGTCGACGGCAGCACCGTAAGCCACATCCCAATTACCGAAATTCGTGCTATCCCATATCTTCAAGTTGCCTGCGCCATTCCATTGAGTCGTGTAACTCTGCACCGTCGCTGTCTCAGGATACAAGGCACAACTCCTATTAGAATCGCTCCAACCTTGCAGGTCGCCTACCAAATAATAAGTAGCGGCCATAGGCTCGATTGTGTAAGTATAATCAAGCATATTGATAGTCATTCGGTACATGCCAGCATTCTCAATCTTGCCTGCGCCTACACTTTCGGTTGCTACGAGCGTGCCTTCAAGCGACGTGTCACCATCAGTAGCCACGCCGACAACGCCGTCTGCGCCTTTATGCCAAAAATCATCATTGTCGATGTTGCCCTGCGGTATTATCTGCCAGCAGTTGCCCGCGGCGGCCGTGAATGAAACAGTGAACACAGGATCCTCGTATACGTCGGCACCTGAATGATTGAACTTAACAACATGGTCGGCATCCCATCCGCCGGTCACGTCGCCAACCAAGTAATAAGCATCGGCGATGTAAGGGGCCTCGGGAGTTGCAGTAACAGTTATCGTACCTGCATCGACAAGAAAAGCCTGTCCATTAGTTATTATGTTTGAATAAACATGACCGGAGAGTGAACGTTCTGTCGGACGCTTACCATAAAACGACTCTAATACCGCCTGCAAGTCTGCCTTGCCTACACGGCCTTCATTGTCGACATCAACCGTTACAGCCGTTGTCGACGAACCGTCGGCAGGAAGCAATTCTACACGAGTATTTCCTACTACGGATCCTTCAGGCAACGAAACTGCGGACAAAGACAAAACCTGAACGCTGTCACCCGTAACGTCAGCAAGATCAACAGAACTCGTTCCCGAAGCCTTATATCCGGGCAACGTTACCGCCTCTTCCTGCGGATTGCTCTGCGGGTCGGCCCAGTCGGTGTAGTCGTCGCTGCATGCGACGAACGTCATCGCCGAAAGAAGCAGACCGCCTAAAAACATTATATTTTTCATGATTGTTTCTTTTTTATTTATTATTTTACTGTTTCCTGATTATGAGGTTTCCGGTTTTTACGGCCATACAATATTCAATCCGCATAACCACAATACCTTGAAACCTCATAACCGCACACTTTCTATTTTACTTCCGCCGTATCATAATCGAAGTTAACATGGAGCTGCTGACCTGGATTACATGTTACAGAGTAAGCCGCGCCAACGTTCTCAGCCCAGCTTTGGGCGATGTCGGCATCACGCCAATAAAGACCACCGTTGTAAATTGTGAACTCAGTGCGCCACCAATCCAATCCTGGAATCTTAATGTAAGCACGAAGCTCTCCGCTCCCGGCAAATGCGGGAGACACCCATTCACCACTTGCATCTGTCGGCACTGTTAAAGCCCAAGCTGTATTCGGATCATCCCATACACCTGTGCCGTCAGCTCCAGGACCACATATAATGCCGCAGACATAAGCAGCACCTGGATATACCGTAAGCGTAGACCTCATACTATTGTCCTCTATAAGAACCTTCAAGTGGAGGGCATACCATCCTGCATTAGCGAATGTCACACCGTCGTCTGTGGCCGTTGCACCGGAATTAGCCTGATCGTCAACAGTATTTGGCACAGTTGTCTGCGCACTGGCATCTCCATACTTAAGAGACGAACCTTCCGACATATAAACCATGCCATACCATTCTCCCTCGACTCCGTAAACAGCACCAAGTTCCTTGGGCTCGCTTCCGCCTCGGATGGACGGGCCTGCGACGTAAACATTCTCAGGCAATACAGCGATGTAAGAAACCACGACATTCTTCAGCTCTATCACGTTAGAGCAGCAATAGCTGTCGCTGACTCCGTTGACATGTGCCAGCAAGCGCACATACGCCGACATGGGGATGCCCGACGGGTCGGCGCCGTCGTGGGCGGCCTGGTACAACGCTACTATGGCGTTGTTCAGCTCGGTGGCGTCAACGTCCATGTTGGCCGTAGTGTAAGTATTGGCAAGCGTGGTATAGGCTATGTTCTCAGGAACGTCGAGCGTCGTGACTTCGGCGAACTTTGAGTCAACCGACACCTGCACCTCGTAAACCGTTATGGCGGGGTAGCCGTAGTCGGGCTGGGTGGTTGTAAAGTTTACCGACTCGGAGTTCGCAAGGTCGTAAACATTATTGTCGGCATAGGCCGGGGTGTTCAGCACGAACGACGTAGGCTTCTGCAGCGTCGGATTGCTGTCAGTGTCGGTCTCGCACGATGCCATGAACGGTAACACGGCCAGCAGGCAAGCCGGAGCCAACAAGCTTTTAATTATATTTTTCATAAATCGTTCTCGTTTTTTAGTTGTTATATTTTGTGATGACAGGCGGGAAACGGGCGGCGGAAGCCCGAAAGCCGCAGCCGCCACCGTTTCCTTTCCGTATCAACTTTTCATATTCTCACTTTCCCGCCACGTTGTTTAATAACCGTAGTTCTGCGTGAGGTTCTTGTTGTTCATAACGTCGTCGGCCGGTATCGGGTAGACGTCGAAGTGGGAGTCAACGCTTACGCCGTTGGCGGCGCCGCCCTTCCAGTCCCACAGGTACTTGTTGCCGGTGAAGCATCCGAAGCGCACGAGGTCGCTGCGGCGGCGTCCTTCCATGAAGAACTCACGGCTCCACTCGTCGCGAAGGTTCTCCTCGGTTATCTCGTTCTCGTTGAACAACCTTGCATTGGCGCGGCCGCGGAGCTCGTTGATGTCGGCCATGATTTCAGTGGCAGACTTGCCTAAGCGCCAATTGGCCTCGGCACGTATGAGGTAAACCTCGGCGAAGCGGAAGAGGGGGATGTCGGTGTCAGGCCACGAGACGTCCTTGCCGGCCTCGCCGTCGCTCCTCAGGTTTGTCCACTTCACGAGCGACAGGCCGTTCTTAAAGTCTGCCACGGCATCAGTCGAGATGGTGCGCGCACCGTCGGCGCAGCCGCTGTAGAGCAGGGCGCGGTCGTCGCCTGCGGCGGCGATTACGTTTTCGATGGTTGTGCCGTACTGCTGGTCAAGCGTGGTTACCTCGTTGGCGTCGGTGGATGTGGCCGCCCCGTCCGGAACGAGAGGAACGCGTGAGAGATCGGGGAAGAACTTCTCCGTCATGGCCCTGCGCGCAAAGAGGCAAGTCCAAGACTCTTTCATGCCGTAATCCGGCATGGCAGCCGAACGTGCTCCTGCTATGAGCATGAGCGAACCAGAGTATTGGCGGGTATTGAGTCCGTCCTGGCGTATGGGGAAGATAATCTCACGCATTGCGTCTGCATTCTGGTCGTTGTCGGCCATGAAAAGCTCCTCATAGTTGCCGGCCAGCTTGTATGCGCCGGCATCCTCGATGAGGGTGCAATACCTTGCGGCCTTTTCATATTCAGTACGGGCGTCGATGGTATCGCTGTACACCTCGCAGTTCAATGCCAAGCGGGCGTGGAGCAGATAGACTGCGCCGAGGTCGGCTCGGCCGAAGTTCTCGCTGTTGTTGAACGCGCCTACGCCGGTTCCCGTTGCGGTCATTTCGTTCTCAATATCGGTAAGCTCCTTGTCGAGCCATCCGTACATCTGGTTGCCGCTGTACTCCACGGGCAGCTCGGTGATGTTGAACTCCGTCTTGAAAGGCGACTTGCCGAAGAGGTCGAGCATGTACCAATAGTGGAGGGCGCGGAGGAAGCGCACCTCGGCGCGGTACTGGCGGTTCTCGTCATTGTCGGCCACCTGTGAGAGATAGCTGTTGAACAGTGTGATGTCGTAAGTAAGGCGTGTGTAAGCCCACTGCACGCGCACGCTGCTTGAGTTCCAGTTCATCATCGTTATCTGCGGGATGTCCGGGTCTGTCTGCCAAGCCCACATGCACTCGTCGGTAGGCAGCTCTTGCAGGTTGAACGTGGTACGGTAGAAACCCGACTCACCCTCGTCGAGGCTGAGGTCGCCGTTGCCCGTGCCTCCCTTTTGGCCGGTAAGCCCGAGCACGCCGTAACATTTTGCGAGCAAGCCCATGTCGTCGGCCGAAGGAGACGACTGCGGATCGATTGAACTGATGTCCAAATCGTTGACACAGCCGGTCAATCCAAGCGTGAGCACGGCTGCCGCGATTGTCTTTGCAAATATATTTTTCATTGTTATGTTCCTTATTTTATTATTCACGTAATATGACTTAACGCAAAACGTTTAGAAGTTGAGATTAAGACCAATCTGGAAGCTCAACGGACGCGGGTACGGATTGCTGTCGATGCCGCTTGAAACTTCCGGGTCGAGGCCGTCGTACTTCGTTATGATGAACGGGTTCTGCACGGTGGCGTAGATGCGGCCCGAGAACATGTCGCGGTTGCCGGCCTTGAGGAGCGCCGGGAACGAGTAACCGAGGGTGATGTTCTGGCATTTCAAGTAAGAAGCGTTGCGCACGAAGTAGTCGCTGAGGTAATACTCGGTGGTACCGGTGCCGGTGAAGCCGAGATCGACGGCGGCCTGTGTCGTGTTGCTGTACGCGCTGTTGGAGAAGAGTCCCGACGGGCTGACTGCGGCCTTGTTCGACAGGAAGTCGTAGTAAACATAGTTGCCGAGAGAAGCGCGGAGGGCGAAGCTCAGGTCCCAACGCTTGTAGATGAACTTCATGGTCAAGCCCATGTAGACGTCGGCTGCCGGGCTGTGGTAGAAGTACTTGTCGTCGTTGTTGATGATTCCGTTGCCGTCGCGGTCGACGTAAACGCCCTCAAGCGGCTTGCCGTTCTCGTCGTAAACCTGCTGGTAAACCCAGAACGAGTTGGCCGGCTGGCCTACGGTGTGAGCCTGAACGTGCTGGCCGGTACCACGCGAGATGGTGTTGCCCGACTCTACTATATAACCTTCGTCACCGCCGATAAGCTCGGTGATTTCGTTGTGGTTCCAAGACACGTTGTACTGTATGTCCCAAGTGAAGTCCTTCGTTACGATTGGTTTCGCGCCGACTGAGAATTCAACACCGTAGTTCTTAAGCGAACCGATGTTCTGCGGCAGGCGCTGGCCGAAGTTCATGAGCACGGGTATGGTGACCTCTTGTATAAGGTCCGTAGTCTTGCGGTAGTAAGCATCGACGTTAGCCGTGATGCGGTTGTTGAGGAACGCGAAGTCAAGACCGGCGTTCCATGTAGTCGTAGTCTCCCAAGTAAGGTCGGGATTGTAACGGTCGGGACGCATAGTTGTATAGTATGTATCGCCGAAAGGATACATGCCGTAAGAGTTACCTGCAGTGTAGAGCGGAGCGTAAAGGAAGTCGTAACCCACCTCCTGCTGACCGGTCTGACCCCAGCCGAGACGGAGCTTGAACTCGTTCCACCACTTGAGGTCTTTCATGAACTTCTCGTCGTTGATGCGCCATGCGAGGGCAACCGAGGGGAAGTAGCCCCACTTCTTGCCTTTTGCGAAGCGCGACGAACCGTCGGCACGGAGCGTTGCGGTGAGCATGTAGCGGTCAAGCAGAGTATAGTTTACACGGCCGAAGTAAGAAACGAGAGAGTTGTGCGTAGCCCACTCCTGCTCGCTCTTCACCGACTCGTTATACTTTGCGCCAGTGGTACCGTCAGCGTTTACTACTGCCGGGTCCCAGCCCCAGCCCCAGTTCCATCCTTTGCGGTGGTAGTGAGACTCCTCGGCGCCTACCATGACGTCGATGTTGTGGGCGCCGAACGTGTGCTGGTACTGTGCATAAACGTTGGCCGTGATGCTGTACTTGTAGTAACGGGTCGTTCCGTTCCATCCGTAATAGTTGTTGTCGTAAGAATAAGGAGACGCCTTGTCATACTGGCGGCTGGCTGTGTACTGCCCGCCGTAGCTTGCGTGTATGTGCAAGTCCTCAAAGCCGTGGACCTTATAATCCATCTCGATGTTGCCCGTGAAGTCGTTTGAATAAGCCATGCATGACTTCTGGTTCAGGTATGCCACCGGGTTCTGCGGGGTGTTGGTGTTGGTTGTGTAATTCCAGCTCTTGTCAGTGAAGTTGGACGTCGACTGGTAATACTGGAAGTATCCGCCCATGAACTTGTAAGCCGGGTCCGACGGATCAAGGTAAACGGGACGTGTCGGGTCCATGGCGAGCGCTCCGCCTATCACGGCGCCGGAGTCAACATAGCTGTCCTCCTCGTTGGTGAACTTGGCCGTAACGTTGAAGTTGAGATGGTCGTCGAGGAACGTCGGTGCAAGGTTGACCGAAGCGTTGAAACGGCGCATGTAAGACTCCTTTACGATACCGTCGTCGCTCTGGTAGCCGGCCGACACGCGGTAAGGCATGTTCTTGAAACCGCCGGAGATCGAGACATTGTGCGTGTGGCTGACCGCTGTGCGGAAGATCTCGTCCTGCCAGTCGGTGTCGGCGTCGCCGAGGGGTGAGGCTCCGTCGCCGATCACGTTCTGCACGAGCTCTTTGTATTCACTGGCGTTGAGCACGTCGTAACGCTTCTGCGTGGTGGAGATTGTCACGTCGCCGTTGTAAGACACCTGCGGGGCCGTGCCCTTGCGTCCCTTCTTCGTCGTGATGATGATGACGCCGTTCGCCGCGCGCGAACCGTAGATGGCCGTGGCCGATGCGTCCTTCAGCACGGTGAAGGTCTCGATGTCGTTAGGGTTGATCATGGCCATGACGTTACTTACGCCGGTGGCCGTGTTGTTGTCGATGGTGAGACCGTCGACAACGAGCAACGGGTCATTGCTTGCGTTAAGCGACGAGCCGCCGCGGATGCGGATCTGCGCCCCGGCTCCAGGCGAACCGCCGGCAGTGATCACGTCAACGCCTGCGACCTTACCCACGAGCATGTCCGAGGCGCTGCTTGTAATACCCTTACTCATCTCGTCGGGCTTGATGGCCGTGACTGATCCTGTAAGGTCTTCCTTCTTGGCGCGGCCGTAACCGATGACTACCACGTCCTGCAACAGCTGGGTGTCATCCTTGAGGGTGACAACCATGTTGGCCGACACCGGCACCTCCACCGTCTGGTAACCGATGTAAGACACCGAAATCTTCGCTCCGGGAGCGGCCTTGATGGTAAAGTTACCGTCAAAGTCGGTTATAACGCCGCCTTCCTGCCCGACAATGCGGACGGTGGCGCCGATAATCGGCTCGCCGGAAGCATCTTTCACTACGCCCTTGACGTCACTTTGCGCAAAGGCACCCACTGATAGGAACAGCCCCAGCAACAGGGACATGATCCTAAAAAGAGGTCTTGATTTTACCTGCTTCATCATTTTGCACTTTTAAAGTTAACATTAATATAAACATATTTCCAATAAATTGCTTTTTCGTCATACGGCCAAACACATGGCACTAAGGTCAGTTTTCACAACTGCAAAAATACTTCCGTTTTACTATATTTTGCATTGCTTTTAACTAAAAAATACATTCGTACGTGCGCAATCGGTTGCACAACGAAAACTCTAAATAATATAAGGTGTAAACGTAAATATATGTTGACTATACGTAATTTTGCGCTGTAAAAGGTAAGCAACGATGGCTGGGAACAACGCGCCGATAACGATGAAAGACATAGCCCGAGAATTCAACGTTTCCGTGGCCACGGTTTCGCGCGCGTTGAAAGGCAACCCGAGGATAAGCGAGGAGACGCGCAATAAGATAAAGGCGTTCGCCCGCGCGCACAACTTCAGCCCCAACCTCATGGCCGAGTCGCTGCGCAGCAACAAGACGATGAAAATCATCGGCGTGATACTGCCCCAGTTCACCCACTTCTACTTCTCGCTCGTGCTGAGCGGCATCGAGGACGAAGCCCTGAAGCACGGTTACAGGCTGCTTGTGGCGCAAAGCGGCGAGGACTACCAGCGCGAGGTTGACACGTGCCGCTCGTTCTACGAGAACAAGGTGTGCGGCATCATCGTCTCGCAAGCCAAGGGCACCTACAAGTACGACCACTTCCAAAACCTCATCGACATGGGCGTGCCGCTCGTGTTCTTCGACAGGATATGCACAGGCATCAATTCGAGCCGCGTCACGGTTGACGACTACATGGGGGCGTTCGCCGCAGTGGAATACATGATAAACACGGGATGCCGCAACATAGCTTTCTACGGTTCGTCGATGAAGCTCGAAATATCCAAGAACAGATACAACGGCTGGCACGACGCCCTGCGCAAGCACGGGCTGAACCCCGACGAGTGCATAAGGATGGAATGCGACAACCGCAACGAAGCAGAAAGGATAACGCCGGGAGTGCTGAACAACGAAAACCGCCCCGACGCCTTTTTCGCCATCAACGACGACACGGCCATCGGCATAATGTACACGGCGAAGCGCATGGGGCTGCGCGTGCCGGAAGACATTTCCATATGCGGGTTCACCAACGGCCAACGCGCCGTGGCCTGCGACCCGATGCTCACTACCGTGGAACAAAACGGATATAAAGTCGGGCAGCAGGCGGCCGACATCCTGATAAGCAAAGTGGAAGGACGGATACCCATAGACAAAGTAGAGAAACGGGTGGTAAGGACAAAACTCATCATAAGGGGAACGACAAAGAACATGCATGACGATTTATAATGCATAATCAGGGCTGCGCCATACATTATAACGGCAACGCCATGGAATTATGAAACGAAGCCCGGCGAAAGCCAATTATGAAATGCGAATTATGCATTGTGAATTATGAATTAACTCAAACCTTAAACATAAAAAATGAATACCGGATTAAAAAACAAACCTGACCTAAGTTTTGCAAAACTCTGGAACTTGAGTTTCGGCTTTTTCGGCGTACAGATAGCCTACGCCCTGCAGAGTGCCAACATCAGCCGCATCTTCGCCACCCTCGGCGCCGACCCGCACGACCTCAGCTACTTCTGGATACTGCCACCGCTGATGGGCATAATCGTACAACCCTTAGTAGGAACGTTCAGCGACAAGACATGGTGCCGCTTCGGCCGCCGCATACCCTACCTCTTCATCGGCGCCCTCGTGGCCGTCCTCGTGATGTGCCTGCTGCCCAACGCCGGCTCGTTCGGCATGACGGTATCTACGGCCATGGTGTTCGGGCTCGTCGCGCTCATGTTCCTCGACACAAGCATAAACATGGCCATGCAACCCTTCAAGATGCTCGTCGGCGACATGGTCAACGAGAAACAAAAAGGCCTGGCCTATTCAATACAGAGCTTCCTGTGCAACGCCGGCTCGCTGGTAGGCTACGTGTTCCCGTTCTTCTTCACGTTCTTAGGCATAAGCAACATTGCGCCCAAGGGCGTGATACCCGACTCCGTGATTTACTCGTTCTACATCGGCGCGGCCATACTCATCCTCTGCGTCATCTACACATCAGTAAAGGTAAAGGAAATGCCCCCGAAGGAATACGCCGAATACCACGGCCTGTCAAAACCGCTTAACGAGGACAAGGTTAACTGGTTCAAGCTGCTGCGCGACGCCCCGTCGGCATTCTGGACAGTCGGACTCGTACAGTTCTTCTGCTGGGCGGCGTTCCTCTACATGTGGAACTACACCAACGGAGCCATAGCCGAGACTTGCTGGCAGACCACCGACCCGACGTCGGAAGGATTCCAAGCCGCAGGCAACTGGGTCGGCATACTCTTCGCCGTGCAGGCCATCGGCAGCGTGTGCTGGGCCGTGATGCTCCCGAGGTTCAAGAACCGCAAGGCGGCCTACTCGCTCAGCCTCGTACTCGGCGCGGCCGGTTTCCTCATGGTACCCTACATCCACGACCAGTACGTGCTCTTCGTCCCCTACCTTCTCATAGGCTGCGCATGGGCCGCAATGCTCGCCATGCCGTTCACAATCGTGACCAACGCCCTTAACGGCAGCCACATGGGCACATACCTCGGCCTCTTCAACGGCACGATATGCATACCGCAGATAATAGCGGCCGCCCTCGGCGGCGTAGTGCTCAGCCTCGTGGGCAGTGCCCAGAGCAGCATGATGACCGTATCGGGCGTGCTCCTCGTGGCCGGTGCCGCCAGCGTGTTCATCATAAAGGAAACAAGCGGCGAGGGGCAATAAACAGGAAACTTCATACCTCGTCCGCCAAAGGTAACCTTTCGCATCCCGAAAGGCTACCTTTTTGCATGTAAGAGGCGGCATTTCGCATTGCGAAATGCCGCCTCTTAAAAGCATATTGATTATCAAGCACTTACGCGAGGATTGCGCCAAGCGTGCGCAATCATTCCACACGTATCGGCAGCGAGGCGTCGGGCAGGCCGTCGGCACTGACGGTCAGCGTGGCCGTACCCGGCTCAACGCCTTCCACAACGACGACGAGCTGACCGTTGAAGAGGGGCATGCGGCGCGAGTCGAACGTGACGAGCGACGTAGCGTCGCCGTTGCACACGGCACGGAACTTGCCCGCTCCGCCGACGTTGAACGCCAACAGGTTGTCGGCCGTAGGGCACGGCGTGCCGTCTTTGTCGACCACCGTCACCGTTACGAACGATAGGTCGCGGCCTTGGGCCGATATTTCCGTGCGGTCGGCCGTCAGCACAAGGCGCGCCGGTTCGCCCGCCGTCCTCACCGTCAGCGTGTCGGCGGCGTTGCCCTTCTTGTCGTATGCCACGACGGTAAGCTCGCCGGGCTGGTACGTCACGTCGTTCCAGCGCAGGCGGAAGCGGTCAAGGCGCGACGCCTTGTCGTGCTTCCTGCGCCCCTGGCTCTCGCCGTTGACGAAGAGCTCGGCCTCGGGGTACGACGTGTAACAGTACACGGGCGTAACCTCGCCCTCGCGTCCCGGCCACGTCCAGTGGGGCAGCAGGTGCAGCGTGGGCGAGTCCTTGCGCCAATGGCTGCGGTAGAGCCAGTAGCGGTCCTTGGGCAGTCCGGCCAAGTCGCATATCCCGAAATAGCTCGAACGCGAAGGCCAGTACTCGTCGTAAGGCGTAGGTTCGCCGAGATAATCGAAGCCCGTCCATACGAACTCGCCTATCGTCCACTTGCGGTCCTCCTGCATCTGCCAGTCGTCGTCGGGCAGATTGCTCCACGAACAGTACTCGGTGTCGTAGCTCGAGCACTGCCCGTCGTCGTAAGTAAGGCCGTAGCCCACCTTCACTGGAAACTTATACACGCCGCGCGAGCTTACCGTCGAGGCCGTCTCGCTGCCCAAAAGGAAGCCCTGAGGCAGCTGCTTGATGCTGTTGTCGTACTTGTGCACGCGGTAGTTGAAGCCGGGCACGTCCATCACCTGCGCGAAACCCGACTTCAGCGCGTCCTCGGCCTTGTCCATGCCCTGGGTGACGGGGCGCGTGGGGTCGAGCTTGTGGCAGAGATCCTGCAGGCGGCGCGAAATCTCGCGGCCCTCCTCGCTCCACTGCTCGGGTATCTCGTTGCCTATGCTCCACATTATTATCGACGGATGGTCGCGGTGGTTCAGCACGAGGTTGGTTATGTCCTTGTCAGCCCACTCCTTGAAGAAGCGCGCGTATCCGTTCTTGCATTTAGGGTAAATCCACATGTCGAAGCTCTCGGCCATGACCATCATGCCCATCGAGTCGCACACCTCCATCTGCATCGTCGACGGCATGTTGTGCGCCGTGCGTATGGCGTCGCAGCCCATTTCCTTCATTATGCGTATCTGGCGGATGAGCGCGGCCTTGTTCTCGGCGGCCCCGAGGGGGCCGAGGTCGTGGTGCAGGCACACGCCCTTTATCTTGCGGCTCACGCCGTTAAGGCGGAAACCGTGCTTGGCCGACACGTCAACGGTGCGTATGCCTACGCGCCGGCGCGTCTCGTCCACTTGCCTGCCGTCGACTGTGACGGCGGTCGTGAGTGTATATAGGTAGGGCGACTCGGGCGACCATAGCCGGGGGTTGTCCACCTCGGCCGTCAGCGTGGCGCTTCCGTCGGCCTTGTCTACGGGGCACTTTGCATCACATACGATATTTCCGTCGGGGCCGGTCAGCTTGAACCTTACCGCAGCGTTGCCTGCGCCTTCAAGTCCGTCGACCTCGGCGTGCATGCTGACGGTGGCTTTCCTCGAACTGATTTTGTCCGTGCGGAACCAGCATCCCCAGTCGTCGATCCTCGTCTCGGGCGTGACGATAAGCTTCACGGGGCGGTACAGCCCGCCGCCGGGATACCAGCGGCTGCTCTCCTCCATGTTGCTAAGGTCCACCTCTATCAAGTTCCTTCCAGGCTTTACGAACGGCGTAGCGTCAACACGGAAGGCGTTGTAACCATACGCCCAGCGGCCCGCCTCCTTGCCGTTCACCTTCACTACGGGTTCGCTCATGGCCCCGTCGAAGCGCAGCTCCACGTGGCCGTAGCCTTCGGCCAGGTCGACATAAGTCATGTAATGGCCCTCGCCTATCCAAGGCAACGCGCCCGAGCGGCCCGACTTCTCGGTCTTCTCGGTCTCGCCGTTCTGCTCTATCGCCACGAACTGCAGGTCGTGCTTCTTGTCAAACGGCCCGTTTGCGGCCCAATCGTGCGGCACGCCGACCTGTTGCCAAGTGAGCCTGTCGCGCGAGAACAGCCAGCCGTCGGCCAGCGTCGTCTCTGTCCTTTCCTGCGCGTTGCAGAACGTGGCGCACGAAAGCAGCATCATCAAAAGTGTTTTCTTCATATTTTCTTATAGTTATACTGTTATCAGGTTATGCGGTTTCCAAGCCTTACGGCCGTATGGGCGCAGGCCCGCCACATAGGGCCGGGCGCTTGCGCCAACATTCCCGACCGCCGGTCTTACCGCCTTATTTAAATGCGTCCATCACCTCCGTGGGCCTTCCGCTATCGTCGAAAGCGCCCTTGGTGTAATTGTTCCATCCGCCGTAGCACTCGGGTTCCCAATAGAATATGCCGAGACAGTGCTCCGTGGCCTTGCATCCGTCCATCATCTTGGCCATCGCGGCGGCGGCGAACGGCGCATCCCAAGGCATTCCGATCTCGCACAGCATCACGTCCTTGCCGTACACGCCGGCAAGCGTCTTCATGTTGCTAAGGCAGCGGTCGGTAAGTTCCTGCCAGTTGTCGGCCTCGGGATAGAGCGACATGCCTATAACGTCCCACTTTGCGCCGTTGTCACTCAGGCCGTTGAACATCCAGGTGTACATCTGCAGGTCGTGCCCGTTGTTAAGGTGGACTATCACCTTAGCGTCGGGATAAACGCTCTTCACGGCATCATATCCCGAGTTGACGAGGCGGGTGAAGTTGCCGAACTCGCTGCCGTCGGCGCGCCCCGTCTCCCACAGCATGCCGCCGCTGGTCTCGTTGCCCACCTGCACCCACTCTACGCCGATGCCGTTGTCCTTCAGCGCGCCGAGCACGTCCTTTGTGTGGCCGGCCACGGCCTGCTCAAGCCGTCCAAGGTCGTAATCCGCCCATGCCTTGGGCTTGTCCTGCCGTCCCGGGTCGGCCCACGTGTCGCTGTAATGGAAGTCTATCATCAGCCGCATGCCTAAGGCGGCCGCGCGCTTCGCCTTGGCGAGCACGTCCTGCTTGCCGTTCCATCCTCCCTCGGGGTCGACCCACACGCGCAGGCGTATCGAGTTGACGCCAAGCTCTTTCAGCAGGGCCATGCATTCCTTCACGTTGCCGGCCTTGTCGTAAAACTTCACGCCCTTGTCCTCCATTTCGGTAACCCAACTTACGTCGGCCCCTTTGGCGAAGCCGGCCGTCACGACTGAATCGGGGCCTTTGGGAGTTTCAGGCTCGGAAGCGTTGCTTTCACCGCCGCATCCCGCGAAGAGGAACGCGCACGACAGGAAACCGGTAAAAAAAGTTTTCCTCAATAAGCTTTTCATGATTATTTACTTTAATACATTCACCAATATCCGAAACGCATGCCCGGCACACTTTCAAGCCAATCCCCGCATGTGCCGGCACGCCTTATGGCGCTTGCCTGCCCCAATATGCACAATTAACGTTTCTGATTACAAAAGTACGAAATCCGTAAAAAACGAACAACTATTTCACGAAAAAGTTTTTCATGGAACGCAAGTTATCCATAAGTGCCCTTGCGGCCTGCACGCCACTACGCGGCATGGGCGCAGACAAAGACCGCGCCGTACGGCCGCACGGCCGCACGGCGCGAAGCAGCCAGTAACACACTGACAGTCAGCACATTGGCAAAAGACCGTCTTTCAGCTTGTAAAAGACGGCCTTTTACGGAGTGAAAGGTTGCCTTTCGCTGTGTGAAAGACAACCTTTCGGGTTCATCCGCAAACCTTTTGGATGTGTGTATGATACGACATATAACAAACATCCCCTTTCAATCCAAACGGTTGGTAACTGTCATGCCGCACTCCGATGCGGCATGACAGTGTGTACGGCAACGTTGGCAATCGTGTGTGTCTTCGTTCCGGGTGCGCATCGGGGTGCGGCATGACAGTTACCAACCGTTTGGATTATAGTAGGATGCACTACTGTCCACTAAAAAATGGACAAGGTTAAAAATTAAATAAATTCGGTTCGCTTGAATCATATTGGTCTTTGACATTTTTGAAATTCGATTTGTTGAACAAGTCACGAAGATGTGTTTTGTCG
>CALUIJ010000125.1 GCA_944320675.1 uncultured Prevotella sp.
AGGAACTCCAAGTCGTCCTTGCAGTTGTCCAAAGCCCACTGCACGCAGTACTTGATGAAGTCCTCCTCGAGGTCCATAAGGCCGTCGAGGTCGATGAAAGCCACCTCAGGCTCGATCATCCAAAACTCGGCCAAGTGGCGCGGAGTGTTTGAGTTCTCGGCGCGGAACGTCGGTCCGAACGTATAGATTGCTCCCAAGGCGGTAGCTCCAAGCTCGCCCTCAAGCTGTCCGCTGACGGTGAGCGAAGTCTGCTTACCGAAGAAGTCGTCGTCGTAGACAATCTTTCCGTCCTCGCCTTTCTTAAGGTCGTAGAGGTTCTTCGTAGTAACCTGGAACATCTGCCCGGCACCTTCGCAGTCGCTTGCGGTGATGAGCGGCGTGTGGAAATAGAAGAACCCATGGTCGTGGAAATACTTATGTATGGCGATGGCCATGTTGTGGCGTATGCGCATAACGGCCCCGAAGGTGTTAGTGCGCAGGCGCAAATGGGCGTACTGGCGCATATACTCGAAGCTCTGGCCTTTCTTCTGCATCGGATAGTCGCTGCCGCACGTACCGTAAACCTCCAACTCGCGGCACTGAAGCTCGACCGTCTGGCCGGCTCCCTGGCTCTCCACCAATTCGCCGTTGACGTTTATGCAGGCTCCGGTCGTTATCTGTTTAAGCATGTCGGCGTCGAACTTCGACGGGTCGACTACGACCTGCACGTTCTTAATGGTAGAACCGTCGTTCAACGCTATGAAGTCGACCGACTTGCTGCTGCGGTGGGTACGCACCCAGCCGCGCACGTTGACGATTGCCCCGAAATCGGTACGGGCGAGCACATCGACAACTTTTGTCCTCTTTATCTTTTCCATGTTATTTCCAAGAAGTTAAAGAATTTAAAGAAGTTATAGAAGTTAAAGCCGCATGCATTGCAGTTTCACACCCTCGCACCTTCTCACATTCTCACTTTTATTTCATTTTCACCTTTTCAATTTTTCACCTTTTCACCCTTATTCAAAAGCCCCCATGCGCAGCATGTCGACCTCCTTTTCCGTAAGGAAACGCCAGTCGCCGCGGCGCAGGTTCTTCTTAGTCAGTCCGGCGAACTGCACGCGGTCGAGCTTGACGACGCGGTAGCCGAGGCTCTCGAAGATGCGGCGCACTATGCGGTTCTTGCCGCTGTGTATCTCGATGCCCACCTGGCTCTTGTCCGTCGGGCTGGCATACTCTATCGCGTCGGCGTGCACTTCGCCGTCGTCGAGCGTTATGCCGGTGGCTATCTGCTGCATGTCGTGCGCGGTGACGTTCTTGTCGAGGAACACGTGGTATATCTTCTTCTTCAAGAACTTAGGATGAGTGAGCTTGCTGGCCAGGTCGCCGTCGTTGGTGCGAAGCAGCACTCCGGTGGTGTTGCGGTCGAGGCGGCCCACGGGATAGATGCGCTCGGGACAGGCGTTCTTAACCAAGTCCATGACGGTCTTGCGCTGTTGCGGGTCGTCGCTGGTGGTCACGGTGTCCTTCGGCTTGTTGAGGAGCACGTAGACTTTCTTCTCCATCTTGACCGGTTGGTCGTGGAACTTCACCTCGTCGGTACGCAAGACTTTCGTTCCGAGTTCGGTGACCACCTTACCGTTGACCGTCACCACGCCTGCCTGGATGAACTCGTCGGCCTCGCGGCGGCTGCAGATGCCGGCGTTAGCGAGGAACTTGTTAAGGCGGACGGGCACCGTCGGGTCGATGTGCTCTTCCTTATATTCTATGCGTTTCTTAAGACTGTACTTTGCGTTAGGGTCGTAGTCGGCCGTGCGCTGGCGGTTGTAGCCCTGGCGGTTGTAGCCGCCCTGGCGCGGCTGGCCGTAGGCGTTGCGCTGATAGCCGCCACGCTGGTAGCCGCCCTGGCGCGGCTGGTAGCCGCCTTCGCCTTGGTTAGCGTTGTAGCGCGGACGGTAGCCCGGCTGCGGACGTTGGCCGTACTGGCCCTGGCGGGGCTGGTAGCCGCCCTCGGCGTCCTTGTTGTAGCGCGGACGGTAGCCCGGCTGCGGACGCTGGCCGTACTGGCCCTGGCGGGGCTGGTAGCCCTCTTCGCCTTCCTTATTATAGTTAGGACGATAACCTTGCTGGCGCGGCTGGTAGCCGCCCTGACGTTGTTGGTAGCCACCCTGCTGCGACTGGTAGCCGCCCTGGCGGTCGGCGTTGTAGCGCGGACGGTAAGGGCGTTGCGCCCCACCCTGCTGCTGCAACCCCGCCCCAAAGCCTTCGGGGCGGAATCCGCCTTCGTCCTTGTTGTAACTCCTGTTGGGCGTATACGCGCGCTGCACCTTGATGCGCGGGCGCATAGGCCTGTTTCCACTCTGATTGTTAAAGCCTTCGGTCTGCTTGTAAGCCTCACGGCCTGCGTCGTTTTGTCCTGCAGACAAACTCTCGTTCTTGTTTTCCAATTCTTCTGACATAATCTTAATTGTTAATGCCTCACGGCGGTTAGTATTTCTGATGATTAAGAGTTAAGAATTAAGAATTAAGAAAATCCGCCTTGCTGTCATCCTAATTGTTTTCTTAATTCTTAACTCTTAATTCTTAATTTAAATTCTACATTCCCGTATAATTATGCGGCGTTATGGCCATGAGTTCGGCCTTCACCACGTCGCTCACGTTAAGTCCGTTGATAAATTCGTGGATTGTCTCCTCCGTCATCTTCTTATTCGTGCGCGTAAGGGCCTTCAGTGCCTCATAGGGATGCGGGTAAGCCTCGCGGCGCAGTATGGTCTGGATGGCCTCGGCCACTACGGCCCACATGTCGTCGAGGTCGGCGTTGAGCTTCTCTTCGTTGAGTATGAGCTTGCGCAGACCCTTCAGCGTGCTCTGCAGGGCTATCATGCCGTGGCCGAGGGGCACGCCTACGTTGCGCAGCACGGTCGAGTCAGTAAGGTCGCGCTGCAGGCGGCTTACGGGCAGTTTGGCGGCAAGGAACTGCAGTATCGCGTTGGCGATGCCGAGGTTGCCCTCGCTGTTCTCGAAGTCGATAGGGTTGACCTTGTGGGGCATGGCGCTCGAACCTACCTCGCCGGCCTTTATCTTCTGCTTGAAGTACTCCATCGAGATGTACATCCAGAAGTCGCGGTCGAGGTCGATGATTATCGTATTTATGCGGCGCAGGGCGTCGAAGAGGGCGCCGAGGTTGTCGTAGTTGCTTATCTGGGTGGTCCACTGCTCGCGGCAGAGTCCGAGCTTTTCGCTTACGAACTTGTTGCCGAACTCGCGCCAGTCGTACTGTGGATAGGCTACGTGGTGGGCGTTATAGTTGCCCGTGGCCCCGCCGAACTTGGCCGTCACGGGGCACGCCTCGAGCTGCTTGAGCTGCTCGGTGAGGCGGTAGACATAGACCATTATCTCCTTGCCTAAGCGCGTGGGCGAAGCAGGCTGGCCGTGGGTTTTGGCGAGCATGGGCACGTCTTTCCACTCCTCTGCGTAGTCGGCGAGCTGCTGTATCAGCTCTTTCAACATCGGGACGTACACGTCGGCCAAAGCCTCCTTTATCGAAAGGGGCACCGAAGTGTTGTTGATGTCCTGCGAGGTGAGGCCGAAGTGGATGAACTCCTTATACTTGTCGAGCCCTCCGATGGCGTCGAACTGTTCCTTGATATAATACTCCACGGCCTTCACGTCGTGGTTGGTTATGCCTTCAATCTCTTTCACACGAGCCGCCCCGGCCTCGTCGAACTTCAGGTAAATGTCGCGCAGGCGCGGAGCCAGCGACAGGTCGAAGTCGGCCAACTGGGGCAACGGAAGCTCGCACAGGGTGATGAAATATTCTATCTCAACACGTATGCGGTAACGTATGAGAGCGTATTCTGAAAAATAGGCGGCAAGTTGCGCCGTTTTTGACCGATACCGCCCATCGATGGGGGATATGGCCGTAAGCATGTCAAGATCCATAAATATAATACGTATTAACGGCTGCAAAATTAATAATTAAAATCCATTCATGCGCATACAAACGTGATAAATATTTGTTACTTAATGCTTTTTAAGCATGGGCGCACCGCCCAAGAAGCGCCGGCGACGCTTAATACGACACGTTTGCGAAGGTTGCGGGGAATGGGAATGAAGACAATGAAAGCGGCAGCGACGATGCGCCGGCAACGTAAACGGGCAGTGTTTTTCAACCGTTTCATAAAGCACTGAATAACAATACATTACGCCCGGCCGCCCAAAAGGCAACCTTTCGGGCTGCAAAAGGTTGCCTTTTAAAGCACCAAAGGCTGCCTTTTACACGCTGAAAGGCAACCTTTGGCAAAACCGTGGTTTACGGCCTGTAACGGAACAAGCGCGAACGCCGGCGGCTAACGGCCGGGATCAATGCGCCAGTTCGGTATAAGGATAAAGAAAATGAATCCATCCTAAGGGATAAGAAGTCGGTAGCATTTGTCATTCCGGGCTTAGACCCGGAATCCAGAAAATATCCTTACGTCAACAACTTGGTTGCATACACTGGATTCCGGGTCTAAGCCCGGAATTGAAAATCGCCGTTAAGGCAATGACAAAATGCCACCGACTTCATAAACCCAATACAACAACGATACTTTTTATGGAATAATCCTTATACCGAACAGACGTAATCAATGCGCCGACATCTTAGAAAACAGGTTGATGACGGCAACTCCGGCGATGATCAACGCAAGCCCTATGACTGCCGGAAGGTCGGGCACCTGGCGGAAGATCACCGCCCCGACCACCGTTATCAGCACTATGCCGACGGCCGACCATACGGCGTATGCCACGCCGACGGGTATCGTGCGCAACGACAGGCTAAGGAAATAGAACGCCGCGGCGTAACCGACAACGGTGACGGCCGACGGCAACAGGCGCGTGAACTGCTCTGACATCTTCAACGCCGTAGTGGCGACGGCCTCGGCAAGAATGGCCAAAGCCAAGAATAAATAATTGTTCATAATCTTACTACTTCACTTATTTTCAGCGTAAAATTACGAAAAAACTAACACACAGACAAATTTACGGAACCCGCCGGAGCCGTTTTTTTATAAGAATTTAACCGCGCGGGGCGCACGGCTTTAACAAAAATTCAAGCGTTACGCAGTATTTGGGCCTGCAATAAAAACCAAAATACAAACGCAAAGAATGCGGCATTCGCCACCCCTACAGACAGCAACATTGCAGCAAACATTGCCCGCACACGCAAACAACAACCCCGAAACGGACTATTTTCACAGAAAAACTAAAAAAACAACGCTAAAATTTTGCAGGAATGAAAAAATGCCGTATCTTTGCACTCGCTTAACACAAGCAAGGGCGCTTAGCTCAGCTGGTTTAGAGCATCTGCCTTACAAGCAGAGGGTCGGGGGTTCGAATCCCTCAGCGCCCACACCCAATCCCCGTTACCGACACAAGGTGATGGGGATTTTCTTTATATCCGTCCCATTGCAAAATACGGCATAAAAAATCCGCCCCGTTGCACTTAGGAAACGCAATGGGGCGGAAACAATATTTTTAAAGAATGCCTTAATTACCCATGTCAGACATGAACTTGATACGCACGAGCCTTATCTCGTCTTCACTGTAATCGCCGCCAAGCTCGTCCATGGCAGTCTCGATATCGTCGGTCTCACTTTCCTTGAAGTATTCGTAAATATCGTCCACGTGGTCGTCGTCCATCACCTCCTCAAGGAAATAGTCGATATTAATCTTCGTTCCGCTGTAAACGATGGCCTCAACCTCGTCAAGCAGCTCTTCAAACTCCAAGCCCTGGGCCTCGGCTATGTCGTCGAGCGCCACCTGGCGGTCGATGCTCTGTATAATCTTCACTTTCAGGACGGATTTCTTAGCGACAGTCCTTACACGCAATTCCTCGGGGCGTTCTATCTCGTTTTCCTCGCAATACTTCTTTATCAGGGCGACAAACTCCTTGCCGTAACGGCGCGCCTTGCCGGCACCCACCCCTTGGATGTTCTGCAGGTCTTCGAGCGTTACGGGATAAACCGTTGCCATCTGTTCCAACGAAATGTCCTGGAAAATGACGTAAGGCGGAAGTTTCACCTTCTTGCTGACCTTCTTCCTTAAGTCTTTCAGCATGGAATGAAGCGTCGGGTCGAGAGCGGCGCTTATGCCTTCATGCCCGTCATCCTCGTCATCCTCATTAAACTCATTGTCAAGCACAATCATGAACGAACTCGGATTCTTCATGAACTTCTTGCCTGCCGCCGTAAGTTTCAATATGCCGTAGTTCTCTACGTCCTTTTTCAAATACCCGGCAATAAGTGCCTGGCGGATGACAGGATTCCACAGTTTCTCGTCCATATCCTCGCCCGAACCAAACTCTTCAAGCTTGTCGTGCTTATGTGCCACGATGTCGTTGGTATCCTTGCCTTCAACGAAATCTATCACATAATCCGTACGGAAATCCTCCTTTATCGCGGCAATGGCGCCCAAAACAACCATCAAAGCGTCTTTCCCCTCTATCTTTGTCTTGGGATGCAGGCAGTTGTCGCAATTTCCACAGTTCTCAGGCCCGTACTCTTCGCCGAAGTAATGGAGAAGCATCCTCCTGCGGCAAACCGACGATTCGGCATAAGCCGCAGTCTCTTGAAGCAACTGGCGGCCTATGTCCTGCTCGGCAACAGGCTTGCCTTCCATGAACTTCTCAAGCTTCTTCAAATCCTTATAGGAATAAAACGCGATGCACTTACCTTCTCCGCCGTCGCGTCCGGCGCGTCCTGTTTCCTGGTAATACCCCTCAAGGCTCTTCGGTATGTCATAATGGATGACAAAGCGTACGTCAGGCTTGTCGATGCCCATGCCGAACGCTATGGTCGCAACGATCACGTCGATGCGTTCCATGAGGAAGTCATCCTGCGTAGCGGAACGAGTGCCCGAGTCCAAGCCTGCATGGTAGGCTGCGGCCTTGATTTCGTTTGCGCGCAGCACGGCGGCAAGCTCCTCCACTTTCTTGCGCGACAAGCAATAAATGATTCCGCTCTTGCCCGGGTTCTGCCTGATGAACTTCACAATCTGCTTGTCTATGTCCTTTGTCTTATGGCGGACCTCGTAATACAGGTTGGGACGGTTGAAAGAGCTCTTGAACTCGGTCGCGTCGACGATGCCGAGGCTCTTCTTTATGTCCGTGCGCACCTTGTCAGTAGCGGTAGCCGTAAGGGCGATGACGGGAGCGTTGCCGATTTCGTTGATTATCGGACGTATCCTCCTGTACTCAGGACGGAAGTCGTGCCCCCATTCAGAGATACAATGAGCCTCGTCGACGGCGTAGAATGAAATCTTCACTCCACGCAGGAAGTCGACATTGTCCTCCTTCGTCAGCGACTCCGGGGCGACATAGAGCAGCTTCGTCTTGCCGTCGAGGATGTCCGCCTTCACGCGGTCGATCGCCGACTTGTTGAGCGAAGAGTTCAAGTAATGCGCCACTCCGTCGGTTTCGGTCATGCCGTTAATCACGTCCACTTGGTTTTTCATCAGCGCTATCAGCGGCGATATGACGATAGCCGTACCGTCCATGATGAGCGAAGGAAGCTGGTAGCACAACGACTTTCCGCCGCCCGTCGGCATCAGCACAAAAGTGTTCTTGCCGTCGAGAAGGTTGCGTATTATTGCTTCTTGATTACCTTTGAACTTGTCGAAGCCGAAATATTGTTTCAGCTTTTCATTAAGATTAACGTCGTGATTCATACAACTAACAGGGTAACTTTTTTAAATGTCATATTTCATAGGCAGGCATGTCAGGCGCTTTCCAGCTTGTTGAAGTGCGCCTTCTCAAGTTGCTTGCGCGCATAATCAAGAGTAACCTCGAAGGTCTTGACGTCCTTCGACGGTATTTCAAACATCGCGTCCATTATCACGCTTTCGACGATCGACCTCAGTCCGCGCGCCCCCAACTTGTATTCCATGGCCTTGTCGACGATGAAATCAAGGGCTTCGTCGGTGAAATCCAACTCTATCCCATCCATCTCGAACAGTTTCTTATACTGCTTTACGATAGAGTTCTTCGGCTCTACGAGTATGGAGCGCAGAGCGTCGCGGTCTAAAGGATTAAGGTATGTAAGAACCGGCAGGCGGCCGATGATTTCAGGTATCAGGCCGAACGACTTCAAGTCTTGCGGCAGGATGTACTTCATCAGGGCGTTCTTGTCGATGTTGCGCACGTTCTGCACGGAGTTGTAACCTACCACGTGGGTGTTCATCCTCTGGGCTATCTTGCGCTCTATGCCGTCGAACGCGCCGCCGCAGATGAAGAGAATGTTCTTCGTGTCGACGTGGATGTATTCCTGGTCGGGATGCTTGCGTCCGCCCTGCGGCGGCACGTTGACCATGGTTCCTTCCAAGAGTTTCAGCAGGCCTTGCTGCACGCCTTCGCCGCTAACATCGCGTGTTATCGACGGATTGTCGCTCTTGCGTGCTATCTTGTCAATCTCGTCGATGAAAACTATGCCGCGCTCGGCCGCCTCCACGTCGTAGTCGGCCACCTGGAGCAGGCGGCTGAGAATGCTCTCGACATCCTCGCCCACGTAACCGGCCTCGGTGAACACCGTCGCGTCGACGATGGTAAACGGCACGTCGAGCAGCTTGGCTATCGTGCGGGCCATGAGGGTCTTGCCCGTACCGGTGCTGCCCACCATTATTATATTGCTCTTTTCTATCTCCACGCCGTTGTCGTCTTCGGGTTGTTGAAGCCGTTTGTAATGGTTGTACACGGCCACGGCCAGGCAACGCTTGGCGTCGTCCTGCCCGATGACGTACTGGTCGAGATAATCCTTTATCTCCTTGGGCTTCGGCACTTTCTTAGGCTTGAACTTAGCCCCCTGCTTATTGTGCTCTACGTCGAGCACGCCGGTCGACTTCACAATCTCGTATGCCTGCGCGGCGCAGTCTTCGCAGATGAATCCCGTCAAGCCGGTGATAAGCAGTTTCACCTCGTGCTCGCTCCTTCCGCAGAAGCTGCAAACCTTTTCCGCCCGATTATTCCTATTTGCCATATCAAGTAAAGGCGGCGTGCCGTGCTACGGCGCGCCACGTCAATATTATTTTTTCTTTGTCAACACTGCGTCAATCATGCCATACTCCTTGGCCTCTTCGGCCGTCATCCAATAGTTGCGGTCTGAGTCCTTGTAAACCTTTTCGTAAGGAGTATGCGAGTGTTCGGATATTATCGTATAAAGTTCTTTCTTGAATTTGAGTATCTCCTTGGCCTCGATCTCTATGTCGGAAGCCTGCCCCTGCACTCCGCCGAGCGGCTGGTGGATCATCACGCGGCTGTGGGTCAGCGCCGAGCGCTTGCCCTCCGTGCCGGCCACGAGCAGCACTGCGGCCATCGAGGCGGCCATGCCGGTGCATATCGTGGCCACATCGCTCGATATGAACTGCATCTGGTCGTAAATGCCGAGTCCGGCCGTAACGCTGCCGCCGGGGCTGTTGATGTAAATGGAGATATCCTTGCCCGAGTCAACCGAGTCGAGGTAAAGCAGCTGCGCCTGCAGCGTGTTGGCCGTATAATCGTCAATCTGCGTTCCGAGGAAGATGATGCGGTCCATCATCAGGCGCGAGAACACGTCCATCTGCGTGACGTTAAGCTGGCGTTCCTCGAGGATGTAAGGGTTGAGATACTGCATCTGGGCCTTCATCACATCGTCGAGCGCCAAGCCGTCCATGCCGAGGTGGCCGACGGCATATTTCCTAAAATCGTTCATTCCTATATTAATTAATAAATGAATAATGAAAAATGAATAGCCGCTCGTTGCGCGGCGGCGCCGCAGGCGCGCATCGCATTTTCCATCCGTTCCCGTTTCATGCGAAAAAGGAGGTTGCCGACCCTTTTCGCTTGTTCGTGCGGAACAAAGTTAATAAAAAAGTCGGAAACCTCCTTTATTTTACGGAAGTTTTTTTGCAAAAAAAATATTTATTCGCCTTGCATAAGCTTGTTGAACTCGTCGAGAGTGGCTGTTTTCTCATTGAGTTTCACCACCTTCTTAAGCGCCTCGGTCAGTTTGCGGTCCACGCTGCGGTCTACGAACGAGTCGATATACTCCTTCTTCTTAAGCATGTCCGTGGCGTAGTTGTCGATGTATTCCTCGGGAATGTTGTTCATGCCGTACTGGGCGAACTGGGCGCGTGCGGCCTCCTTGGCTGTCTCCTTTATGTCGGCGTCCTCAATCTTGATGCCGTTGGCCTTTACGAGCTGCTCCTTGATGAGGTGCCATGTCAGCTCCTTGATGCTCATGTCGTAGTTCTTGTCTACGAACTCCTGGCCCTTGTCCTTGTTGTTGTTGAGCATCACGCGCTTAAGCAGCGCGTCGGGATAAACCAGCGCGCCGACCTTGTCCTCCATGTACTTGCGCACGTCCTGGATGAACTTGAAGTCGGTGTCCATGGCGAACTGCCCCTTAAGCCCCTCGGCTATCTTCGCGCGGAAGTCGGCCTCGTCCTTGACGGCGTCCTTGCCGAACACCTGGTCGAACAAGTCCTGGTTGACCTCGGCCTTGGCGTAGCGGGATATCTCGGTAATCTGGTAGCTGAAGTCAGAGTTCACGCCGGCCACTTCTTCTTTCTTAATCTTAAGCAACGAAGAAACCTCGACGTCGCTCTCCGGGTAAGCCTTCTTCGGGTTGAACGTGATTATGTCGCCCAACTTGCAGCCGTCGAACAGCTTCTTCTGGTCGTCCACCTTAATATATTCGGGCATCAGCACGGCTCCCTCCACGGTTATGCCGCCCTCCTTGGCGTTGCCGTTCTCGTCGAGCTCGCGCAGGTCGCCCTTCAGCATGTCGTGCTCCTGATACTCCTCCACCTTGTCGTAGTGGCCGGCGCGCGAGGCGAACATGTCTATCTGGCGGTTTATAACGTCGTCGTCAACCGTAATGGTGTAGTGGTCGATGGTGTCATCGCCCGTCAGCTCGGCCGTAAACTCGGGAGCCACGGCTATGTCGAACATGAACGTATAGGGCGCATCCTTCTCCATGTCCACGGGCTCCTGCCTGTCCGACGGCAGCGGCTCGCCCAACATCTGGATGTTGTTGTCTTTCACATACTTGTATATCTCTTCGCCCAACAGCTTGTTGATCTCGTCGACCTTGGCCGTCGTGCCGAACTGTTTCCTTATCATCCCCATCGGGACCATTCCCGGGCGGAATCCCGGCACGTTGGCTTTCTTGCGGTAGCCCTTCAGTGTCTTCTCGACATTCTCCTTATAGTCAGCCTCTTCTACGGTCAAGGTCAGCAGTCCGTTGACCTTGTCTGGATTTTCAAATGAAATTTTCATCTTTGGTTTTTTATATTATTTTTAATGATTATCGAATGCGAGCTGCAAAATTACTGAATATCAACGTAACTACCTAATATAATAAGGAAAAAAGCCGAAAAATTTGTTTTTTTAACCCAAAGCGTCAGCCACGTTACCAGCCACGCTCCGCAAGCCTTACGCCTTATGAAAGCGCACGAACTCTTGCGCAACAATGCCCCGCCGCGCAAACAACAACGCGGCGGGACGCAAGAGAGAATCCTTATGAAAAGAACTTATGTGTATTTCTCATGGCTGCACCCACACTCACTTAAGCAAAAGCTCAGAACACTATGCCCACTCCGAACGACAGCGAATGGCGTATGCTCTTTGTCGTGTCATACCCGATCATTACATAGTCGGGCATGGCCACCGTATAAGAATAATCAAAATTGCTGCAATGGCTAAGATTGTAACCTATCTGGAAGTTGAAGCCGAAATTCTTCGTCAACATCAGCGGATAGCCTACGCCCACGTCGAACATCGCACCGCGCCTGAATGGCCCGCCGGCACCGCTGCCGCCGATTGAATAACCGAGATTGGTAAAGGCATACAGCGGCTGCTTATCCAAGAAGCGGTAGCGGCACGTGGCGTAAACGGGCGCCGCGTTGTAACTTTCATAAGCGTCGATGCCGATACCCACGCCGGCCGACACCCTCTGGCTTATGTCGTAGCGCACGGCGAAGCGCGCCGAATGGGCATCCATATCAAAGTCGCCCCTGTTGAGAGTCATCCCCAACATCCTGTGCGTAAGGCCGAGGAAATAATGATAGTCCAAGTCGAAATGCAAACGCCGCTGGGCGTTGGCCGGAGCGAAACACGCAATAAGGCAAATAATTGCCAACAGTCGGATTTTCATAATACATTTAAGTTTTTAAAATAGAACTCTAAATGCAGGCCGCACCAACAACCGCCGCACCCTCGGGAACGCCCATCGCTCCGCACGGCCCGCAAAATTCAGTTTCACCAATGCAAAGATAACACTTCCTAACAAAAATGCAAAACTTTTATCAACCAATTCTCGTTTACATCCGCCAAATCAGACAGTTCTGATTGTTGGCACGACGTGAGAGCCGCCGCCGACAATGCGGAAAGCAGCAATGTCTTAAAGTAAAGTTTCATTTTTCTTAAAGTTTTTAGGTTAATTATGATTCTCAGTTTACTTGCAAGTAAAATTTCTCTTACGGAGCATGAGTCCGGCATAAAAGAGCATCCCTTGTAGGGACATAATTTAACGTCAGTTCGGCATAAGGATTATTCCATAAAAAGTATCGTTGTTGTATTGGGTTTTATGAAGTCTGTGGCATTCTGTCATTCCGGGCTTAGACCCGGAATCCAGTGTATGCAACCAAGTTGTTGACGAAAGTGTGTTTCCTGGATTCCGGGTCCCGGCCCGGAATTGAAAATCGCCGTTAAGGCAATGACAGAATGCCACTGACTTCTTACATCTTAGAATGATTTCATTTACTTATTTCTTATACCGAACTGACGTTAATTTATTACACCGGTGTCCCTACAAGGGATGGCCGTTAGTCTATGAGAATATTAGATTATATCGAACTGACGCTATATTTCAACCGTACCGGACAGGATGAAGTCGTCAAACTCTACAGCCACTTCATACGTTCCGCCGTCAAGGTCGCCAATATAATAAAGGTTTTCGCCTCCGGCTTCCACTTTGATTACGTCGTCCTTTACCACCGAGCCTTGCGCGTCGGTAACGATAATGCGCACGTTGCCGTAATCCACATACTCCGACTGCACGGACAAATATTCCTCCGATTGGTAAAGCTCGGGGATGTAAACTGCGGAGCGACCTTTATGTTTTTTTACCTCCTTTACAACATGGCATACAAGCTTTTGCCAGTTAAACATAACAGGAAGATTGTAAACACAAAACGCAGGCAAGCCTACGACAAACATTGATAATAAAAATAGCAATCGTCTCATTTGCGTTAAAATTTTAAAAGTTTATACCGCAAAGATACGGAAACGCCAATAAACAGCAAAAAAATCTTGTTCACAGTTGTTCACAAAACGTCACGCCTACACATAAAGTACTGGATATCAACGCAATAAAAGCACTATCAAAAACCACGGATAAAATCATCAAAGTCGGCCACGGAGCCTTTTTTCTTGAATATTTTAAGGTAAAGGCGCGTTTTTGTCATACTGATTTTATTAGCCCTGCAATCCAATACCGCACACATCTCTTTGGATGCCAACCTGATTTTCGTAAGGCAGCAAACATACATTTCGTCATAACGGACGTCGGGATAAAGTTCCGCCAAACGGAAAACAAATCTGTCGTAGGCCGTGTTTAACGCATCCTTCAATTGCAAGAAATCGCTATTATCATACGCCAAGCCACTGGTATGGTATTTCACATATATCTCGGAAGATTCCAATTCGGCAACAAGCGCGTCCTTATGCCGCTGTTCCGACAAGATTTGTTCGTTCTTCTTACCCAACATGTCGGATTCCGTCTCGATTAGCTTCTTTTGCAATTCTGTAAGCCGTTCGCCTGCCGACGACAATTCGCGTTCAAGCGCACTGATGCGTTCATAGTTTTTACGGATGTTCGACATGTCAGCTTCATGCCGCTTACTCCAATACCGGTTAATGCGTTCTTGCTGGCGCTCATACATCAACTTACGCCTACCGTAAAACCTCAATCCCCAAACAACGAGTGCCGCTACGACAAGAACAAGGCATAAAAGCAGCATTACAAGCCGGCTCTTATCTTTGGCAAGACTTGCATTACGGCGTTCAGTTGTGATATTCTTTTCAACAAACCCGAGAAAGTCATTGTTTGCCGTCAATCTTTCTGCCTCAACAGAGTCCTTGTATATTGAGTAAAGGCCATAGTACTTTTTAGCCTCTTCGTGATTGTCTGCAATCTCAAAAAGCCTTACCAAGTCTAAAGCCACAGCCATATTCGACTCATTGCCGCCATACTCCATCCCCTTTTTATTGCAGATTATGGCCGAGTCAATATTGCCTTTCTTTTCATAATAATCAGCCCAAACGAAGTAATGCGCGGCCAAGTCTTCAGCCAATGTGCTGTTAAACGGTGCAGACAATGCCTTACGCGCATCATCGAGCATGCCTACTTCCATATAGATTGACGCCAATTCTTCCATCACCATATTATAAAGGTATGCGTCATTAAGGGCTTTCGCCTTTTCGGCGGCGCGGCGGTAATACGGTATGGCCGTTTTGTTATAGCTCAAATCACTATACGACCGCCCTATGTCACGCAACGAATAAACCTCCACCGAGGGGACATCGCAACAACGGGCATATTCGTATGACTTCTTGTTATACCGCAAGGCGTCCTCGTGCAGGCCTTTTTCCTCGTACACGGCACCGGCCCACGTACACGCCCGGGCCTTGTAACGGCAGACGGCGGAGTCGCCCTCGGCCTCAACGCTTACGGCGTTGTCGAACGCAGAGAGGGCGCGGCCGTAGAGCAGCATGTCGCTGTAGACGCGGCCGAGCACGTACCACGAGCGGACGCTCTCGAGGGCCGAGCCGTAGCGGGCGAAGTATTCGGCGGCGGGGAGCACGGCCGAGTCGGAGCGGTGGGGCACGTAGAGCTTGTCCTCGGCCTCGGCCCTCGACACGGCGTAGGCCATGCGCAAGCGCAAGGAAGCGGAGGAGAACAGGGCCGAGTCGCGGCGGAGCACAGCGAGCGAGCTGTCGGGGCGCGTCTCCATGAGGCTGTCGGCAAGCAATATCAAGCAAACGTATTTACCCATAACCACGGACCAACGCCACGGCAGGCGCCGCCCGCGCGGGGCGGAACGGCCACGAGGCGTTAACAAGACGCAAAATTAATAAAAAACAACGACAATGCGCCGGCTGGGATGTCTCTTTTCTGTTAAAATCCGTAAAAACGCCGACGGAGCTACAGCCGACGGCCTGCGGAAACATGAAATGTGGTTCATCCGCAAATCGGTTGGATGAGAATAAATATTAAATGAATATCCGCAATCGGCCAAATACTTAATACTTACTTGCATCCTCTTCTAATAAGTCGGCAGCATACCGTCATTGCCTTAACGGCGATTTTCAATTCCGGGCTTAGACCCGGAATCCAGGAAACACACTTTTGTCAACAACTTAGTTGCATACACTGGATTCCGGGTCCCGGCCCGGAATTGAAAATCGCCGTTAAGGCAATGACGGTATGCTGCCGACTTATTAGAAGAGGATGCAAGTAAGTATTAAGTATTTGGCCGATTGCGGATATTCATAAATATTAATCCATACGCTTATCCTTTTTGTTTATGACTACATCCTACTATAATCCAAGCCGTCGGTAACTGTCATGCCGCACCCCGATGCGCACCCGGAACGAAGACACGCACGATTGCCAACGTTGCCGTACACACTGGATGCCGCATCGGGGTGCGGCATGATAGTTGCCAACCGTTTGGATTGAAAGAGGATGTTTGTTATATGTCGTATCATACACACATCCAACAGGTTTGCGGATGAACCCATATTGGATTTTATGTGATATTACCCGGCGTGAATGCCGGTGGTGCAAGAGCGGATGTAAGGCGTAGGGTGGGGCGGTTGTCTGCAATAAGCCGAACGCTTCATTTCTTACGTCTTATTGGTTTTTTTTCTCTTGATTGTTCATGTAACCGATATTTTGTATCGAATATTACAAAAATATTTCGTTTTTTCAGATTGTTTTCAGATTCACCCTGTACTTTTGCACTCAGACAAGCGGCCGCCCCCTGCAGGGATTAAGGCTCGGGGACGGCCGGCAAGAGTGAGGAAAACGAATAATTATAAACTGTAAAACAAAGCGATTATGAAGACTTTTGAATTTTTGAAATGGACATTGGTGTGCGCCCTCGGCGTGTTTACTATGGCTTCGTGCGACGACGATGACGACGATTTCCGCGGCAGCGTGCCCGACGCGGTGCAGCAGGCTTTCGACCAAAAGTACGGCGGAGTGGGCCGCGTAGAGTGGGACAGTGAGGACGGAGGCTATCTCGTGGCCGAGTTTTGGAAGGACAACCGCGAGCACGACGCCTGGTTTACAATGGGCGGCGAGTGGGTGATGACCGAGGTTGACCACGGCCGCAACCTGCAGAACCTGCCGCAGGCGGTGCAGGCGGGATATGCCGCCACGACTTACGCGCTGCAGAACTGGCGCGTCGACGACATCGACGAGATACAGCGTCCGGCCTACGAGACGGTTTACATCATCGAGGTGGAGCAGGGCGGACAGCCCGACTACAGCCTCTATTTCGACCTTAACGGCACGCTGTTCCGCGAGGTGCAGGAGGGCGGCGGAAGCGGCCACGGCGGAATGATAGGCAACCGCATGCCGGTAGAGATACAGGAGTTTGTCGACTCGGTGTACCCCGGGGCCACCGTCGTAGACTTCGACGTGGAGCGCGGCGGATACGAGGTGGACGTGCGCCACGAGGGCCGCAGCAAGGAGATACTGTTCGACATGCAGTACAACTGGATTCAGACTTCGACCGACATGACGCGCGACATTCCCGCCGCCATACGCTCGGCGGTCGAAGCCAAGTATCCCGGCAAGCGCATCGACGATTGCGACTACGTTGAGACCGCGCAGGGCGAGGCGTATTATCTCATAGACCTCGACAACTATTACATGGACCTTAAGGTTACGCCCGACGGCGCGATAACCGAGACTCCCGACTACTAAATATGTTAAGACACAGCTGACGGAAGCGCCGTTAACGGCGCCCGTCAGCTTTTTTACTTGACATAATGCCAGAAAAACACGGTTGCTTTCGTCATTCTCAAATCTTTTACGTATATTTGCAGTTGGTATATACATATCTTAATAATCGGAGAATGAAGCGCGCAAACCTGCGTCACTTGTTATTGTCCGCCGCGGCCTCCGCCGTCGGCGGCGGAGTGTGATGGCGTGTTTGCCTGTTTCCCGCAATCAGAAACCAAACAACTTACAAAACGGTATGAGTGAAAACATCCCACAGCAGTGGAGCAAGTTCTACCTGAAGGACGTGACGTTCATGAACCTCATGACGCGCCGTATCTTCAACGTGCTTATCGTGGCCAACCCTTACGACGCCTTCATGCTCGAGGACGACGGCCGCGTGGACGAGAAAATCTTCAACGAGTACACCGAGCTCGGCATGCGCTATCCGCCCTCGTTCATGCAGGTCAGCACGACGGACGAGGCCGCCGAGGTGCTCGCCACCACGAGCGTAGACCTCGTAATCTGCATGCCCGGCAACGCCGACAACGACGCCTTCACCGTGGCGCGCGCCATAAAGGACAAGTTTCCCGACATTCCGTGCGTAGTGCTCACGCCGTTCTCCCACGGCATCACGCGCCGCATGGAGAACGAGGACCTGTCGATTTTCGACTACGTGTTCTGCTGGCTGGGCAACACCAACCTCATAATGTCGATCATAAAGCTCATCGAGGACAAGATGAACATCGAGCACGATATAGCCGAGGCCGGCGTGCAGATGATCCTGTTGGTAGAGGACAGCATCCGCTTCTACTCTTCGCTGCTGCCGATGCTCTACGGCTACATCCTCGCACAAAGCCAACACTTCTCGACCGAGGCGCTCAATCCGCACAGCGCGGCGCTCCGCATGAGGGGCAGGCCCAAGGTGGTGCTGGCCCGCAGCTACGAGGAGGCCATGGAACTCTACGAGCGCTACGCCGACCATACTCTCGGCGTAATCTCCGACTGCCGCTTCCCGAAGGACGGAGAGAAAGACCCCGAGGCCGGCCTTAAGCTGCTGCGCGCCATCCGCGGGCACAACGAGTACATACCGCTAATACTCCAAAGCAGCGAGACCGAGAACAGGGCGAAGGCCGAGGCCGAGCATTTCCACTTCATCGACAAAAACTCCAAGGCCATGAGCATCGACCTGCGCAACGTCATGGAGGAGCACATGGGCTTCGGCGACTTCATCTTCCGTGACCCCAAGACCCACGCCGAGGTGATGCGCGTGCGCACTCTTAAGGAGCTGCAGGACAACATCTTCAAGATACCTTACGACTCGATGCTCTACCACATATCGCGCAACCACATGAGCCGGTGGCTCTGCGCCAGGGCGATATTCCCCGTGTCGGAGTTTCTCAAGACTGTTACGTGGCACAAGCTGCAGGACGTCGACCTCCACCGCAAGATCATTTTCGACGCCATAGTGCAGTACCGCCACATGAAGAACATCGGAGTTGTGGCAGTGTTCGACCGCGGAAAGTTCGACCGCTACGCCCACTTCGCGCGCATAGGCGACGGCTCCTTGGGCGGAAAAGGCCGCGGACTGGCCTTCCTCGACAACATAATCAAGCGCCATCCCGAGTTCAACGAGCGCGAGGGAGTCAGCGTGTCGATACCCAAGACCGTGGTGCTTTGCACCGACGTGTTCGACCAGTTCATGGACCGCAACAACCTTTACCCCATAGCCCTGAGCGACGCAAGCGACGAGGAGATACTAAAGCACTTCCTTAAGGCCCAGTTGCCTGATAGGTATATAGCCGACTTCCTGACGTTCTTCGACGCTACTAACCACCCGATAGCCGTGCGCTCGTCGAGCCTCTTGGAAGACTCCCACTACCAGCCGTTCGCCGGAATCTACGCCACTTACATGATTCCGAACCTTGACGACAAGTATCAGATGCTGCAGATGCTCGCCGCCGCCATAAAGAGCGTTTACGCCTCGGTGTACTATAAGGACTCTAAGGCGTACATGACGGCCACGAGCAACGTCATCGACCAGGAGAAGATGGCCGTCATACTGCAGGAAGTCGTGGGCAAGCAGTACGGCGACCGGTATTATCCCAACATATCGGGAGTGTTGCGCTCGATAAACTATTACCCCATAGGCGACGAGACTTCCGAGGAGGGCATCGCAAGCCTTGCGCTCGGACTGGGCAAGTATATCGTTGACGGGGGGCAGACGTTGCGCGTCAGCCCCTACCACCCGACGCAGGTGCTCCAGACCAGCGAGATGAATATAGCGCTCAGGGACACGCAGACGCAGTTCTATGCGTTGGACATGAGGAACGTGGGCGGCGACTTCAAGGTTGACGACGGGTTCAACATCCTGAAGCTTAAGGTGAAAGACGCCGAGCCCGACGGCTCGCTGAACTACATAGCCTCGACCTACGACCCCTATGACCAGATAATCCGCGACGGATATTACGAGGGCGGCAGGAAGGTCATTTCGTTCTGCGGCGTGCTGCAACAAGACGTGTTCCCACTGCCCGAACTGATGCAGATGGCCATGAAATACGGGGCCGAGGGCATGAAGCGGCCGGTGGAGATAGAGTTTGCCTGCAACATAAACAACGACCGCACGGGCGAGTTCTACCTATTGCAGATGCGCCCGATAGTAGACAGCAAGCAGGTGCTCGACGACGACTTGTCGTCGGTCGACGACTCAAAGTGCCTGTTACGCTCGCACAATTCGCTCGGCCACGGCGTGAGCGAGGACGTCGTCGACGTGGTTTACATCAAGACCGACGACAACTTCACCGCGGCCAACAACCCGCGCATCGCAGGCGAGGTGGAGCGTTTCAACCGCAAGTTCATCGACTCCGGCAAGAACTACGTGCTCGTAGGGCCGGGCCGTTGGGGGTCGAGCGACTATTGGCTGGGCATCCCCGTGAAGTGGCCCCACATCAGCGCGGCGCGCGTAATAGTCGAGGCCGGGCTTAAGAACTACCGCGTAGACCCGAGCCAGGGCACCCACTTCTTCCAAAACCTGACGAGTTTCGGCGTAGGATATTTCACCGTAAACACTTACAAGAACGACGGCATATACCAGAAAGAACTGCTCGACGCCATGCCGGCCGTGGAGGAAACGAAGTACGTGCGCCACGTGCGCTTCAGCCGTCCGCTGAAGATTATGATGGACGGAATGAAGCAAGAGGGAGTGGTCATCCTTCCTTCGGAAGACGGAAATTAACAAGTAGCAATTAAAAATTAAACATCGCTGGTTCGCGTTTGTGGTGACTGTGTAACTGATTGATAATCAGTGATTTTATAAAAGGCCGCCTTTCGCATTGCGAAAGGCGGCCTTTTATCGTACAATACGTGGCCTTTTGGAACGTAAAAGATTATCTTTTATAAGAGCCCACGTTGAAATTAAAGTTTATCTTGGTACGTGTTGTTTTGTCGTAAATAATTTTTATCTTTGCATTGTGATGTTTAAACAAGGAGACAAAGCTCCGATTTTTGCCGTCTGTCGTCATCGTATAGGTGTTGATGGGCCAGGAATTACAACGTTGGTTACTTTCATGGGGTGTACGTTGCGTTGCAAATATTGCCCAAATGATGTGTGTCATAATAAGGTGTACAATGCAGACGGAACCTTAGCGGATGACAATATAATGCTGCTTTCACCTCGTGAACTTTATGATAAGGTGCGTATCGACAACTTATATTTTCGTGCGACGGGTGGCGGAGTATGCTTTGGAGGAGGCGAATCTGCTTTGCGTAGTTGTTTCATAGAGGAATTCAGACATCTTTGTGGAGATGGGTGGAAATTAACGATAGAAACGTCGCTAAACCGTGCAATCGAGCATGTACGCCGTCTGTTGCCAGTGATAGACTATTGGATAATAGATGTTAAGGACATGAATGTTTCAATTTATGAAAACTATACGTGCCGCAGCCAAACCTCGCTATTGTGCAACCTTGAATGCATCAGTTCTATTGGAGCTGCCGATAAAGCAAAAATCAGGGTGCCCCACATCTATGGCTACAATACCGATGATGACGTAAGACATAGCATAATGGTGTTGACTGAACTTGGCTTTCATAACATCGAGGAAATGGAATATGTGTATTGATACATGTAAGTGTAACATAATAGTAGATAATCTATGAATACAGGAAAACAAATATGTGACATTTTGAAGTCTATACGTAAAGAGATAGCTAAGCAATATAACTTGGATTACAAGCCGTCGGAATGTGACTTTGAGGGCGACTGTGTCGGATTTTGCGAGAAGTGTGATGCCGAGCTTAGGGATTTAGAACGTCAATTGATGAAAAAGGATTATGGCATAGCAGGTTTTATATATACTCAATTTGATGAAGATGTTGCCAATCGGTGCGTAAATTTGGTGACTGAAATCAAGCGTTTTATGCGCTCGGGCGAGGAACTTGCAGGTGTTCCTTCTTACCAAGCCAGGCAGGAAAAACGACCGAAAACACGCATTTATGATGGGGAAAGTAAGAAATAGTATTAATTCTGAATAAAATTATTATGTGTAACATGTCTTTTTGTGATTTAAAGAAATTGCTTGCAAAGGAAACTTTGGCAAGGTGTGTGGCTGATGATGCGTATCAGAATCTTTTTAAAGAGATTGCAGGGATACTTTTAAATAAAACTGCAATTCTGAAAGGTGACAAGAAATATTATATTAAGGACGTGGAATTTTACCTGTATAATGATTGTCATCGCGATATTATTACATATCCGAGAAAATGTGAAGCCGGTCAATGGTACTTTCATTCAAGTGGTGTTGATATATCGTTTGAAAGTAATGTTAATATTGTAAGTAATGAATATGGCCTGTTCCAGCCAGTTCTTGACAGCGATTCGTTTTTTGGCGGAATATTGATAAGACAGATTTATCCGGAAAGCGCGTTGCCGGAGGATGCCAAGAATTATCGGCTTGACGGACCGTACAAGGTTGAATGGGAACTGTTTGACCAGTTTGACGCTTTTAATGAAGTAAAAGACTTTCCGTATCTCGTGCCGCGTGAAGACGGTAACAATAAAATAAATACATCTGTTCGGCAAAACTTGTTGCCGTCAGGAAA
The DNA here is from genome assembly GCA_944320675.1 of uncultured Prevotella sp. Taxonomy (GTDB): domain Bacteria; phylum Bacteroidota; class Bacteroidia; order Bacteroidales; family Bacteroidaceae; genus Prevotella. Next base: position 22,098 of record CALUIJ010000125.1, read on the forward strand.
GACGGTTGAACAAAAAGTAAAGGGCATATTGAATAACAACTTTTATGATAGCAAGATATCTGAAAACGAATTGGTAGTCTCATTTAGTCGATATAAAGATGCTAAATACCGCTTTTCAGTATGATACAGGACAAAGACACTAACATCGTTTATCTTTCCGAGAGGCTCAGTGAAAGGCGTGGAGGTTATCCAAACTTATTCAATCGTCTTACCGTATTGCTTGACAAAATTGGTGTAAAGTGGGGCGTGCTAAAGCACACTAATGACTATTGGGCTCGCGACTTCATGCCTTTGCAGATTGCGGAGAACGACTTTCTGAAATATGTTTACCGTCCTGATTATCTGTACAAGGTGAAAGGACGGGAGGCGTACATTACAGATTGCTCAGAGGCTTGCGCCGAGTTGGGCATACAATTTCGTACTACCGATATCGTGATTGATGGTGGAAATTTGGTTGATTGCGGCGATTACATAGTAATGACGGACAAGGTTTTTGAGGAAAACGATGTGCCGAAGAATGATGAAAAGCTGTCGGTCGAACTCGAAAAAGTGTTGAGAAAGAAAGTCCTTTTTGTTCCGTGGACGAGGCATGCGCCGCCTGATAATGAGGAAGAAGATGTATATGGGCATGCTGATGGATTCATAAAATACTGTGGCGGAAACAAGATTTTGATGACAAACCATCGTGACACTTATCCCGATGAGGCTGATGCGATACGCAAAACGCTTGAAGACCACGGATATGAAGTTACGGAAATGCTGTTCGACACGCATAACCCCGATACTGATGTCAACTGGGCGTATATCAATTTCCTGCAAGTGGGGAATGAGATAATCATGCCTTGTTTCGGTATTGATGAGGATGAGCAAGCCATACAATATGTAAGGAGGTTTTTCCCTGAGTGTAATATTCATACAATAAGAATGAGACGCTTAGTCTATAATGGTGGTGGCGCGTTGCATTGCCTGACGTGGAACATCAGACGATGACAGCAAACCTGTGTTTCATGTTGTCGCTGATTGAAGCTGTATTTCTCATGATTGCATTACACGCATGGGTACATTCTTATTGAAGTCCTTTTTTGTTCTTGTCAGCATATAGGCATTTACGGGTGGAGAGTCGCCTGCCGGCTTAATACATCACACTGAGCCATTCCCTGAAGAAGTAGTCGTAGACGCGGTACGTGCCGTCTTCCTGCGTGAGCAGGTCGTTCTTCAGCAGCAGTTTCACGGCCGCCTGCACCTAACTTGCCGAATGCAGGTTGTGTTATAGTGTTCATAAGCGATTGTGCGTTGGCTGATATTTTATTGCATATATAATAATTATATTTATAATAAAACAGTATGCCCTTGGAAATTTATATTATTGTGCCGTAAGGATTGGATGTAGACGGCATAAAACTATTGCAGGCTAAGGTGAATGAATGTGGGGCGTTAACTTTTTTTATGTACAGTATTACAACCGTAACGGCGTTAAAATGTTAATTTTGTAGTCAATAATCTTTAATATGAACGACAATGGGCGAAACATATAAGACTAAAGCCGAACTGGCGGCTTTTTATTCGGAACGGGAAGAAAAGCTCTCGGCCGAGATACGGCAGCTGAAGAAGAACAACCGCGTCTACATAGCGTCTGAGCTTATGACGTTTGGTCTGGCCGTAGTGTCGTTGGTGGTATATTGCGTTAGGGACTTCTCGTCTGAGTGGCTCATGGCCGGCTTGGCCATGCTTGCGCTTTACGCCGTTGTGCGCAGTTTCGACGTTAAGAACGGCAAGAGGATAGAGAAGCGCATGCGCCTGCGCACGGTTTACGCTAAAGAGTTGAGGTACGTGCAGGGCGACTTGTCGTGCTTCAGTGGCGGAAGCAGGTATAAGGACCCCGGCCACGCCTTCACTTTCGACATGGACGTGTTCGGACGCGACTCTCTTTTCAACCGTATCGACCGCACTGCGACCACGGGCGGAGGCGACATGCTGGCCTCTTGGCTGGGCAGTCTGCTGCCGGGCAAGGCCGAAGTGGAGCGCCGCCGCCGGTCGGTGGACGAACTGGCGGAAATGGAAGCGTGGCGGACCGACTTCATGGCTATCGGGCTGCGCTCGGTAAGCTCCGGCGTGGGCAAGGCCGAAAAGATTGACTCCAACGAGATTAGGCGTGCCGTAGGCGAAGTAGGCGGCATGGACATAGCCCCCAAGGCCGGGCAGGGGTGGACGCTGGCCGCGGCCGTCGGAGCTATCGTCTGCTTCGCCGCACTCATAGTATTGGCGGTAGCCGGTATGGTGCCGGCCACTGTGGCCGTGCTGTGGGGCGTGGTGCAGATGTTCGTCGTGATAGGTCTCAACTCGCGCTCAATCCACGACATAAGCCGCGCCGTCGAGAAACTGCACGCCAACTTGCACGTCTACATCAACCTGATACGCCATATCGGGAAGGCCGGTTTCAAGGGCGGAGAGCTTAAGGAACTGCAGGCTAAGCTGACCGAGGGCGACGGCGGGGCGCTTGCGTCGTTCGGGCGGCTGTCTGAAATATTGGACAGCCTCGACCGCCGGGGCAACTTCATCGGGCTGATACTGTTCAACATGTTCGCCCTTAGCGATTATTTCCTCGTGCGCAAGTTCCTCAAATGGCAGCGCGCATACATGCCGAGCATAGGCGAATGGATGGACTGCGTGAGCTGTATCGACGCGCTCGTGTCGATGGGCACGTTCCGCTTCAACGAGCCTAAGGCCATAGAGGCCGAGGTTGAGGATGCCGACGGCGTGGTGTTCGAGGCCAAGGGGCTTTACCATCCGTTCCTCGGCGACAAGGCGGTGCGCAACGACTTCACAGTAAGCGACGGCGAATATTACATCATCACGGGAGCCAACATGGCCGGCAAGAGCACCTTCCTGCGCTCGGTAGGCGTCAACTACATACTCGCGATGAACGGTCTGCCCGTGTTCGCCGCCAATCTGCGCGTGTCGGCGTTCAATCTTTTCACAAGCATGCGCACGTCCGACGACCTGAGCCGTGGCATCAGCTACTTCAACGCCGAGCTGCTGCGCCTGCGCCAACTGCTCGGAAGCTGCCGCAAAGCGCGCCGCACATTAATCATACTCGACGAGATACTGAAGGGCACCAACTCGCTCGACAAGCTCAACGGCTCGCGCCTCTTCCTGCAGGCAGTGGCCAAGTTGCCCGTCACGGGCATAATAGCCACGCACGATTTGGAGCTGTCGAAGATGGAGGACGACGACCCGCAGCGCTTCCACAACTGGTGCTTCGAGATAGAACTGGCCGACGACATCACCTATACTTATAAGATAACGCGCGGCGTGGCGCGCAACCAGAACGCCACGTTCCTGCTTAAGGGAATACTTGAAGGGAAGTGAAAAGTTAAAAGTGAAGAGTGAAAAATCCATTTGCACGTAAATGCCGGGAAGTCGACATACTATAAGAACGTTGCATGTAGGCGTGCAAAAGGCCGTCTTTCATGCCGCCTTTTGCGGCGCAAAACGCGGCATGTCGTAATAAAGACGGTAATCGCCTGTTTTTCAACAGGATAAGGAACGGTTGCAAACAAGGGGCGGCGTGTTTTTCATTTAAACGTCAGACGGAACGTAGTAAGGCTGTGCTCGCGGTCGGTAATGAGTGATATGAAGCCGTTGCTGGCCCTCATTATCTGCCTTGAAATGGAGAGGCCGATGCCGCTGCCGTCTTTTTTCGTGGTGAAGAAAGGGATGAATATGTGTGCCGCAACGTCGTTCGGTATCAGTGGTCCGTCGTCAACCACGTCGATGTTCACAGTGTCGCCGTCGTCGGTCGACGCCTTCAGCCATACGTGCCGGCCCTCGCCTATGGCCTCGGCGGCGTTCTTTATCAGGTTCGACACTACGCGGCTTATCAGTCCCTCGTCGGCGTAGAGTATCAGGTCGTTTGGCTCGACGCTTACTTCGACGGTGCATCCGGCCTTAAGCAGCGGCTTGGCGAGTTCCGCCATGCGCTTGAGGAACGGCTCTACGTAAAACAGCGTGGGCTGCGGCGTCGGCACATGGGTGAACTTACGGTAGTTTTCAACGAAGCGGACAAGCTCGCCGCCAGTACTGTTAATCACTTTCAGTCCTTCCTTAAGTTCTCCGTTCGCGTGTTTCAAGAGCGTGTCGCTGAGCGACACTATCGGCGTTACGGTGTTCATTATCTCGTGCGTCAGCACGCGCGTAAGCTTCACCCACGAGTCGATTTCCTTGTCGGCAAGCTCTCCCTTGATGTCGCTCATGGCCAAGATTCTCACCTTACGGCCGCGTAGTTCGGTGCGCGTCTCGCGCACGGAGAGGCTTTTCATCATGTCTTTCACCTGGTCCACGTGCGTTATCACGTCCCTTTGCGCCATACGTCTCGCGGCCTTGTTACAGCGCAACACTATCCCACGCTCGTCGTCGAGCACGATGATGGCCGTGTCTACCGAGTCGAGAATCAGTTCGAAGTATTTCTCACGCTCTTTCTGCTCGTCCCTTGCGTGGCTCAATATGTCCTTTACCCGGTTGAGCGAGGCGTTCACCATCTTGTCGCCGCCTAACTTTCCGCCCTCGGCGAAACGGAAAGTATAGTCGCCGTTGTCGAGCGCGTTGAAGAGGAAAGCCACCTTTTCCGCCGTCCGCCTGCAACGCCTCCACAAGGCGAAACACACGCACAGCAGCACGGCTACCGCCACTGACAGCACGACAACCTCACAGTCCATACTTCTTTATCTTATTATATAATGTCTGGCGCGTGACTCCCAGTTTCTGCGCCACTTGCGACAAGTTGCCCCCGCACTCGCCCATTGTCTTCCCGATAAGCCTGCGTTCCATTTCGTCAAGAGTCTGCGGCTCGTCGGTCCGCACGACTTTCGGGGCCGGGTCGCCGCTGATGTCGTCCTCGGTTATGGCCGGGCCGTCGCCCAGTATCACGGCTTTTTCCACCGCATGTTGCAGTTCGCGTATGTTGCCGTACCACGGCATGGCTTTCATTTTCTGCTCGGCGGCGGGCGTGAAATCCATTCCCGGCTTGTTGTACATTGTAGAATAACGCGCAAGGAACATCCTCGCCAGCTCAGGTATTTCGTCTCTCCGCTCGCGCAGTGGCGGCAGGTGCAGGTGTATAGTGTTTATGCGGTAAAGCAAATCCTCACGGAACTCACCACAGGCGACCATCCGTCCGAGGTCGCGGTTTGTGGCGCAGATCAGCCTTACGTCGACCGGTATCTGCCTGTTGCCGCCCACCCTCACTATGCTTCGTCGTTGGAGGGCGGTCAGCAGCTTGGCCTGCAGTGAGTAGCTAAGGTTGCCTATCTCGTCGAGAAACAGCGTGCCGCCCTCCGCCAGCTCGAACTTGCCGGGACTGTCAGCCTTCGCGTCGGTGAACGCTCCCTTCACATGGCCGAACAGTTCGCTTTCAAACAGCGTCTCGCTTATCGCCCCCATGTCGACCGGCATCAGCCTGCCGCCGCTGCGGTGCGACATCCTGTGAATCTCGTTGGTAAGCACTTCCTTGCCCGTACCGTTCTCTCCGGTTATCAATATGTTAGCGTCCGTGGCCGCAACCTTTTCAACCATCGCGCGCAGGGCCTGCATCTGGGGCGACTTGCCCCAGTACATGCATCCTTCCTCGCGGCGTGCGGCGTTTTTGTTGCAGTGGTTTTTCTTGTAAGCGTCGGTCAGGGTTGACAGTAGTTTAGCGTTGTCGAAGGGCTTGACTACGAAGTCGGCCGCCCCTTCTTTTATTCCGGTTACGGCCAATTCGATGTCGGCGTAGGCGGTGAAGAGCACCACTTGCGCCTGCGGCCTTGCCTTTTTAATCAGCCTCAACCAGTAAAGGCCCTCGTTGCCGTTGTTGGTTCCGCCCTGGAAGTTCATGTCGAGCAGCACCACGTCGGGCTTGTCGTCGCGCAGCCGGG
>CALUIJ010000126.1 GCA_944320675.1 uncultured Prevotella sp.
TGCCGAAGTTTGCCGACGTGTAGAACGCCTTTTGGCCGGTTACGGTCTTGAACAGCGGCGTGATGCCGGCCGTGGCCTGGAGCGTTACGCACCCGAGGGTGAACCCGAACTCGAAGTTAAGGCCGAAGCGGTTTAGCTTCAGTCCGTTGGGCACTTGCGGCGCGTTGCTTCCCGAAGCGGGGTTGAAGCGGTAGGCGGCGTTGGTCCTCATCTCTGCCGACAGGCCGATGTTGGTGCTCATGCCTGAATATTCAGATTGCAAGGAAAGCAATACCGGTATGCGCAGCACGCCGAAGTCCATGTTGTTGCTCTTGGCACCTTGCGCGAGCGGAGTGTATTTGAACAGTCCGTCCTGCTGGGTTATGGCGTATCCGCTACTAAAGCGTTGGCGGATCCATGCCAGCTGTACGCCGCCGACGAGTCCTACGGTGCGTGCCTTGTTGAAAGGAACGGCGAACGACCACGGCGTTATGCCGAGTTCGAACGAACCTTTACGGCGGCCGTGCACGTCGCCGCCCGACGTGGAATAGAAGTGTTCGCTGATGTTGCGGACGCCGTACCATACCAGCGGAAAGTGCGAGCGGAACTTGATGTTCTGCAGGTTCTCAACGGGAATCAGCGGCGAACCAACGTAAACCTGTTCCACCTCCTGGCCGTCGACGAACTCCATTTCGCGCGTTTTCGACATTTGGTAGCCCCTTTCGTTGTACACTTTGACGGTCGTCCTGTCGTCTTGCACGTCGACGACGATCTTCTTGTCCTTTACGGTAAACGTCGTATCGTTGGCCTCTTCGGCGTGCGCGGCCATGCCGGCCAGCACCGCAAGCAGTAAAATAAGGTGTCTCATGTTGTTGTTCTTTATTGTTTATGGTCAGAATCTTAAGCCGATGCCGAAACTTACGGGATAACATTCGGGGGCGACGCTCGTCTTAAGGAGCGGAGTAAGAGCAGCCCTTCCGTAAACCATCAGGAAGCCGTAGCCTATGCGCATCTCGAGGTTCAGGCCTAAAGGATTAAGGTTGATGTCGCCCGTCTCGGTATATCTCTTCTTGCCTATGCGGTAACGCGAATGGTCGTTCATGCGCATCTCGACCGATGCTCCGGCCGCGATGAAGAGGTCGCCTTGCCTCGTGCCGCGCTGCCATTCGAGCATTACCGGCAGGCGTGCCACGCCGTAGCTGATGTAAGTCTTGCGCAAGTCGCCTTCTCCCTCCTGCCTCATCGACGTTACGCCGTTCTGCGTCGTCAGCACGTAATTACCCTGGAAATGGTTGTGCACCTTGCCGATGCTTACGGCCGAAGTAAGCGCAATAGAGTTCGTCAGCCTGAAAGCCGCGCTCGTAAGCGTTATGCCCCACTCCCATGACTTCGAGCCGCGCGTGTGCATCGCCGGGTTTCCGCCGCTTCCCATTATGCTTCCCGGTATCTGGTTGAAGCCGATATAGAAGAACGGATAATGGCTTTTCAATTGCCGATTCTTCTTCCCGATACTTTGCGGAATGAATGGAGAAGTTACATATACTCGCTCTATTTCCTGTCCGTCGATGAATTCCACTTCCCTCGACTTCGTCTGCTTGCCGCCCTCAATGTCGTAAACCTGCAGGTCGGTCTTGCCTCCTTCCGAGCTTACCACTATCTTTTTGTTGTCAACGGTGAAGGTTGTATCGTTGCCTTCCACTGCGGATGCCACTGCGGGCAACATCGCCGCGAGTAATAAAATAAGGTGTTTCATATCGTTTGATGTTATGTTTTTACGGTTAATAATAGCACAATTTCATTATATCGTCGGGCGAGAGTTCGCCTTCGATGTAAATAACGGCACCGCTGTCACCCCTCGGGTTGCTGAACAAGACGTAGCGGTTTACGCCCCCGCCGAGCGGCGGCATCATGTAATATCCGCTGACCACGCGGCCGTTCTCCACTACCTCGCGTATCTTCTTCGCCTTCTTCTTGTCGGCTTTCAGGTACGGGTCGATGCTCGGCTGAAGCTTCTTGTAAGTCAGGCTCTTGTACACCTTCAGCTTATATCCCCGCAGGGTGGCGTCGCGCATCTCGACCATCTTACACCCCTTGGCGTGTCCGTACTTGTCGAACACGTTGTCGATGTTCAGTCCGTGCTGGGCCGTGGCCGTCAAAGCGGACGCCAGCACGACGGCAAGCGTCAGCATTATCCGTTTTAGGCAGTCGTGTTTCATATCGTTTTACTTTTTATATTTGAAGCAGAGGCAAGCCCGTTGCTTGTCTCATGCGTTATGCCTTTTCCAATGTTTCTCATCCATCCATCTTCAATTTTTCATCAAGTCCAATGCCCCGAACGAGTCTTCGTAGTCGGAAGAAACAATCTGCAGGGCTTCAAGGGCTTCTTCGTTAACCGTCCGCTCGTCGGTGTAGACCTTTCCGTCGATTACGGCGTAATCGTCAAAGCGTCTTCCGCCGTGCGTCATGACAATCACCGCCAAGGCTGCCGCAGCCGCCGCCGATATGGCGAGCGTCTTGAAACGGCGCACCGCGCGTCGGCTACGCTTATGGGCCGACGCGCGTTCCCGACGCTCTTCTGCCGACGCGCGTTCCTCTTCAACGTATGCGAACAGGGCCTTGTACGGTAGCCATTCGCCGGGAATGTTGTTGCCGGGATTGGCGAAATACCCCCTGAGGGCGTCCTCTTCGGCGGCCGTCGTTTCGCCGTCGAGGTATTTGTCAAGCAACGTCTTTATGTAATTTTCCTTGTTCATCGTCGTTCCTCCCAATTTAATCGTTCATTCCTTTTTTACCCGCATCTTAGTCAGTTTAGCGAAGTCGGCTATAATCTTCCGCCTTGCACGTGACAGGTTTTGCCTCAAACTCTCGGCCGAGCATCCCGTTATCTGCATTATCTCGGCGTTGTCGTAGCCTTCGATTTCCTTCATCTTGAACAGTTTTTGCTGTAAAGGCGGCAGATGCTCGACGATTGTCCTTATCAGGCTTATTTCGTCGGCGTTCTCGGCTGTATGGTCTTCGGCCGTCCTCTCGACGGTTGCGTCAGCCGTTCCGCTTTCAAGTTTGTCGTGCTTCCAGCCGTCCTTCACCTTGTTCTTAAGTATGGTTACGGCCAAAGCCTTCTTGTTCTCGTATCCGTCGAGCGAAGAGCGCATGCTCCACATCTTGAGCATGACTTCCTGCACGATGTCTTCGGCTCGGTAGTCGTCTCCCGTCATGTTGCGTGCCAGCCTTTTCAGGTCGGCGCGCATCGGCACTATTATGTGGTTGAACTCTTCCGGTTTCATGTCTTTTCACTTAGTAGACGATTGAAACGGGGAAACGTGACACGGCATGACGATATTTTTTTCAACCCGTTGGCGGAACTACTTGCGTCCCTTCACGACCGGAGCTTACGGTCTGTTACGTTCCGCAGGCTTTTGCTTACGGTTTCCGCCCGCTTCCGGCACGTCTGCAAAAGGCGGCCTCTTACAGCGTGAAAGGCCGTATTTTAAGAGGCAAAAAGATATGTTTCGGAAGATGAAAGGATACGGTTTGAAACAGTAACCGCCGCCGTACCGCTAATGATAAATCCGCCGACATTTCTTTTTATGAATATCCGCATTTGCCCAATACACTACATCCTATTCTAAGAAGTCTGTTGCATACCGTCATTCCGGGCCGGGACCCGGAATGACGGTATGCAACAGACTTCTTACGGTTTAGAATGTATTCCTTTCATTATATCGAACTGACGTATGAATATAAATGACTATTGGCTCTAAATTCTTTAACTTCTTTAACTTCTCTAACTTCTTTAATTCCATTTTTCTTAATTCTTACCCCTTAATTCTTAATTTAATCCTTACCTTTGCATGCGGAATAAAAAAACAAGTAAAGACGT
>CALUIJ010000127.1 GCA_944320675.1 uncultured Prevotella sp.
GTAAGGAACGGCAGCACCAGCTGCAGCAGGCTGCCGAGCAACAGCCCCACAATGATAAGCCCGAAATAGCGCTTATACATGTTGACGTATCCGAACAGGAAACTTAACGAGCGGCTTTCGCCACCGTCTACGTCGAGGTCGCCCAACTGGTCGCGGAAGTCGGGCGTGGGCACCAGCGTCATCGCTATGCCCACGGCCTTGCCGTCAGACGTCATGCTGACCCAATGGCGCTCCATGTCGTCGCGGCCGTACGTTATCCTGCCCTTGGCAGGGTCGGCGATGTAAAACTTGCGCATGTTGCGGCCTATGCGGTAAAGCACTACGAAATGGTTCTGGTTCCAATGCAATATGCACGGCAGATGGATCTTGTCCAAGTCGTCGGTTGCCAATCTGCCGCATTTTACATTAAGCCCTAACCTCTCGGCGGCATAACTTATGCCGAGCATCGACACGCCCTCGTTGGTGGCAAAGCAGAGTTTCGACAAGTATTCCGAACTGTAATCCTTGCCGTAATACGTGCATATCATGCGTAGGCATGTCTGGCCGCACTGCATGGCGTCGTGCTGGTGGTAAATCTTGAATTTGCGCATATCTGTTTTTTACGGTTTTACGGTTATGGGGTTGTGAGGTTATGGGGTTGTGAGGTTATGGGGTTGTGAGGTTATGGGGTTGTGAGGTTATAGGGTTGTGAGGTTATGGGGTTGTAGGGATAACCTCATAACCGTATAACCTTACAACCCCACAACCGTAAAACCTCACTTCAATATACCTGACTTGCTGCTCGTGTCCACGTTGACGTCCTGCCGCTGTACCTGCCGCCCGAAGTCGAAGCTGTACGAAAGGCTGACGTACACGTTCGCGCCGAGATTGCGCGAGACGGTCTTTTCAAAAGTGTCGTACACGCCGTAATCGAAATAATTCTCGGCGTGCCCCCTCTTGCCGTTGAATATGTTCTGGCAACCAACTTGTATGAACAGGCCGCGGTGGTTCCACGAAGCCGACAGGCCGTAATTGCACTTCGACTTATAATACCACGGCGTACTGCTGAGGATTGTCTGTGGGGCGTTGTAATATCCCGAGAAGCTGTACGCGCCCGTACTGTAATACAGCTGCGCGTAGAATCCCAACTGGTTGAGCCGCTCCTTGTACGTCCCGGTCAAGTTAGTGTGGAAGAATTCGGGCATAAGCCTGAGCTGCAGCGAGTTGGACAGTAGCCTGAGCACTCCGCTCACGCCCAAGGTGTATTTATTATAATTGCCGTCGCAAGCGTAAGTTTGCACCATCATGTTGTCTTCAACCGTATAGAAGCTTATGTTGTTGTCGATTACGCCGTCGTATTTTGCGTATGCAGACAGGCTGAACTTGTTCCAATACTTAGAATAAGAAAGCGATGCGGTTATGGGCTTGCCCGACTTCAAGTCGGGATTACCGCGCTTCACCTCGTACTCCGATACGCGCAGCTCGGCCTCGTTCATCATCGACAGGCTCGGCACGAACGAACCCATATAGGCCGTAAACGACAAGTTGCTCGTGCCGTCGATATTGTAATCGCCGCTCAGGGCGGGGCGTGTGAACAGCCTCGTCCTGCTCTTCATGCCGTTCACCTTGTACGTACTAATGTCGACGCCGAACCTCATGAACAACGAGAATTTCTTTCCGAACCTATGGGTGTACGACGGTATGAAAAGAAACTCGTTGGTGAGCATGTCCTGCTCGCTCGGAGACGTGCCCCGGTATACTGAACGGCTCTTATTCAGGAAATTGCCAACCTCCATGCCGAGCTGGCCGCCGTTGCCGAATGTGTGCATATAGTTCAGCCCGGCCTGCGCCTTGTGGTACTTGTCATGTGCGTTGTTTATTATCGGCGCGAAGCCGCCTTCTTCGTAACGACTGCGGTACTTGTTGCGGCTGTAGCTGTAAGACGCATGCCATAGGAATATGTTCTTGTCGTTGAAACGCACCTGGTGGAACAACGATAACGCCGGGGTAAGGCCGTTGGAATAACTCTCAGACACCGACTTTGCCGACGGGTAAACGTTGCCGGTGTAGCTCAAGCTGTTGACCGCAGTGTTGTCCGGACTTTCGTTCCACGACAACATCGCCTGCGCAAGGAAGTAAGAGCGTTTTCCCCTTACCGTAGCACGCAGCAGGCCGTAGTCAGAGAGGCTTTTAGTCTCACGGTGGTCGACATACGATGATTTCGTAAACGAGGGGGCGAGCATGTATTCCTCCCTTGAGGTCGTGCCCGTATAGTCTGTCCTGCCGAAATTAGAACCGGCCATGGCCAGAATGTTTACGTCGCCCTTGTCGAAACTGCCCTGCACGGAGTAGTTGCCTTGCGGATATATTACGTGGGTGGTAGTGCGTGCGTCAACATAGCCGCCACTCGTGTATTTCTTGGTCACTATGTTAACCGCGCGGTCTACGCCCGACTGTGCGAACACGCCCGTCGGCGTGTCGTAATACTCCACCTTTGCTATGTCTTTCGGCCTCAGCCTTGCCAATTCGCCGGCATCGGCCTTACGCTCGTCTATGAATATGCCGAGCTGCGTCTTGTCCACCGCGCTCACGCTGCCGCCCATAGGGTCTACCATTATTTGCGGTATCATCATGTTGAACAGCAGCATCACGCCCGTGTTGGCTCCGTTCACCTGCCGCCGCGTCGGTATGTAGGTTACGCGGTCGTCGCCCATGTGCATGTTGCTGGCCGTAACCTCCACTTCGTCGAGCACTACGCCCTTGTCCGTCAGCACAACGTCGCGCCTTACATCGCCGTTGCCTTGCATGCTGAACGTATATGTATGGTAGCCTACGTGGCTGAAGCTCGCCGTCACCGTGTCCGCCGCCGTGAAGCTCACCGTATATTCGCCCTTGCGCCCCGACGTTCCGCCGAAAGTTTCGCCTGCCGACTTTACCAATATGTTCACCCCTGCCAGAGCCTCGCCCCTCGCATTCTTCACCGTGCCCGTAATCTTCACCGTTTCCGTCTGGCCGAACAGCTCCGCCGGCATCAACACTGCCGCCAGCACGCCCAATAAAAATACAAACTGTCTCATGGTGCTAATGTTTTAACATGGTTATTACCTTTAATTATATTACACACAAGGTGCACTTTAGGGTATGGATAAAAGCGTTTATTTTCTTAAACGAGAATATTTTTAACAACAATGATCACACTTGTTAGCATCTTTGGCTTTTACATATCCTTGATAAAAGTCATAAAGCATGTCGTTAAGCTCGGCATAATCCTTGCTTTTATAAATACTGCATAGGTCATAGCCTGCATCCATGAACTTGTTGCTAAGCCTGTTCTTTGCGCAGTCGTTAGAGCAGACTGGCAACAACGGACATTCACGACATTCTTCTTCAAGAATATGTGAACCATGCAACATGTATTTCGCCAACAACGGCATGTTTGTGTAAGTCTTTTCATTGATATTCCCAACAACTAAAGCTTCTTCTCCAACATCTTCCCAACACTTGTATATCTCGCCTCGTGGTCCTATTACATAACTCGTAAGACTCGTTGCGCAACACCCACTTGCAACTATACGTGGAAAATCAAACGAACACCCACGTTTTCTATACTCTGTTTTGATTTTAACCACATCTTTATTCATCATAAAAGGTGAATCCTCACTCTGCTTACCACAACATTTTAGTATGCCCGGATAAACATTTATATTTTTCTTCTTTGGAAAAAGTCCTTTGATAGTTTCATAAACCGTCATAAACTTTCCTGCATTGTTCTTATCAATATTAACCCGTATTGAAACATACGTATCAGGATAAGCCTCAACAAACGCTTTCAGGTTTTCTATTATCCTGTCATAACTACCTCGTCCGTTAGCATATATACGCTTAGTGTCGTGAGTGTCCTTATTCCCGTCGAGCGTTATCTGTATTGAGTTTAACGGATGCTCCCTAAAGATTTCAAGATTCTTCCCAAACAATAAAGTTCCGTTAGTAATCATGCCGTGCGACATAAATTTTACATCGCCCAATGTGTCTATTTTCGACAACATATATTTTATCACTCTCGAACCAAGCAGTGGCTCTCCGCCATACCATGTAATTGAAACCCCTTTTGCGCGATGATGACTTTTAATAAAGTCAATTACCTTATCACATATTTCATTTGACATAACGTATGCCTGTTTGTTTTTCTCAAAACAATACGGACATCTGAGGTTACAAGCAGTAGTAGGTAAAAGTGTTATACCAACAAAATCCTGTGCATAAGAACGCATCATGTATTTCATGCGCAATAAATCAACAACGCTGTCATCCTCTTCTTCCGTAGTCAAGAGCTTAAGTTTGTGTAATGTTTCAATTTCCTCGCTATTATTTTTTAGCTTTTCGCTTCCAAAATTTTCTATAAGTTCAGCTACATAACTATTGATCTTATAAAAACTATTTGCCGCCGTCGTATATGCCAAATAATCGTCACCCTTATTTATAAGGAAACAATAACGTGATTTTCTTAATCCCAACATAACTATATCATTTTTCTTTTATCCAAAAAAGAGGTCAAAAACAAATAAACAACAAAAATTTATTTACTGGAATTTGACCTCTCTTAATTGAATACTTTAAAATACCTTTATTCACTCATTAATCGTTATGGTAAATGCTACAAATAATGAAACCTATGTTCATGAAATGGACTGTTTTAAACAGAAACAACTCCATATGTTGAACAATCACTGTCACATTTGTCGCCACAATTACCAAAACAGGGGCCGCCGAGACAACAAAAGACATTGTATGTACCACAATCTGTACCACATTTGTCGCCACAATTCCCATTACCATTACATAAATTACCTAATGTCGGACATGCGGGGACAACATCCTTACCTCCGATTATCAGGCTCATCATGTCATCACTTAGAGTATCCATAGCTACTATGGTCTCTATTTCAAATTTGCTGTTCTTTTTCATCTTATCAACAACTTTGATGTTTAACAATACGAAACAAGAAATAAACTTATTTCAATTCATACACTCTATTATAAGCAGTCGAGCGTAAAGCGCAAACTGCTTTTAGTAACGTTACTTTCTTAATTTTCACGATTGCAATCTTGCTTTATTAAGAAAAACAAGAATCATGCCCCTAAAAACACCCTATTTCCAATTCGCACGAATACACAAACCTACCGTCGCACAGCCGCAGTTCATACGTGCCGGGCATGTCGGGCAGAGCCACCTCGTTTGCGTTTGGTTCTACTACGGTTGAATAAACCGCCGCACCGTTGTCAGCCAACTCCAACGTAAGTCCGCCGAACTGTCCGTATAGGTACAATGTCCGTCCGTCGAAGCCTATCGTAGGGGCTTTCATCGGCGCACGTTTAATTTCCGTTGCCTTGATTGTCGGGTTTATGTACTCACACCGCAATTCTATCGTTACATAATTTGCGATGCCGGTTTCATAATATCCGTCCCTTAAACAAGCAGCGTTGCCTTCAGCTAAAAAAGACACGCATAAAAGTAAAGTAAGTATTCCTTTCTTCATATCAATTTAGATTTTGTTCTACGCCGACAAAGATATGAAAGAAACGAATACGCAAAAAGCGATTTAAGGCTTTTAAGTTTTACACATTTTACACAAACCGGGCGTAATATATTGATAAAAAGCGGATTACAGGGATTTTACACATTTTACACAAGCCCCGTAAACGATAAAACGGATACGAGCGTCCGTACTTTTCCTACAATACACACACTTCGAGGTGGATGTAAAGCCACCGTTCAACTGGCAGGGAAATATTGCCTCAGACGCTGGTCGAACTCTTTCGCTCCGCCGTCCTTACCGAATATTTTCATGTTAAGCCGCTTGCGTATGTTCGTCAGCCGTTGCGGCGAAATGCCGAGCAGGCAGGATATTTCAGACGTCATGAATTGCAGTCTTATCAAGATGCACACTTCCACCTCTACGCTGCCGAGACCGTTCACGGCAATATTTAACGAACGCATGAAATCGGGCATGAAGTCGTCGGCATGTTTACGCAAACAGCCGACGTCGGCGACCGATGCCTTGGAACTTGAGCCTGCCAACTCGTGCAGGCGCTCGATTATCGGTGCGTCGAAAATCAAGCTCTTGTCACGGCGCAATGTGTTAAAGTCGCCGTCGCGCAGTGCCGACAGCTTCTCTTCCAACTGCCTTATCTCTTCCTTTTTCTCGTTTATCAGTTTCTCGTTTTTAATTTTATCGTTCGAGGCAGCTTCGAGTTCCTTTTCCTTTTTACCGAGCAATGCCATATACATGGCGTTAGTGGCGTTGATTTGCTTTGCGCGTTCAAGCTCCTTCTTCCGTTTTTGTTGGATAAATAATATTATGAAGACAGCGAGGGCGAAGGCAATGACGAGAATAGCGGCTGTGTATTTATACTTCACGGCCTCTGCCGCTTTCCGTTCGGCCATGCGTTCGCTGTTTGAATAATCATACATGGCCTTCATCTGCTGCAGGTTCAGGGTTGACATGTCTGCGTATGCCGAATCAATAGCGACGTTCCAAATCTCGGCATACTTGGTTATCGAGTCGGCCACGCCCATGCGCTTGTAAAGTAGGTAAAGTCCGCGCGAGGCGGCCTGGCGGTTGTTATAGTCTGATGTTGAACGCAGCTCTTTCCTGAATAAGTATTCCGCCGAGTCTAACTTGTTTTCATATAAATAATACAAACCTTTTATATAATAATACAGTTCGTTCCCTTTCTTCACCGACTTTGCGGAGCCGTCAAACGCAGACGAATGTTTTTCGAGGAAATCCATGTAAGGCTTTGCCTCGTCCGACCGCCCGTGCTCCATCATAACGAACACCGGCACAAAATACGTAGCGGCGGCATCCTCGTAATATCCGTGGCGTTTGTACCATTCGGCCGTTTCATGGCATATACGCATCACGGAATCGTTTTGTCCTATTTGGTGGTATATGTTTGCCATGTTACGGTATACTGACACTGCGTACAAGCTGTCGCCCGACGCAAGGGCGAATCTTATCGCACGGCGTCCTGACAGCAATGCGTCGTCAGGCAGCATTTGACGTTGTTGCACGTCGCCCATCACCGCATAGACACGGCTTAAGGTGTTATAGTCGCATTTTTCTCCGTCCAACGTGTCGGCAAGGCTTACCGCCTGCCGGAACTGTTCAACGGCACGGGGAGCGTCGTTATCGTCAAGATACGAACATCCGAGAATATATTTAGCGAGCATCCGCTCGTTGGGCGTGCCGTGGTCGGCGAAATAGTCGGACAGCATGAGCAGGCTGTCGCGGTTGAGCGGCAGCATAAGCTTGTTCGCGGCCTTGGCGCGCAGCAGGGCCAGCTTCATGCGGACGCTGCGCGGCAAGCCGCCGCGCGACGGCGAAGCTACGCTGTCTATATAGGTTACGGCAGCGCGCTGGTCGGCCTCGACTAAGCTGTCGGCCACGGCTATGCTGCGTTCATGCTGCGACCGGCCGCACGAAACGGCGGAAATTATTACTGCGGCAAGTACAGCAAAAAGGGGCAGTATGTGTCTTAATGATGCGTTCATCAATATTAGTCGAAGAGGCTCGATGATGTCTTTCATTGCAATCGTTCCATTAACCAAATGCAAAATTAATAAAAAATCCTCATCCGGCAAGATAAGACAGTATTATAATTTTCATATAAAAACTTGGAGATGAAACTACGCAATTAGTAGAATCACACTTTGTCGCTAATATAAAAAAATGAATTACATTTTGATTTTGCATGACACTCTCAGGCTGCATCATTTCAAAATAAAAACCATTTGGGCGGAAATACCGCAAATTTCAGCGTGCAAATATAAACCACTGACAACATGACTGTTATGCAATAAGCACGTAAGAGTGTGCAAACAAAACGAAGCTTTTTACAGACAGAACGTACGAAAGACGGCCTTTCGCACCGCGAAAGGATGCCTTTTACAAGACGAAAGGCTACGTTCTGGAGGAGGAAAAGCCGCCTATTAAGGCGCACTAAGCAGCGTTATGGCGTAAACAGAGCCGAAAATTATACCCTATCGGGGTTATTCCGAAAAACGGAAAGGGCGTATCGGCATCGCCTTTTTTCTATTTCAACGATTCCGGCGGACATTTACCGAGTAACGTTTTGCCGCTCAGCGGGCCGTTTCTGTAACGTTATGTAGGGTCGTGAGGTTATGGGGTTATAGGGTTATGAGGTTATGCGGTTATGAGGTTATGGGGTTTTACGGTTATGGGGTTGTGTGGTTATGAGGTTGTGTGGTTATGAGGTTGTGTGGTTATGAGGTTGTGTGGAAAGTAAGAAGTGTGGCATTTTGTCATTCCGGGCTTAGACCCGGAATCCAGTTGCAATCGCCCACATAATCAATAATAATAGAGTATGTTTTTCTGGATTCCGGGTCTAAGCCCGGAATGACAAAATGCCACAGACTTCTTACTTTCCACACAACCCCATAACCGTAAAACCACATAACCTCACAACCCCATAACCGTATAACCGCACAACCGTAAAACCACACAACCGCATAACCGTAAAACCCCACAACCCCATAACCCCATAACCGTATAACCCCATAACCACACAACCGCATAACCACACAACCACACAACCGCATAACCACACAACCGTAAAACCACACAACCACACACCCCTACAACCGCACAACATTTTCTTTACAAAAATGTATTTGGCGCGCTGCGGATTTGGCTTTTTGTATGATTTTTTATAATTTTGCCGCCTAAAAGTACTTTTACGGTCAACGGCGGCTACGGCAACCCGGCGCATGCCCCGTTTTATACGCATAGCAACAATACTTACATCACGATATGAAAAAGGAAATGACTGCAAACGAAATCCGTGAATCGTTCAAACGGTTTTTCGAATCGAAAGGGCATCAGATCGTGCCGTCGGCACCCATGGTGATTAAAGACGACCCCACGCTGATGTTCACCAACGCCGGCATGAACCAGTGGAAGGACATCATCCTCGGCACGCGCGACCCCGAACCGCGCCGACGCGCCGACTCGCAGAAGTGCCTTCGCGTAAGCGGTAAGCACAACGACCTCGAAGAGGTGGGCCACGACACTTACCACCACACCATGTTCGAGATGCTCGGCAACTGGAGCTTCGGCGACTACTTCAAGGAGGGCGCGATAGACTACGCCTGGGAATACCTCGTAGACGTGCTCGGGCTTAACCCCGACGACCTTTACGTAACGGTGTTCGAAGGCTCGAAGGAGGAGAACCTCGAGCGCGACGACGAGGCCGCCGCATACTGGGCGAAGCACGTGCCGGCCGACCACATAATCAACGGCAGCAAGCACGACAACTTCTGGGAGATGGGCGACACGGGTCCGTGCGGCCCGTGCTCGGAGATACACCTCGACTCGCGCACGCCCGAGGAGAAGGCTAAAGTGCCGGGACGCGAGTTGGTGAACAAGGACGACCCGCAGGTGATCGAGATATGGAACCTCGTGTTCATGCAATACAACCGCAAGGCGGACGGCTCGCTCGAGAAGCTGTCGATGAACGTAATAGACACGGGCATGGGCTTCGAGCGGTTGGTGCGCGCCCTGCAAGGCAAGCACTCTAACTATGACACGGACATATTCCAGCCCGTTATCAAGGAGATTGCACGTCTCTCGGGCATGGAATACGGCAAGGACGAGAAGACCGACGTGGCAATGCGCGTCGTGGCCGACCATCTGCGCGCCGTAGCCTTCTCGATAGCCGACGGCCAGCTGCCCGGCAACGCCAAGGCCGGATACGTCATCCGCCGCATACTGCGCCGCGCCGTGCGCTACGCTTACACTTTCCTCGGACAAAAGGAAGCCTTCCTGTTCCGCCTCGTGCCCGTGCTCGTAAGCGAGATGGGCGGCGCATACCCCGAGCTGCCGGCGCAGCGCGAGCTTATCATGCGCGTAATGAAGGAAGAAGAGGACGCCTTCCTGCGCACGCTCTCCAACGGCATCAGCATGCTCGCCGACGCGATGGACGAAGTTAAAAAGAACGGCAAGACCGAGCTTGACGGCGCCAAGGCGTTCCGTCTGTTCGACACTTACGGCTTCCCGCTCGACCTTACCGAACTTATCTGCCGTGAAAACGGACTGACCGTTGACGAGAAACAGTTTGACGAAGAGATGCAGAAGCAGAAGCAGCGCGCACGCAACGCCGCCGCCGTGGAGAACAGCGACTGGACCGAACTGCGCGAGGGCGAGCAGCGCTTCGTGGGCTACGACTACACCGAATACGAGTGCCACATACTGCGCTACCGCAAGGTTACGCAGAAGAAAAACACCTTCTACGAGCTCGTGCTCGACAACACGCCCTTCTACGGCGAAATGGGCGGACAAGTGGGCGACTGCGGCGTGCTCGTAAGCGAGAACGAGACTATCGACATAATCGACACCAAGCGCGAGAACAACCAGTCGGTACACATCGTGAAACAGCTGCCCAAGCAGCCCGAGGCCGACTTCATGGCATGCGTCGACACCGACAAGCGCGAGGCCAGCGCCGCCAACCACACGGCAACCCACCTGCTCGACTACGCCCTGAAGCAGGTGCTCGGCGACCACGTAGAGCAGAAAGGCTCGTTCGTATCGCCCGACACGCTGCGCTTCGACTTCTCGCATTACCAGAAAGTAACCGACGAAGAGATACGCAAAGTGGAGCAGATGGTCAACGACATGATACGCCGGGACATTCCGCTCGACGAGCACCGCGACATGCCTTTGGACGAAGCTAAGAAGATGGGAGCCATCGCCCTCTTCGGCGAGAAGTACGGCGACAAGGTGCGCGTGGTGCGCTTCGGCCCGAGCGTTGAGTTCTGCGGAGGCATCCACGCACGGTCGACCGGCCGCATCGGGATGCTTAAGATAATATCCGAAAGCAGCGTTGCAGCCGGCATCCGCCGCATCGAGGCCAAGACCGGAAGGGAATGCGAACAGCTGCTCTACCAGCTCGAAGACGTCACGAAGGCAATCAAGGCACTGTTCAACAACGCCAAAGACCTGCAAGGCGTAATCGGAAAATACATCGAGGAGCACGACTCGATGAAGAAACTCATAGAGCAGTACCAGGCCGAAGCCGTAGAGCGCACCAAGGACAAGTTGGTTGCGCAGGCCCGCTTGGTGAACGGCGTCAGCGTGATATCGGCCGTAATACCGATGAAGCAGGATGCCGCCAAGGATCTTGTGTTCAAGATACGCGCCGCCGTGCCTACGCATCTGCTCTGCGTCGTCGGCAGCATACACGAAGACAGACCCACACTCAGCGTAATGATAAGCGACGACCTCGTGGCCGACCACGGCCTCAACGCAGGCAAGATGGTGCGCGAGGCGGCCAAGCTGATACAGGGCGGCGGCGGCGGACAACCCCACTTCGCCACTGCCGGAGGCAAGAACGCCGACGGACTATCGGCCGCCGTCGACAAGGTTGTCGAACTGGCGGAACTCTAAAAGAGTGAAGAATTAAGAGTTAAGGGCTAAGAATTAGGGTTAAGAAAACATGGTTTCAACAATCAACGACTAAGGATCAACAAACACACTTGCATTACTACGAAGCATGTTTCCTTAGCTCTTAATTCTTAACCCTTAATTCATTAACACCCGGAAGCCTTAAGATTTTTATACCGAACAAGCACAAAAACCAACCGAATAAACACACTTGCCGACACCACACTCCATTACGTCGATAAAGCCATTTGCATTTATCGGCAAATAAACATATCTTTGCATAAGATAAAGCTGCACTCGGGAGCCGGGGAACAAGCTTTTCAATCTTCTCGTTTGCATCATTCTTGCATTATGGAAAATAAGAAAAAGCCCAACAGGGCCGGAAAAGGGCGGAAAACGACAAGAATACGCAAGGCCAACGTGGACATTGGATCCATGGTAAAAGCCAAACTTAGGGAAAGACGGATGACGGTGGTGTCGTTCGCGACGCTGTTGGGATGCAGCCGGACAAACATCTACAAGATTTTCGGAAAGCATTCGATTGACACAGACGAACTGTTCAAAATTTCAGAAATACTAGACTTCGATTTTTTCAAATGTTACAGCGATAGATTTAGGAACAAGCCGAAAAAAGATTCTTAAACTTTAAAATACACAACCAACACACTAAATAAATGCTTCCGCCTTGCGACAAGGCGGGGGCATTCTTTCTTTATACGGCATTCCTCCCTTCACCGGTCATGCGTATATGTGTGATCAGCGTTCTTATGAACCGATTTGTGGTAAACGGCTACCTGACCTCCATCGCTCTCATGGAAGAGACAAGCCTGCCGTATGTCTCGGCGGTAACGATGCGTCCTTTGGGAGTGCGCACGACGGGGAAGTCGGCAAAATATTCGTCGTAAGAAACATACCACGAACTTGACTCTACATCCGGCGACCGCCTTACAACGCCGTCTATCGCCTTTACATACCCCGGACTGACGACCGTAAGCATGCGCCTGCCGTCGGCCATGCTCACGGCGAGCACTATGCGCCGGCGTTTCTTACCTGCCACGCCGGCACGGCCGACGCCGTCCATCCTTGCCGACACGCTCACGCGCCAACCGTCGGCGTTGACCGACTGCATCTTCTCACGGAAAAGCACGCCGTGGGGCGACGTGTCCTTCAAACCCTTTGACACGATGTAAAGGTGTATCATTTCATGCAGGAGGACGCTCTTGAACTGCAGTTCGTCCATGTCGTAATAATTGCTGACGCGAATTACATAATCACAAGGACTCTTCACGAGCAGCCTGCGCCGGTAACGCCACGTCAACGAACCGAGGCGCGTGCGCGAACGGCCTACCGCAAAGGCCGGCTCGGGCAGTCCGCCGTCAAAATATTCAATGTTGAAAAGCGAGAACCATCCTCTCAGCAAACTGGCATCTACAAACATTAATCTTATAATTAAGAGTTGGGAATTAAGAATAAAGGAAAACAAGTTTGCCGCTTAAATTCCAAACTCATGTCTTCTTAATTCCTAATTCCCTACCCTTCACTCTACAAGTTTTCGTTCTTATCCGAGATAGCTTGCATTATCAGAGCCTCTATCTCGTCGCAAAGCTCGGGATTGTCCTTAAGGAGCGTCTTCGTAGCGTCGCGGCCCTGGGCGAGCTTGCTTCCCTGGTAAGAGAACCACGAACCGCTCTTCTGGATGATGCCGTACTCTACGCCGAGGTCTACGAGTTCGCCCACCTTTGATATGCCTTCGCCGAACGTTATCTCAAACTCGGCCTTGCGGAACGGCGGAGCCACCTTGTTCTTAACCACCTTCACGCGCACCTGGTTGCCTATAACCTGGTCGCCGTCCTTGATGCTCGTCACGCGGCGGATGTCCAAACGCACGCTGGCATAGAACTTCAGGGCGTTGCCGCCGGTGGTGGTTTCGGGATTGCCGAACATCACTCCTATCTTCTCGCGCAGCTGGTTGATGAAGATGCATGTGGTGTTGGTCTTGCTGATGGTCGACGTCAGCTTGCGCAGGGCCTGGCTCATAAGGCGGGCTTGCAGTCCGACCTTGTTGTCGCCCATGTCGCCCTCAATTTCGGCTTTCGGCGTTAGGGCGGCCACGGAGTCGACGACGAGGATGTCGATTGCCGACGAACGTATCAGCTGGTCGGCTATTTCGAGGGCCTGCTCGCCGTTGTCGGGCTGCGAAATCAACAGGTTCTCAACGTCGACGCCCAACTTGGCGGCGTAAAAACGGT
>CALUIJ010000128.1 GCA_944320675.1 uncultured Prevotella sp.
GGAACAATCGCCAGTTCAGCAGCATGTTGCCAATGTTTGCGCAAGTCTCGTTGTGGGCGGTGGAGTGGGGCAGCTGGTAGGGCCGTCCGTAGCTTTGGTGTACCTTCTGTATGAGGGCCGGCTTGTACTCCGTTCCGTCGGGAGAAGTGCCGTCGAAGAGCGGTCCGCAGGCTCCGTTGATGTACATTTTGCGGTGTACAAGGTCGTCCCAGATGGCATCCAGGTTCTTTTTCAGTTGGGCTTCGCCGTCCTCTACGTAAAGGTCGGCAACTCCGGCGTAAAGGTAGTTGGCCCTTACCGAGTGGCCCATGGCGTTGTATTGCTGGCGGAACGGAATGCGGTCTTGGTTGTCGTCGGTTCCGTTCTTTACGCTGTCGCGTATGTTAATGAGTTGTTTCGAGAGCTCAAGATACTTCGGATTGCTCGTTTCGCGGTATATTTCGGTTATAGCCATGTAGTGTGACGGGCAGATGACGCCTTGCTCCAAAGCCTCTTTCGTAGGGTGCATGTAAAAGTCGTAAAGGCAGTCGGCTGCTTTTACGGCACAGTCGTAAAGCGTTGTTTTCCCAGTGGCGCGCTTGTGTATGATGCCTGCCGTGATTAGGTGGCCGAGGTTGTAAGCCTCGAAGTTCAGCGGATTGCCGAAGCGTCCGTCCTTGCTCGTGCCTACGGCGGTGCCGATGTTCTCGTTCTCCTTTTCCTCGTCTTGCACGGCTTTCTTGTTCATCTGGGCGATAACTACGGGCGTATGCAGGTACCCGTCGGGCTGTTGTGCCTTTGCGATAAGGCGGATCACGTCATCCATGATTTTATCTAACTCGGGATCTTTATTCACGGCGTAGACCGCTGCTACCGCTTCGAGCCACTTGTACATGTCGCCGTCGTGAAACGGAGGCCCGTGCCTCTTGCCTTGTTTTTCGCCGGCCGCGATTAGGAAGTTGTTGTAACTATGTCCTTTATCTGATTTCCAAGTCTCCCACATGCTTTGGATGGACGTGCCGCTGAACACTCCGAAGCGTTCGCCCCAGAAGCCGTCGGTCCATTTTACGGCATCGATGGGCGTTGAGTTCACAACCGCGAATTTGCTGTTGCGTGTGTCCGTGATGCCGTTTTGCTGCGCCGTTGCCGGTATTAGGGCTGACGCGGAAAGGAAAAAGGTTAGTAGTGCTTTAGTTTTTTTATGTATCATAATTCACGATTTTATTAATGATTCAGCAGGCAAGTTGCCGGCGGGCGGGTGGACAAGGGTGTTTGCCGTTGGCTTGTTCTTGTCGGTTTGCTTTTCATCCGTATTGAACTTGTCTGCTCATGATTTATTCCTCATAGGTTGAGTAATATCTGTTTACATGGGCGGATTTCCTAGTCTGCTCGTCTGCCGGCAACTTGTTTGCCTGTTACAGGGTGCCTCCGCGCGCCTTAACACGCTTTGCCCACTCCTCGCGTTCTTTCGTGAGATCGTATCCGCGCTTGCTGAGATAGTTGTTGATGCGGCCTTTGTACTTGCCGAAGGCCTCGTGCTTTTTCCTTGAGCTTTCAGCGTCTATGGCAAATTCGCGCGCCTCTTTCAACCATGCCAGTATTTGCGCTTTCTCCTCTTCCTTAAGTGTAGGGATCATGTCGCACTGCGCGTCGTATGTCACTTTAACGACGTTGTACGTAATAACGTCCTTTACCGTTTCTATCTCGGCTTCGTTCAGGAACAGCGAGAGGTTTGCGTCGAAGGCGAAATGCGAGCGGTACAGCTTGCTGTCCTTTTGGCTTTCGGCGAATGCCTGGGCCTGTTTCTTTGCGTCGCCCGTGAGCTTCGACGCGGCTTCTTTCAGGCTGTCGCGCTCCTCGTATATGTCGTTAAGCTCGAAATATCTGTTTGCCACGATGTTGAGCACTTGCGTTCCTTTTTCGGTTCCGGTGATGTTCAGGGCGTCGGTCACCTTCTTCGACCTGCCGAGGATAGTGTTCACGTAGTCTTTGTCGCGGCCGTCTGAATTGAGGTTGAATGTCTGTGCGTTAGTAGCGCTTAATGTTATTAGCGTTACAAAAATAGTTAAAATAGTTCTCATTGCAGTATTTCTTTTAGATATTTAACATTTTCGCCGTAATTAAGTTTCACGTTGCGCACCTGGTTTACATCCCTGCTGCGTTCTACGAAGAGCCATCCCGACCAGTCAATCCCATCGAGGGCCTTCTTGATTTTTTTCATGTTTATGGCTTTGTCGTTGCGCAGCCATACCCCGTCGGTGTTGCTTGCGTGTATGGCGCATATACGGTCTTTGCCGAGAGTCTTTATTTCTTTAGGTATGTCGCGCTTGTTTTCGACGGCAGTCTGGAACTTGTAGAAAATCTTTATGCCGTCGGAGCCTATCTCGTTGAGCAGCTTTATGTTGCCTTCCGCGTCGAGCGGGGTGTCTATTCCCACGACCATGCCGCGGGCTTTTGCCATCTCGCCCACTTCATGTAGGCGCCAAACAATCTCTTGGCGCAATGGTATCGAGTCGGCCCAGTTGTTCCCGCATCCGCCGAGAGGCAGGAATGCAACGCGCGCGCCCATCTTTTCCATGGTGTTGAGGCAGTCTTGGATGAGCCAGCGCCAGCTCTCTTTCTTGGCGAAGCTTTGGCCGTAGAAGCCTGACATCGCAACCGCTCCTATCTTAATCCCGAAACTGTCGGCCATGTGCGTGAACACGCGCACCGACTCGGGGTCGCGCATCTTATTGTCGAAAGAGCGGCGTGTGCCGAGCCCGCCCATGTCCATCTCGATGCCGTCGCAGCCAAGTTCCTTGGCGAGTTTGAACTCGCCCAACTTCTGGCGTTTGAGCACCATCCAGTCACACACTCCGATTTGGTAGCGCTGTTGCGCAATTACTGACTCGGGGATTATCATCCCGGCCGTCAATATTAATAAGGTAATAAATAAACGTTTCATATTACCTTATAGACGTGCGTCGTCGTGTTTTGTACTATAATAATTCCGATAGTTTTGAAGTGTAGGTGTTTTTATTGTCTGAAATGCCGTTTCGTACAGGTTGCGGCATGAGCCGCCACGGATTGGTTTTTCGTAAAGTCCGTGGCGGCTCTCCCCGTCAGCCCTTGTTCCTGATGTCGTTTCGGTATTCCTTTGGCGTTTTTCCGTATTTCTTCCTGAAGCATTTGCCGAAGTAGCCTACGTCCCTGAATCCTACGGAGTAGGCTATTTCGGTTATGCTGTTGTCGGTCGTCTCAACCAGGCGCGCGGCTTTCGTAAGCCTTATTTCGCGTACAAGGTCGACCGGGGCGAAGCCGGTAAGGCTTTTCAGCTTCTTGAAGAAGGCCGAGCGGCTTAGTCCAATAGTCTCGGCTATGGTGTCGATGTTGAAGTCGTTCGAGTTCAGGTTGTTCTCGATTATCTCATGAATCTTGTGCATGAACTCGATGTCTTTCTTCACAAGATGCTGTTCGTATTCGTCGCCGGTGTTTTCATTGCCGGCCTCTACGGCCGTCTGCACGACCATCTTGCGTTGGAATATGCGCTGTTCCTCGAGCAGCTGGCCGACCCTCGCGATAAGGTAGCTGCTGCTGAACGGCTTGGTTATGAAAGCGTTTGCCCCGGCCTTCACCGACATCATCTTGTCCTCTTCCGTGTTTTTTGCGGTCAGCATTATTACCGGGATGTGGCTGATGTTGAAATCCTGGCGCACGCTGCGCAGCAGGTCGAGCCCGCTTACGCCCGGCATCATCAGGTCGGTGATAATGATGTCAGGGTGGTATTGGTAAATCTTCTTCAGGCCCTCGTTGCCGTCGTGTGCCGCCATTACGTTGTAGTGAGCCCCCAGTTGCAGTTGCAGCATGCGGCACATGTCCACGTTGTCTTCAATGAGCATTATCGTAGGCACGTTCTCGTCAACGTTGCCGTCGGCCTTCATGCCGCCGATGTTGGCGGTGTGCTCTTCGGCCATGGCCTTGCTGCCGGCCGTACCGTCGTCGAAGTAAACCTCTATGTCCTTGTCGTTGAAGTGGTCTTTGCCGGTAGGAAGCTCTATGGTGAACACCACGCCCTTGCCCTTTGGTATGTTCTCCGCCCATATCCGTCCGTGGTGCATGCTGACGTATTCCCTTGACAGCGACAGGCCTATGCCCGTGCCGGCGTAGACGTTTTCGCCCGAGGTCTTGTTGTCGGCTTGCGAGAACCGTTCGAAAATGAGTTCGAGTTGCGATTGCGGTATGCCTGCCCCGTCGTCTTCAACCTTTATCGTGCAAGTCTTGCGGTTGTGGTCGTAGTCGAGCGCTACGCATATCTTCCCGCCGTCGTCGGTGTATTTGAAGGCGTTGCTTATCAGGTTGTTGAGCACTACGCCTATTTTCTCGGCGTCGCACCATGCCATGACGCGGTCGCCCGGTTTGTCGAACACGAAGGCTATGTCGCGCTCGTTGGCCATCACCTTGAACTCGTTCATCAGCATTTCGATTACGCCCGTGATGTCTACGAGCGATACGTGGAGCCGCATCTTCCCGTTCTGAATCTTGCGGAAGTCGAGTATCTGGTTGACAAGCCTTAGCATTTTCGTCGAGTTGCGTTCTATCAGGTCGAGGTATTCCTTGCCCGCCGGGCTTAGCTTCTCGGTAGCTTTCAGCTCTTCCACCGGCCCTTTTATCAGCGACAGCGGCGTGCGCAGCTCGTGGCTGATGTTGGTGAAGAACCGTATTTTCAGTTCGGCCAGGCGGTCGTTGATGTAAACCTCGTTGCGCATCCTTATGACGTAAGTCACGGTGCGCATTACTCCGTACAGTGCGAGGGTGGCCAGTAAGGCGTAAATGAGGTAAGCCCACCACGTGGCCCACCACGGCGGCAGCACCACGACCTCGAGTACGCATTCGGGTGATATGCCGTCGTTGACTTTCACCTTGAACGTATAATGGCCCGGGGGCACGTTGGCGTAAGAGGCCCAGCGGTTGCTGCCGTTGTCGTGCCATTCGCTTTCGTATCCGTCGAGTATGTAGGCGTAAGGCACAAGGCTGTTGTCGGCGTAGTAGGGCGAGGCGAACCTTATAGTGAACGTTGACTGGTTGTGCCTCAGCACTATCTTCTTGGCGAATTTCACCGAACCTTGGTATATCGGCGGCTCGAATTCCTCGAGGTCGCGGTTGGCCACCTTGAAGTCTACGATGAACGTTTTGTACCTTACCTCGTTCTCGTTCCTTACGGCGGCGGGGTCGAACGAGAGCAGGCCTTGGCGGCAACCGATGAGTATGCGGCCGTCGTTCAGGCAGACCGACGTGTTGTCTTCAACCGTGACGTCGGGGAATCCGGCGAAGCGGTCGTAGTTCTTTACGTACGACGTGTTCTGCTTCAGGCTGGCCAGTCCGTTCTCCGTGCCTATCCACAGGCAGTGGCTCTTGTCCTCGACTATCGACGTTATTACGTTGCCGCCTTTCTCGTTCACCGCGAACGACTCTAATATGGGCCGGCGTTTTTTCTTGTCGTAGTATTTGATGCGTTTCAGTCCGTTGCCGAATATTCCCATCCAGATGCGCCCCTTGGCGTCCTTGTACATGGTGGATATGTCGTTGCTCATGACGCCTGAGCTGTTGCTGTCGCGGTAGGTCTCGAATTTTATGTCCGCGGCGTCGTCGAATTCCCCGTCGAACGACATCAGTCCGTCGGTCGTGCCCGCCCACAGTCGGCCGTCGTTGTCTTCGGTTATTATCCTTACGTCGGTGTAAAGCTCATAGCCGGGATAGTTCTTCATTCCGTTTTGCTTGTGCCTGAAAACCGTTTTGCCGCCCTTTTCCTCCAAGAGGTTGAGTCCGCCGTAGAACGTACACGCCCAGATGCGGCCGCGGCTGTCCTGGTATGTGTAATACACCCGGTTGCTGCTAATCGAGCTGCGGTCGCCGCGGCGGTTGGCGTACCTCGTTAGGCGGAAGCCTTGCGGCGCAAGCTCGTCGGGCGCGGCCTTGACGAGGCCCGAGCCTTTCGTCGAGAACCAAAGGTTGCCGTCCTTGTCTTCCATTATGTGGTAGACCACCCCTATGTCGCCGGGGTCGAACTTCCGTTTCACCGCCATCGTCTTTGCGTCGACGCAGTACAGTATGCCGCCGCGCGTGCCCAGCCACAGGTCGCCGCCGCGCGTCTGGCAGGCGGCGCGTACGCCGGTGGTCTCGCTGTAGCGGCCGTCCTGGCCGAACAGGTCGGGGAACATGAACCTGAAGCTGTACTTGGGAAAGCACACCTTGAATACTCCGCTCGTAGTCGACGAGAGCCACATTATACCGTTGGCGTCGATGTCGATGTCGAAGAAGTGGGTGTCGAAAACGTTGTCCTTGAATTCTTTCAGCTTGTTGACGTTCTGCATCAGTTTTGTAGCGTGGTCGAAGCGCCACACCTCGCCGTTGCGCTGCAGGATGAACAGGCCGTTGGGGCCTGTGTCGACGAATTTCATCTCGGCGAAGAGGCTGTCGCCGGGCAGGGTGAACGTAAGCCGGGCCGAAGTGGCCGGGTCGTGGCACGTCATTTGGCCGTCGGCGGAGCAGAGCCAAAGCTTGTCGTACTTGTCGACGAACGACTTGTAGACCGTCGATGCCATGCCTGACACGAGCCTGGGGCTCGAACCGCCTGATATGGCGTAAAGGCCTGCGGCCGTAGTGAAGAAGAGTCTGCCGTTGACAAGGTTGACGCTCGACACGGACGCCGGCTTGCCGCCCGACCGGTAGCGGCGCGTGCGCCCGCCGGCTATGTCGGTCACATATACTAGCCCGTTGCGCGTACCGGCGCAGATGTACCGGCCGTCGCGGTTGAAGCATGTCGCGCCGTCGCCTCGTTCGAGCTTAGGCAGCAGCGGTTTCGGGTTTTTCTTTGTTACGATGTCGATGTTGAGGCTGGTGCTTATCCAGTAGACGTATTTCTGCGTTTCGCCGAGTATGTTGCGGCGCAGGCGCATGGTGGCGGTGTCGATGTCGCGCCGCGAGTCGTAAATCTTCGCCACTGAAATCTTGCCGTCGCCTGCCCAAACCTCGAATAGGTCCTTGTTGCGCGTCAGCACGAGCACGTGCCCATTGTCCATTTTCTGGATTTTTATCACCTGCACGTTGCGCGACAGGCGTTTCAGCTCGTTGTACGTGTCGTTGTAGGCTTCGGTCACCTTGTCGAACATGTACAGGTGGTTGTCGGTGTTGCGTATCCAGAGGTGGCCGTCCTTGTCCTCAACCATGTTCCTTACCTTCTGCGGCGGAACGTCCGACATGTGGCTCGGCCTTGTAGTGTACGGAGTGAATTGTGCGCCGTCGAACGAGCAAAGGCCGTGCCATGTGCCGAACCACATGAAGCCGTCGTTGTCCTTAAGGGCGCTGTATACGGTGTTGCTCGGCAGTCCGTCGTCCTTCGTGTAGTGTTCCACTATCATGTCTGGGCGTGCGGACGCGGCTGCGGGCCATGCCAGTATCATTAGTATTAGGTGTAACAGTGTCTTCATCTGGTAAGTTTATGTTTAACAGGTCTTTCTGCCTCGGCGGTGCCGGTGCCTGCCGTAGAGTGCGTGCTTGTGCGTCTCCGTGCTGCGGCAAACCGGTCTCGTATTGGGCACAAAGATAATAAAAATACTTTATTTTACGGCTTTTGGTTTATGGAAAATAGTTTTTTGCGCGTGTTTTTAGCATGATTTTATGTTTTTCATTATGGCAGGCGTTACGCTTGAACCGTAGCAAAATGTCAGTGCGTAAATGTCCGTCTGATTTCCTGAAATAGGCTCCGGCGTGCTACGTAACGCCTTCCTTTTTTGTGGTTTTCGGTCGCCGTGGGCGTAAAATACGGTGGAACGTGGTGTGAAAGACCGTGTTCCGCAACTCAATATGTGGCCTTTTACGCCATGAAAAGCTACCTGACGGGTGTCTTACGGCGGCTTTTTCAGGCCCGAAACGTGGCCTTTTGCGGCGTTCTGTGGCTGCTTTTATTGCACATTACGGTTCCTTTTTGTTTTAAGTGGTTGATTTTTAATTGTTTATATTTGCACGCATTTTTTGCCGTTTTCCGGTCCGAAGGCTATTTGTTTTTCGTTGACGGCCTTCCTGGAACGTCATTGCTTGTCGGAAAGAAAGCAAAATGTTGGCGTCGTCTGCCTTTTTGTCAATGTTGCCGTTTGTCGGCCGCCTGCCTGTGCGCTGCGGACTTCGTGGCGTTTTCATGCGCCGTCGGGCCGCAGCGTAACATGCTGGACGCGCCGCAATGTGAAATGTTGTTAAACATCGGCGGCGCTTCCCAAAAAGGAAATAATGGCACAAGTACAATTAAAGGGATGAAACGTCGTTATCTTAAAAACACGGTATTACTGTCAGATAAACATAATCATCATGAACAAATCTTTTACAGGCCGTTGCTTGTTGGCGCTCGTTGCGCTTGGCATGTTTGCCGCCGACGCGCTTGCAGGCAAGGCGAAAAAAGAAGTGTACATCCCGATGGACTACTCTGCGTGCGGTTACCATGCGTCGGAGCGGCCTATTCCCGATGTGCCTAACGCCGTTTACGTAGAATGCGCCGACGGCGACAACTACGCCGTTTTGCAGCGGGCCATCAACTATGTGTCGTCGCTTAAGCCCGGCAAGGACGGCCACCGCGGCGCCGTGTTGCTTGGCGGGGGCGTGTTTTATATCGACTCGCCGCTGCGCATAAGCAAGTCGGGAGTGGTGCTCAGAGGCTCGGGCCGCGGCAAGACGACAATCGTAAAGCGCGGCGTTGACCGCGGAGCGCTTCTTTATGTCGAGGGCGGCGTAAGCATGACGGGCGGCGACACGATAGCCGTGGCCGGTGGCAAGACCATGGCCGGAGCCGTCACGCTGGCGCTCGAGTCGGCCGGAGGCCTGCGCCAAGGCGACCGCATAAGGGTCGTAAGGCCGTCGACAAGGGAGTGGATAGAGTCGCTCGGTTGTTACGACTTCGGCGGCGGGCTTGACTATACGGGCTGGAAGCCTTCCGACATCGACATTACCTGGGAGCGCACGGTGACCGCCGTCAGCGGTAACAGCATAACCATCGACGCGCCGATAACGACCACGCTCGACGCAAAGTACGGCGGAGGTTATGTCGTTACGGGGTATAACGCAGCCGAGCTGACCGAGTGCGGCGTTGAGAACCTTACGCTCGCGTCGGAACATAACGCATGGAACCCGAAGGACGAAGACCACTGCTGGGATGCCGTTTGGATGGAAAATGCGCGCGATTGCTGGGTGCGCCGAGTGGATTTCAGGTCATTCGCAGGCAGTGCGGTGAATCTTCAGAAGCACACAAGCCGCATAACCGTCGAGGACTGCATAGCTTCCGAGCCTGTGTCGGAGGTCGGCGGCTGGCGCCGCGGTGTGTTCATCACGCGCGGACAGCAGACTTTGGTGCAGCGTTGCGTGTCGCGCCACGGCATACACGACTTCGCTGCGGGCTTCTGCGCCGCAGGGCCTAACGCCTTCGTGCAGTGCGAGGGCGAGGAGAGTCTCGGCTTCAGCGGCAGCATAGGGTCGTGGGCGGCAGGACTGTTGTTTGATATCGTCAACATCGACGGCCACGACATCTGTTTCAAGAACCTTGAACAGTTCCAGTTCGGAACGGGCTGGAACACGGCCAACAGCATGATGTGGCAGTGCACTGGCTCAACGCTTTGGTGCTATTCGCCCGACGCCGACAACCGCAGCAGCGCCCACGGATGCTGGGGGACGCTGACCGGCAACGGCGAATGGACGAGCAGCAACGACCACGTACAGCCGCGAAGCCTGTTCTACGCGCAGTTGGAGAAGCGGATGGGCGAGGGCAACGCCGTCGACGGATATATTCTCCCGAGAAGCACGAATGCGTCGAGCAGCCCCGAGATAGCCCAGGCGCAGGAGATGGCGCGGCAGTCATTGACGGTGCCGAGGCTTACGCTTGAAATGTGGATCGACTCTGTTCCCTACACCGCGAGCACGTCTCCCGACGGTGTTAAGAATATTAATAATGTGAAAGGAAACTACGGCGAACAGGCCGACGGCAAAACGGCTGGCAAGTCGTTCGCGGTAATCAACGGCCATATTACGGTCGACGGACGGCTCGTTACGGGCAACCGCTACCAGATACCGTGGTGGTCGGGCCGCGTGAAGGACAATTTCGTAGCCAAGAGCGCCAAACCGGCCGTCACGCGCTTCGTGCCCGGACGCGAAGGCACCGGTTGGACCGACCGCATTGACTCGGTAGTCAACTTCCTCGACAAGAACGGTTATTGTTTCCTCGACCATAACTACGGACTTTGGTACGACCTGCGCCGTACAGACCATGAGCGCGTACGCCGTGCCGACGGCGACGTGTGGGCACCGTTCTACGAGCAGCCTTTTTCGCGCTCGGGACAGGGCACCGCTTGGGACGGACTAAGCCGTTACGACCTCGGCAAACCTAATAAATGGTACTGGGCGCGCCTGAACGAGTTCGCCGGAAAGGCCGCCGGACGTGGCATCATGCTGTTCCACGAGAATTATTTCCAGCACAATATCCTCGAGGCCGGCGCCCACTGGGTTGACTGCCCTTGGCGCCCTGTGAACAACGTAAACGGCACCAACTTCCCCGAGCCTGTGCCTTTCACCGGCGACAAGCGCATTTTCATGGCCGAACAGTTCTACGACGTCGACAATCCGGTACTGCGCCCGCTGCACAGGCAATATATCCGCATGTGCCTTGACCAGCTGAAAGACAACGGCAACGTTGTCCAGCTGATAAGCGAGGAATACACCGGGCCGCTGCACTTCACGCGCTTCTGGCTTGAGACTATAGCCGAATGGGAGCGTGAGACGGGCCGCCGTCCCATGATTGCGCTGAGCTGCACGAAGGACGCGCAGGACGCCATACTCGCCGATCCCGAGCTTTCAAAAGTCGTTGACATCATTGATATAAGGTATTGGCATTACAACCAAGACAGCCTCTGGGCTCCTCCGGCCGGCCGCAACATGGCTCCGCGCCAGTTCATGCGCAAGATGAAAGTCGGCAAGACCGGCTTCGCCGAGGCTTACAAGGCCGTAAAAGAGTATGCCGTTAAATATCCCGACAAGGCCGTAACCTTCTTTGCCCAACAATATCCGCAGTACGGTTGGGCCGTGCTCATGGCCGGGGGCTCGTGTCCCAACGTGCCGGTGAAGGACGGTAAGCTGCTTGCCGACGTTGTTAAGATGAAGTATGTAAGCGGCGAGGGCGGTTCCGACGTCCAGGTTATAGGCGACGCCGCTACCGGCTATCTTATATATTCGCATGGCGGAGGCGACATTTCCGTCAGCCCGGCGGCGGGCAAGTACGCGCTCCGCACGGTCGGAATCAAGGACGGGGAAGTGAAAACGGTTAAGAAAAGCGAAAGGATCGACGGCGCGTACACAATCAGCGGCAACGGTAAGGACACTGTTTACTGGTTGGAAAGATTGTAACATAATTCTTGAATTAACTGATAACAGGTATTGATTTTACACGTCAATACCTGTTTTTCGTGTTTTTTAATCAATTTTTCCCATTACCTTAGGGCGTTCTGGACTAATTTTGCAAGCAAAGAACGAAAACCTATGATTAACTTTACCGACCTTTACGACAAGACAATCGACGATCTTTTCACGTTCGGAACCAAATTCACCACCGACCGCGAGATGATAAAGGACTGCATCCAGGATGTCTTTGTAAAATTATATACAAAGAAAGACGAGCTCGGGTCAGTGTCAAACATTGAGTCATACCTTTATGTTTCCTTGCGGAACAGAATCAATGACGAGTTCAGGCGCAACACGCACATCTCCGATAACGAGATAAACGAAAACCACATGAAGTCAATTTCGGACGACAGCGAGGCGTATGACATGGAGCGCATCGAGGAAGAGACGAAGAAGTCTTGCCGCCTTAAGGAATTTGTGGGCAGCCTGTCGCCGCGCCAACAGCAAATCATACGTCTTTATTATGTCGAGCAACGCAAGTATGACGATATATGCCGCATAATGGGAATCAATTACCAGTCGGTCAGGAACCTTATGCACCGCAGCTTGTTGAAATTACGCTTCATGGCCGCAAGAACAAGTACATGTTAAAGAGTACATAAACGCCTGTTCGCCGTCATAATATAAAAATGACGTATATGGCAGGCAAGCATAATATAAAGAAAACTGTAAGAAGGCTTATTAAGAACAAAAAAATAAAGATTCCCAAGTTGAGCGTGAAGGAGAAAGACGAGCTTAAGGAGAGAATCAAGTTTACGATAAGGCAAGTGCAGGGAGGAGAAGCATAGTCAATAGTTTCATAATATTAATCGTGGACGGCTTCGGATGACGTGTTCATCCAAAGCCGTCCGTTGTTTTGTCAGGTTGCGGTTGCCGCCACGGTTCATTCGCTTTTCATTGTCTTTATGTTGCCGTCGGCGTCGGTTTCAAGTTCTTTCACCTTAAGGCTCCTCAGCCATGTTACGTCGTTTGACGGCACGCAGTCGTGGTGGAACAAGTACCATTTGCCTTTGAACTCAACGATGGAGTGGTGGGTCGTCCATCCTACCACGGGCTCAAGTATCACCCCTTTGTAGGTGAACGAGCCGTAAGGATTGTCGCCTACGGCGTAGCAGATGAAGTGGGTGTCGCCGGTTGAATACGAGAAATAGTACTTTCCGTTCATCTTGTGCATCCATGAAGCCTCGAAGAAGTGGTGCGGATCGTTGGCTTTCAGTGGTTCGCCGTTGTCGTCGACGATGATGACGGGGCGCGGCTCTTCGGCGAATTGCAGCATGTCGTCCGTCATTTTTGCGACTCTCGACGGCAGCGCAGGCTCGTCGCCTTCGGGAAGGTGCTCTTTGCCGAGCGCTTTGTTGTCCTTGTAACGCTGGAGTTGTCCGCCCCAGATGCCGCCGAAATATGTGTAGATTGAGCCGTCGTCGTCCTTGAACACGCAAGGGTCGATTGAGTAAGAGCCGCGTATCGGGTCGGGTTGCGGCGTGAAAGGGCCTTCAGGACGGTCGGCTACGGCTACTCCGAGATGGAACACGTCGTTCTTGTCTTTTAAGGAAAAAATGAGATAATACTTGCCGTCTTTCTCTACGACGTCGTTGTCCCATAGCTGGCGGCCCGCCCAGGGAATGTCTTCCACGGCGAGTATCACGCCGTGGTCGGTGGCCTCTCCGTTTTCCACGTCTTCAAAGGAGAGTACGTGGTAGTCTTTCATCTGGAAGTGTCCGCCGTCGTCGTCGAACGCCGCCCCCGAGTCCCAGTCGTGCGACGGGTAAATGTACAGTTTGCCGTTAAATACGTTTGCGGACGGATCCGCCATGTAATCACTGGGGAAAAGATACCTTGCTTTGTCCATTTTTGTAATGTTGTTATTGTTGTTCCTTAAACAATTCGATGATTTTCTTTACCATGGGCTTGGCCTTGTTGTTCCTATCGAACGGCAGGGAGTAGTTTGTCCGCCCTTCCACGGGGAAGTCGTTGAGCCATGAGTTAGTGTCCGTCACGCCCCAAAACGTCACGCGCGATATTTGGTGGCGGTGCCTGTAATATATCTTGAAGAAGTCGAGGTAGCGTTGTTCGAACAGTTTTTCGCCCTTCTTGTCGAGTCCGTTCTTGTACGGATTGTACTTCTCCTCATACTTGAAGTTCTGGCTTATCTCCGCTCCGCTGAAGTCCTTGGGCGTTGGCAGCATGTTAAGGTCAAGCTCGGTCATCATCACTTTTACTCCGCATGCTGCGAACGAGTCGATGGAAGCCTCGTATTCTTTGAGGTCGGGATAGTCTGTTCCGTTGTGCGATTGCATGCCGATACCGTCCACCCTGCACCCGTTCGCTTTCAATTGCCTTACAATTTTACATATTGTGGCTCGTTTTTGCGGCTTGGCCGTCGAGTAGTCGTTGATGTAAAGCTCTGCGTCCGGGTCGGCTTCGTGGGCGAACCTGAACGCAAGTTCAATGTAGTCGGGGCCGATGATTTTGTAATAAGGTGTTTCACGCATCGTTCCGTCGTCGTTCACAGTCTCGTTTACGACATCCCAACCCTTAATCCTGCCCTTGTAGCGTTTTACGATTGTCGTGATGTGGTGGTACATGCGGTCTATCAGGACGTGGCGCGGCACGGTGTCGCCGTTCTCGTATGTGAACATCCATTTCGGCGGTTGCGAATGCCATACGAGGCAGTGGCCTATCATTTCGAGCTTGTGGTCCTCCGCAAATTTTACCGTGCGGTCGGCGTCGACCCAGTAGAACGTGTCTTCGTAGGGATGGATGTTTTCGCCTTTCATGCTGTTTTCGGCCACTATCGAGTTGAAGTTCTCGGTCACTATCCTGGCTTCTTCGGGGCTTCTGCCCCATACAATGTCGTCGGTGACGGCCGCTCCTATTGTGAAATACTTGCCAAGCACGTCCTTCAGCGTACCGTGCCCTTCCGCGGCCGAAGGCGTGAAAGCCATCAGCGCGCCGAATATTGAAACGATTGTGTTCTTATTCATAAGGTAGAAATGTTTGTTGTCAGTTTTTCGAGCGTTTCTCTATTTCCGTGTTAATCTTGTCGATTACTTCGTCAGTGAGTTCGTATTTCGAGATTATGAACATGGCGAAGGCGAGCAGCATGGCGGGAATCACGGCCACGAGCCAGAGTATGCCCTGTTCGGCCAACGGCGACTGCGACACTGTGTCGGTCTGGTCGAAGCCTACGAACGACAGCACCAGTCCGGGCACTACTCCGCCGAGGGCCATTCCGGCCTTGTAGAATATGCCCGTAAGGGCGTTCACTATGCCTGAGATTCGTTTGCCGTGCTTGTATTCGCCGTAGGAAATAACCTCGGGGACGAGCGCCCACATGTACCCCGTGGCCACGATTACGCCAGTCGACTTGACGAACTGCGCCGTGTAGACGAGCCACATCTGCGACCTGAGCGCAGGCACTACGGATATTACGTAAAGCATGGCCATGCCGGCTATGGCCACGGCCAGGAATATGTTGAACATGCCGCGCTTGCCCACCTTGCGCTTTATCGCAGGCACCATGGGCATGAAGATGAACGCCGGGATCGAGCCGAGCGCCATGAAGTTGGCCACCTGGCCCGCGTCGGCGTGGATGTTGTAAATCATGTAATAAGAGCCGGCGGCGTTGCCCACCGACATCATCGCGAACGCCGTTATGAAGAAGAAGGCGAGTATGCGCAGCGGCCTGTTGCGCTTGAACTCGACCCAGAGGTCGCTGACTTTGACGTTGGCCGTCTCCGATTTGTCCATGACGACGCGCTCTTTGGTCTGCGAGAAGCAGAAAACCAGCAGCACGAGGCCGGTTGCCGCGTAGATGCACATCGTGGTGAACCACGCCCCGGCCGACTCGGTTGAGTTCATCTTGCCGTCGGGCGAGAGGCCGGCGACGATCATCGGGATGCCGTAAGCCACGGCCAGTCCTCCCGCGTTGGCCATGAACATGCGCACCGACGTGAGCACGGTTATCTCGTCGGTGTCGCGCGTGAGCGAGGCGTTGAGCGCGCCGTAGGGCACGTTGATGAGCGTGTAGAGCATCGACATGCCCACGTATGTGAAGTAGGCGTAGGCCAGCGAGCCTGAAAATCCGTTCCAGAAGCATAGCACGGCGAAACCGCTGAGCGGTATTCCAGCGAATACGAGGTAAGACCTGTACTTGCCATGCTTGGGGCTGTGCTTGTCGACGAACGTCCCTACGATGGGGTCCCATACGACGTCGACGATGCGCACGAGCAGGAACATGAACGCCGCCGACGTGGGGTTGAGCCCGAACACGTTGGTGTAAAACAGCAGCAGGTACATGGATATGGTCTGGTAGATGAGGTTCTGGGCCAGGTCGCCCGACCCGAAGCCTATCCGCTGCACCCACGACAGCTTGTAAAAGCCTTTGGCTTCGTGGTTTGAGAGTTGTGTTTCCATTGAGATTCTTATAGTTTACTTTCTTCTTGTTTCATCTTTTAATATTACTTCGGCGGCGTATTCGCCCATCACTTTGTAGCCTTCGGCATTGGGGTGGAGCCAGTCTTGCTGCCATTCCTTGCGCAAGGCCGAGGGGTCGGCCGGGTCGCGCACGGCCTTGTCGAAGTCGATCACGCCGTCGAAGCATCCGGCATTGCGTATCCAGTCGTTCACTGTCAGCCGCGCCGCTTCATGGAAGTGGGAGTAGTAAAAGCTGTTCTTTATCGGCGTGATGGTGGCCCCGTACACTTTCATGCCCTGCCGCCTTGCGCTTTCGGCCATGCTGACGTATGCCTCTATCAGCTTTTCAGCCACGGCCTCGCTTGTGCCTTTACTGCCGCCGATGTCGTTTATGCCTTCGAATATTATCACGGTCCGCACTCCGCATTGTCCCAGGACGTCGCGGCCGTAACGTTCAAGCGC
The DNA here is from genome assembly GCA_944320675.1 of uncultured Prevotella sp. Classification (GTDB taxonomy): domain Bacteria; phylum Bacteroidota; class Bacteroidia; order Bacteroidales; family Bacteroidaceae; genus Prevotella. Next base: position 16,327 of record CALUIJ010000128.1, read on the forward strand.
CGGCGTGCCGAGTCCGCCTGCGAGCACGCAGTTGCCGCCGATGCCGAGGTTGAGCACGCCTGTTTCCATGCCGTTCGCGGCCAGGCTTTCGGCAAGCACGTCGGTCCAGCGGTTTTGCCTGTCGGTGGTGCTGCCGCGTCCGTCGGTGATTGAGTTGCCTATCACCGCTATTGCGCCGGCGTTGCTGTTCTTTACGTCGATGGCGGCTATGTTGTACCAATGTTCCACCTTTCCGCTTGCGGCGAAGCTTGTCTTGGGCTTGGCTTCACCTTTTATTATATACGACGTCGTGCGCGAGCCGAGATGCGACGTGGCTTCGGCCGGTGTGTCGCCGTAATTCACCGTCACCGCCAGCAGTTGCAGCGGCTTCAGGTCGAATTCGGCCTCGTCCGACGTGGCCGTCTTTCCGGGCGCGATGGTTACCGACTTCTTCTTGTTGAAAGTAAGATACTTGGCCGACTTCGTGTCGATAGCCGACGAGTCGGTGGCGGTGGCGATGTAAACCGACTTGATTTCAACCGGCTCTTTGCTGTATTCGTTCGACAGTTTCAGCCGCAGTACGCCGCCGCCTGCCGATACGTGCACTACTTGGCGCAGCGCGCTCCATGACAGGTCGGAGCCGGCGGGCATGTCGTTGCCGGCGGCAAGTTGCGGAGCCGCCGCCCATGTGGCCACCCAGCCGTCCCCGCCGCCGGCGCTTTCGGCCGTTGCCGACAGGGCTATTCCGCAGAATAAGATGGTAAATAGTCTTTTCATCGGTCAGATTTTGTTTTCATGATGTGGAAGTGAGGACGGTGTCGGGACGGGCGGGCGTGCCTGACGGGCTTGTATGCCGATGTCATGCTTTTATACGTTTTTCAGCCGCTCCTACGTTCCTTTCACCGCCGTAGGTCGTGTTATTTCTTTTTTTGCAAAAGTACACCATTGTTTCATAACCGACGATTATTTTTGTAGCGATTGCGTTTCAATTTGTATCATACGGTTTTATTTCCGCCGTGGCTCATGCGTAAATATGATATATATCTTTATTTTTGCATAAGAAAAGCCGCGGCCGGCAATATGGTGCCATACTTGCGCTGCGCCAGTTTGAGCCGTCTTGTTTAAGAAAATGATATTGGCGGAAAGCAATGTGGTGCGCGTCGTGTCGTCCTATAATAATATAATAAGGTGTGCCAAGCGGCTTGGAGCGTGCGGGAGCACTGATGGCGGACAGTGGAAAAAGTGAGACTAAAAAACGGAACATATTCCGAGGGTAGGCCGGAGGCGGCTTCCAGGGCTGCAAAAGGCCGTCTTTTGCGCCCCAAAACACGGCCTTTCGCGCCCTGAAACACGGCCTTTTGCACGCTTGTAGGTAAGCGTGTTGTAAACCAAGAACTTACGGACTTGCCAAAAAATAAGGGCTACTTGTCTGTGAAATGACATTTTTTATTGGAACTAATGGTAAAAAATAGTAATTTTGCATAAGCTATGAAGACTCTAAGGAAAACGTCTATATATGTCTTATACGTCGTGGCTCTCATGTTCACGGCGGCTCTCGCGTCGGCCGACAGTGGCCGGCTGTACACGTCGGACCAGCTTGCCAGCAGCCTTATCAGCTGCATCGGGCAAGACAAGTACGGCTATGTCTGGATAGGGACGGAGAACGGGCTGAGCAAGTTTGACGGCTACCGGTTCACCAATTATTATAAGAACAACACTGGCGACGGCGACTCCACGCAGCTGATAGACAACTACATTGCCGACATATTCTCCGACGGCGAAGGCCGGTTGTGGATAGGATGCGACAAGGGGCTGATGCAGTACGACTTCATCAACGACAATTTCAAGCGTTACCCTTTTCCGGGCGGCATGAAACCCCGTGTCGAAACCACGTTGCAGGACGGTAATGGCAACCTTATCCTGGGCACGGCCGGATACGGGCTTTTCTGCATCAGGAAAGGCTCCGACCGTATAGAGAAGCTTGACATCAAGGGCTGGAAGCCTGCTTACGATTTCACAAACCGCATGTTCAAGGACGACATGGGCGACATCTGGTTCGGTTCCCACCATACGAGCATAACCAAGATGACCGGCGGGGGAGGCTCCGTCAGGCTGAAGGACTACGAACTGTCGTGCGGCCCGGTGATAAGCTTCATAAAGCTCGATGCCAAGGGTTTCATCGTCATCTGCATGTACGGCATCCTCCGTTACGACTACGCCACGGGGAAGCTCTCCGACGCAGGTTTCGACCTTAGCGCTATCAGCAAGAAAGTGTCGATAAGGAAGGCCGTGACCGACCACGGCGGCAACATATATATAGGTACTTCGGGCAACGGCCTGATGGTGATACCGCGGGGTAGCAAGACGCTTAAGCCGATTGAGACCAAGGACGTAGGCTTCGACCTGTCAGCCTCGAACGTCAACGACATCTTCGAGGACAAGGACCGTAACATCTGGGTAAGCTGTTACAAGCGCGGCCTTTACCTGCTCAGCCATGAGAAGAACGCCTTCGCCAACTGGAACTTCACGTCGCAGAACATATCGCTCGGCAGCGGCATATCGTCGATGGCCGAGGGCGACGGCGGCGACATTTGGGTCACCGTGCAGAAAGTCGGCGTGTACAGGTTCGACAGGCAGGGCAACATCACGGCGCAGCCCAAGTCGCCCTACGGCTCGGGCACAATCTACAGGGACAAGCGCGGCGGCTACTGGATATGCTCGGAGAACGCCCTTTATTCGTACGACCCCTATACGGGCGGCTACTCGAAAAAACTCCGGCTCGACGGGTGGGGGCTCAACTGCATGACCGACGACGGCCGCGGCCGCCTGTTCATCTGCAACTACGGCAAGGGCCTTTGCGTCTACGACACGGGCACGGGCAAGGCCGTGTCGTTCAACATGGAGGACAAGCGCCGTCAGGGCACGATCTGCAACAACTGGATAAAGTCGCTCTTCATCGACAGCCGTGGGCTGTTGTGGATAGGCAGCAGCAACGGCCTGTCGTGCATGGACACGAGGAACTATAATTTCAACGTGCTGAAGCATGGCACTCTGCTGCGCGACGTGCAGTGCCTGTCGTTCAGCGAGACGGGCGACGGCACCGTGCTCGTCGGCACCAACAACGGCCTTTACGAATACTTCAGGGACGGACGGGGGCTGAAGCCTTTCCCCGGCTCAGGCCACGTAAGGAGCAGGTCGGTTTACGGCATCGTCGTCGACGAGAACAACGATATATGGCTCAGCACGTCGAGGGGCATCATCATGTACAGCCGCAAGGAGGGCAAGTTCATCAACTACGCCCACGGCAACGGCCTTTCGGCCAATGAGTACATACTCGGCGCGGCCATACGCTTCGCCGACAATAGGATAGCCTTCGGCACCAACGACGGCATAACCGTGTTCTATCCCGACGAAGTGAAGAACAGCTCCATCGAGATGGACAAGGTCTACCTTACCAACTTTACCGTCAACGGCAAGTCCGTCTTCAGTTTCAGGGACCGCTTCGAGCTGCCTTACACGAGCAACTCGTTGCAGCTTGAGTTCTCGCTGCTTAATTTCAAGCATGTCAGGGACATAAAGTTCCAGTACAGGATCAACGACAGCAAGACCTGGGTGGACGTAAAGGACGGCTCTAACGCCATACAGTTCAACGAGCTTAAGCCCGGCAAGTACGAGATATACGTCAGGGCCGAGTGCAGCGGCAGGCACTCCAGGGAGACCAAGAAGATAACCATCGTCGTGAACGACCCGTGGTATTCGTCAGCCGCGGCGTGGGTCATATATTTCATGTTGGCCGGATGCGTCGTGGCGTACGCGCTTTGGCGCTACGGGAAGAACAAGCGCGAGGAGCTCGACGAGGCCAAGATGCGCTTCCTGATCAACGCCACCCACGACATACGCTCGCCGCTCACGCTGATACTCGGGCCGCTCAACAAGCTGAAGCAGAGGATTACCGACAAGGACAGCCTTGACGACATCGACACCATCGACCGCAACGCCCAGCGCCTGCTCCTGCTTGTCAACCAGATACTCGACGAGCGCCGCATCGACAAGAACCAGATGCACCTGCACTGCCAGCTTACCGATCTCGCGGCGCAGGCCGGCGGGGTGGCGGCCATGTTCCAAAGCAACGCCCGCCAGCACGGCATCACGCTGGGCGTGGAGAGCGAGGGCGGCGTTTATGCGTGGGTCGACCGCACCAACTTCGACAAGGTGATACAAAACCTGTTGTCCAACTCGTTCAAGTTCACTCCCGACGGCGGCGACATCCGCATAATACTCCGGGCCGCGGCCGACGCCGTTACGGTGCAGGTGCAAGACACCGGCCCCGGCTTCAGCGACGAGGACACCGACCGCCTGTTCGACCGCTTCTACCAAGGCCGCAACAGCACCGGCCTGCGCACGGCGGGCACGGGCATAGGGCTCAACCTTTGCCGCACTCTGGTGCAGATGCACGGCGGCAGGATAAAGGCGGCCAACCGCGCCGACGGCGTCAGGGGCGCCCTCGTCACCATAACGCTGCGCACGGGCAACAGCCACCTGAAACCTGAAGAGATAGTCGCCGACGCCGGCGCGGCCGGATCCGACTGTAAGGCAAAGGCGAAGGCCCGCTCCGGGAAGAACGTAAGCGTGATGGTGGTCGACGACGACCCCGAGATCGCGGCGTACATACGGAAGGAACTGGGCGGATGGTACAGGCTCGAGAGCTTCGGCAACGGCGATGACGCCCTCAAGGCCTTGCTCTCGGGGCATTACGACATAGTCGTCTCCGACATCGTGATGCCCGGGATGGACGGCATAGCCCTGCTGAAGAGCATCAAGGGCAACAGCCTCGTCTCCGACGTGCCTGTGATATTGCTCACGTCGAAGGACGCCGCCGCCGACCGCCTCGAGGGCTTCAAGCGCGGGGCCGACGCTTATCTGCCGAAGCCTTTCGACATGGCCGAGTTGCGGGTGATGATAGACAACCTCGTCGACAAGGCGCGTCTGCTGAGGGGTAAGTACTCCGGGGCGCAGGCCCAGGACGGCAAGGTGGACGACATTAAGGTGAAAGGCAACGACGACGCACTGATGGAGCGCATAATGAAGTCGGTTAACAAGAACCTTTCAAACCCCGACTTCAACGTGGAGAACCTCTCGGCCGACGTCGGCATAAGCCGCGCCCAGTTGCACCGCAAGATGAAGGAGATAACCGGCATATCCGCCGGCGAGTTCATCCGCAACCTGCGCCTCGAGCAGGCCGCGAAGCTTATTTGCGAGGATAAGGTGAACATAACGCAGGTGGCCTACAGCGTAGGCTTCAACAACCAGACGCATTTCTCAACCGTGTTCAAGAAGCATTTCGGCATGCCGCCCACCGAGTATGCCAGCAAGCACAGGGCCGGGAACGGCGGGGAAAGCACCCCCGGGGAAAGGACGGCCGCCACGCGGCATACGGAAAACCAACAAGCAACATGATATGGAAACAGTAAACAATTACAGGAACAGGGGCGTGCGCGCCGCCGCCCGGTGGCTGTGGGTGGCCATGGCCGCGCTGGCCATGGTGCCGGCGCAGCCGGTATGCGGCGCGGCCGCAGACGGCGGCCAGGCCGGCGAGGACGGTTCGAGGCTGTGGCTGAGGATGGCTCCGGCCGCAGGCGGCGCAAGGATAACGGCCAAGGATGGGTCGGCCGTGGCGGCGACGGCCGTACGCGAGCTGTCGGCGTATTGGCGCGGCGGCGACGTGCTGCTGCAGAGGGACAACAGCCTGCCCGACGACGACGGTTTCGTGATCGACTTCGCTGACGGCGGCGCGCCCGTCACCGTAAGGGCCCGGCGCAGCGCAGGCCTGCTATACGGCGCTTACGAACTGCTCAGGAGGCAGCAGCTGAGCCTGCTGCCGGCCGGCGGAACGCCCGCCGTGAAACAGTATGCCGGGGGCCGGTCTTTCGTGTCGCGTCCCGCCGTCGACCACCGCGTGCTCAACCATTGGGACAATCCCGACGGCAGCGTAGAGCGCGGGTATGCCGGCAAGAGCATCTGGAAGTGGGACGAGATCAACGGCGGCGAGGGCACGATGAGCATCGACCTGAAGGAACGGATCACCATGTACGCCCGCGCCAACGCCTCGATAGGCATCAACGGCAGCGTGCTCAACAACGTAAACGCCAGCCCCTGCATGCTTACGGCCGAATATATAAATAAGGTGAAGGTCATCGCCGACCTGCTGCGCCCTTACGGCATAAGGACCTACCTGTCGGTTAACTTTGCCTCGCCGATGGCCGTCGGCGGACTGGAGACGGCCGACCCGCTCGACCCCCGCGTAGCCGAATGGTGGAAGAGGAAGGTGAAGGAGATATACGCCGCGGTGCCCGACTTCGGCGGATTCCTCGTAAAGGCCAACTCCGAGGGGCAGCCCGGCCCCGGCGACTACGGCCGCACCCACGCCGACGGGGCCAACATGCTGGCCGAAGCCCTGGCCCCATACAAGGGGATAGTGATGTGGCGCAGCTTCGTCTACGGCAACCACGAGGGCGAGGACCGCGTGATGCAGGCCGTGACCGAGTTTAAGGGCCTCGACGGCAAGTTCGCCCCAAACGTCGTCCTGCAGTCGAAGAACGGCCCGCTCGACTTCCAGCCGCGCGAGCCCTACGCCCCGATATTCGACCAGATGAGTCATACGCCCATGTGGGCCGAGCTGCAGATAACGCAGGAATACCTCGGGCAGAGCCTCCACCTGGTATACCTTGCGCCGATGTGGAGCGAGTTTTTCAAGTTTGTCAACATAGGCAACGGCCGCGGGGCGGCGGGGCCGTGCGGCCGCGAAGCGGGACAACCGGTCACCGGCCTGGCCGGGGTGGCCAACACGGGCGACGACGCCAACTGGTGCGGACACCACTTCTCGCAGGCCAACTGGTATGCCTTCGGCCGCATGGCGTGGGCCCCGTCGCTAACGCCCGACAGCATAGCCCGCGAATGGCTTGCGCAGACGTTCACGCCCGACACCGCCTTCGTAAACCCCGTGGCCGAGATAATGACGGCCAGCCGCGAGGCCTGCGTCGACTACATGATGCCCCTCGGCCTGCACCACATATTCAAGGCCGACCACCATTACGGCCCCGAGCCGCAGGGCTATTACCCGCAGTACCCTATAGAGTGGTGCCCAGTATACTACCACAAGGCCGACTCGCTCGGCATCGGCTTCGACCGCACGCGCACCGGGACCGGCGCCGTGGCCCAATACCGCCACCCTTACGACAGCATCTACAACAGCCTTGAGGCCTGCCCCGAGGAATACCTGCTGTGGTTCCACCACGTAAGCTGGGACCATAAGATGAAGAACGGGCTGACGCTGTGGCAGGACCTCCGCGCGCATTACGACCGCGGAGTGGCCGAGGTGGAGCGTTTCGCCGCCGTGTGGCGCAGGATGCGCCCCTACGTCGACGAACGCCGCTTCGGCGAAGTGAGCCGAAGGCTCGACCGCCAGCTGGCCGACGCCAAGGAGTGGCGCGACGTCTGCATAGGATATTTCTCAAGGGTGAAAGGCTCTCCCGATTGAGGACGGCCGGTCGGCAAGTATTCTTAATGTTTGAATCCAAAATTTAAATTAGCACGAATGTTTACCAGGAAAGTATTAATCTGCCTGTTGTTGTCGGCGGCGGTGCAGGCCGTGGCGCAATCCGCGCTTGAAATCCGCGGTCGCGACGCTTGGCTCGAGGTGGGCGGCAAGCCCATGCTGATACTCGGCGGCGAGCTTAGCAACTCGGCCGCTACGTGCGTCGGCGATATCGACAGGGTGATGCCCGAGATGAAACGGCTCGGGCTTAACACGGTGCTCGTGCCCGCACAGTGGGACTTGATAGAGCCTGAAGAGGGCAAGTTTGACTTTACGCTGATAGGCCGGACCATCGACAAGGCCCGCGAGAACGGCCTGAAAGTGGTGTTCCTGTGGTTCGGGGCTTGGAAAAACTCGATGAGCTGCTATGCGCCACTGTGGTTTAAGGAGGACGTGAAGCGCTTCCCGAGGGCCGTTACCGCCACCGGCAAGCCGATGGAGATAGCGAGCGCGTTCTCCGACGACGTGCTTGAGGCCGACAACAGGGCGTTCACCAAGCTGATGGAATATATCGCTGCGAACGACGGGGACAAGTCGACGGTGATAATGGTGCAGGTGGAAAACGAGATAGGCATGCTCGAGGACGCGCGCGACCATTCGCCCGAAGCCGACAAGCTGTTTGAGGGTGAAGTCCCCGACGACCTCACAGCTTACCTCCTAAAGCACTTGGACGGGTTGCATCCGTGGATGCTCGGCCGCCTGGCCGGCGGCGGTCAGCATCGGCCGGGAAGCGTAAAGGCGTTGGAGCGTAAGCTCAAGGCCGGCGGAACGTGGCGCGGATTGTTCGGCGACGGCGTTTCCACCGACGAGATATTCATGGCCTACCATTACGCCAAATACGTAGAACGGCTGGCCGGGAGCGCACGTAAGGTCCACGGTCTGCCCCTTTACGTCAACGCGGCCCTTAACAGCCGGGGGCGCAAACCGGGCGAATATCCGTCGGCCGGGCCGCTCGCCCATCTTATCGACGTTTGGCGGTGCGCCGCCCCTGGCATCGACTTGCTCGCGCCCGACATATACGACACGGGCTTCAAGGGTTGGGCGGCGCAGTACGCCTTGGACGGCAATCCGCTGTTCATACCCGAGTCGCGTTGCTGTGAAAACAGCGGAGTGAGAGCCATGTATGTTTTCGGCGAACACGGCGCGATAGGCTTCTGCCCGTTCGCGATCGACCAGTCTGACGCAGCTTCGCGCACTTCCGTCAGCGGCGGTTACGCCATGTTGGCGCAGCTTGCGCCGTTGCTCCTGGAGCGTCGCGGCGGCGGTGGGGACGGTGCCGCGCTCCGTCGTTCCGGCGTGACCGGCGGACGGGATACATGGGGACTGCTATTCGACAAGGATGACAGCGAGCGTATAATAGCCGACGGAGGACTGACGATGACGTGCCGCCACTTCTTCACCCTTCCGTGGGACGCCAGGGCGAAGGCCGGCACTTGGCCCGAGGGCGGCGGGTTGATAATAAAGCTCGGCCGTAACGACTATATCGTGGCCGGCAACGGCATTGTCGTGACGTTCCAGACAAGTTCGGAGAAAGAGCAGGAAGAACGCCGCACGCTGGGCGAAGACGGCTTCGCCGCGTCAGGTTCGGCGGCCGATGGCGGGCTGACGGCCAAGCCGGCCTTTAAGGGCGGGCGCATAGGCATCGGTTATGTCGACGAGGTAAGCTTCGGCTCCGACGGCGGGATGAAGTACGTAAGGCGTGAGAATGGCGACCAGACCCATCAGGGCCGCCACGTCCGCATATCCGCCGGAGAGAATAAGATACTGCATGTCAGGCTGTATGAATATTGACCGTTCGTAACTCGCTGATGGTCAGCCGTATTCCCAAAGGCCGTCTTTTGCCGTGCAAAAGACGGCCTTTGGCATAATGAAAGATAACCTTTTGCGCTGCAAAAGACCGTCTTCCGCCGGGCCGTCGGCAAGCACCAGTCTCTCTGCCGCCAGTGCGCTGCGCGGCCGTGCGCCTCCGCTTCCGCCGTATTTACCCCAAATCGGTCATTAGAACGTAATGCTTGAAGAAATGCTTGTTTCACATACTCTTCGGCCTGCTTATGCGTTTCTGTCGGCATCTTGCTCTCATCCCGTCGAAGGCGTAGCTCGCTACGCCTTCGACGGAACGGAAAGCAATCTGCCCGACATTAACACAACGTCAGTTCGGTATAATGATTATTCCATAAAAAGTATCGTTGTTGTATCGTTTTTTATGAAGCCACCGACTTCTTACACTTTGGAATGATTCCATTTTCATTATTCTTATACCGGACTGACGTTAACACATAGTCAGACCAAGGTCTAATGCCCGGTTTGGGTTTACAATATTTTACATTGGCCGGACGACGATGGATGTTTCAGCTTCGATATTTGCTATAATGGCGTTTATATTTGATTAATTGCCGCCTGCGATACGAATTCGTATAAAAATGTTCTTAAAAATGAAAAAAACATCATGAAATGAGACGTTACAAAACCATGAGACATTTTGAAACACAGCTGAAACATTTCTTAATACGACATATTGGTTAATTAACTACTTTTGCGTTCGTGAAAACATCATTTACTTTAAATAACTAAAAAATAATAATCATGAAACATCCCATTAAGGTTTGCAAAACTCTCGGTTTGTTGCTGTTCATGAGCCTTTTCCCGCTTATGGCGATGGCTCAGGAAACGGCAATCACCGTGAAGGGACAGGTCTCTGACGACCAGGGGCCTATCATCGGTGCGACTGTAAGAGAAAAGGGCGCGAAGTCCGTCGCCGTGACCGACCTCGACGGAAATTACTCTATCAAGGTAAGTCCGGGTGCCACTCTTACGTTCTCTTATTTAGGTTACCAGAACAAGGAAGTTAAAGTGGACGGCAAGACGCGCGTCGACGTCACGATGCAGTCTGACGCCCAAGCCCTCAGCGAGGTCGTAGTGGTGGGTTACGGCCAGATGAAGCGTTCCGACGTTACCGGTTCGGTAGTGCAAGTCAACGCCGAGCAGATTGAGCGGGCCGTGCCCACCAGCATCGACCAGGTGCTCCAGGGCCGTGCCGCCGGTGTGCAGATACAGGCCAACTCGGGTACTCCCGGTGCCAACACCAGTATCCGCATCCGTGGTATCAACTCGCTCAACTCCACCAACCAGCCTATCTTCGTCATCGACGGTGTCGTCGTCGAGCCGCAGAGCACCGACGCCAACGACCCCCTGGCAAGTAACAACCCCTTGGCCAGCATCAACCCGAGCGACATCGTCGCCATGGACGTGCTGAAAGACGCCTCGGCCACGGCCATCTATGGTGCCCGTGCCGCCAACGGTGTCATCATGATCACCACCAAGAGGGGAAAATCGGGCGAGGCCACGATTACTTACGACGGCTACATCGGCTGGCAGGAAATGGCCAACAAGCTCGACATGATGAACCTGCGCCAGTATGCCGTCCACCACAACGCGCGCGCCGACGAAGGCATCGTGGAGGCCAGCGACGCCTTTGTGAATCCCGACGCGCTCGGCTACGGCACCGACTGGCAGGACGAGCTCTTCCGCAACGCCCTCATGACGAGCCACAACGTCTCGGTAACAGGCGGTTCGCAGGCCGCCACTTATTCAATCAGCGCGGGCTACATGAACCAAGACGGCATCGCCATCGGTTCGGGATTCAAGCGCCTTACGCTGCGCGGCAACACCGACGCGCAGGTGAAGAAGTGGCTCAAGGCCAGCCTTAGCTTCTCTCTTACCGACTCGAAGCAGGAGGTGGGAGCCGACAACAACATCATCATGAACGCCTTGCAGCAGCAGCCTTCGGTAGCAGTAAGGAGCGCCGACGGCTCTTTCGACGGCCCTGACGACGTTTACATGCCGGTCAATGCCGTGGCCTTGGCCGAGATGCGCGAGAATTACAACAAGAAGATGAACTTCCGCGTGAATGGCAACCTCGAGGCCACCTTATATAAAGGCCTGACTTTCAAGACCGAGCTCTCAGCCGACTACAACCTGAACAAGTTCTATTATTACGAGCCTGACTATACTTTCGGCTCGTTGGTCAACGAGACCCGCACGGGCCGTTGGACCAAGACCGACACTAAGTATTGGTCGTGGCGCAACATCCTGACTTACCAGAACGTATTCGCCGAAAAGCACAACGTGAACGTCATGCTTGGCCAGGAAATGAGCCACTCGCATTGGGAAAACCAGGTGAGCACGGCAAACGGTTTCCTCTCCAACAGCACCCACGACCCTTCGGCCGGCGACATCACGCAGTCTACCGGTAACGGCACGCAGAACGACAATTCCATCTATTCGTTCTTCGGACGTGCGTTCTATTCTTATGACGACCGCTATCTCGTCACCGCCACCCTCCGCCGCGACGGCAGTTCGCGCTTCGCCCGCGGCAACCGTTGGGGCTGGTTCCCGTCGGCCGCCCTCGCATGGCGCGTGTCCAACGAGAAGTTCATGGCCGGCGCAAGCGATGTGGTCAACAACCTGAAGCTCCGCCTCGGCTGGGGTTCAACCGGTAACCAGAACGTTGCCGACTGGGCTTACATGGCTTTGCTCTCGTCGAAGGCTACGCCGTGGGGCACGGGCGTGCTGACCGGCAACACGCCGAACCCCGACCTGAAATGGGAGACTACTACGTCGTGGAACGTAGGTTTCGACCTCAGCCTCTTCAAGAACCGTATTGAGTTTATCTTCGACTGGTATTATAAGCAGACCGACGACTTGCTCTTGCAGATACCTCTGCCCGAGTATCTTGGCTCATTCGGCAACGGAGCTGCTTCAAACCCATGGAAAAACGTAGGATCAATGCGTAACGCCGGTGTTGAGTTTACGTTGAACACCGTGAACGTTGACAGGGGTGGTTTCCAGTGGCGCACGAACATCACGTTCTCGCTCAACCGCAACAAGGTGGTAAGGCTCGACACCGAGAGCGCCTCTATCGACAAGACGTTCCAGGTAGGCAGTGAGACTCATACCGTTACCCGCACTGTCGAAGGCAAGCCGGTAGGCCAGCTTTGGGGATACAAGGTGATAGGCCGCTTCGACAAGCCTGAGGATTTCTACTACAAGGACGCACAGGGCGTTGTACACCAGACGGCCATCCCCGAGGGCAGCACCATCAGCGAGAGCGGGACATGGATCGGCGACTATATTTTCGAGGACGTCAACAAGGACGGCGTGATCAACAACCAGGACTGTACGTTCATCGGCGACCCGCAGCCCGACTTCACTTACGGTATAGGCAACACATTCTCTTGGAAAGGTTTCGACCTCTCCATCTTCTTCAACGGCAGCTACGGCAACGACGTTCTCAACATGACGCGCCGTGAGATAGATGATGTCCGCACTAACAGCAACCTGCTGGCAAGCGCCGCCGATTATGCCAAGATAGGTGTCATCGACCCGAACCTGCCCGACGACGACTTCCGCAACCTGTATGTGACCAATCCTAATTCGCGCCTGCCGCGCATAAGTGCTTCGCAGACCAACGCCAACAACCGTGTCAGCGACCTTTACGTTGAGGACGGCTCGTACATCCGCCTGCAGAACATATCGCTTAGCTACACGCTCCCGAAGTCGCTCGTAACCAAGCTTAAGCTGCAGAACGTCAAGGTTTACGTCAACCTGCAGAACGTGTATACGTGGACGAATTACAGCGGTTATGACCCTGAGGTCGGTTCAATGTACGGCGATGCGCTCCTGACAGGTCTCGACTACGGACGTTATCCTTCACCGCGTATCTATACGTTCGGCATGAACATCTCATTCTAACGTGACGTTAATTGTGTAAAAGACTGACAATCTTATTATAAAAGGAAAAGATGAAAACAAAAATATTATTATTCGGCTCGTTCCTGGCGGCAGGATTGGCTTTCACGTCTTGCGCCGAGGATTATCTTGACCAAGAGAACACGACCAGCATCAACGCCGAGACGTTCTTCAACAGCGACGATGCCGTAGACCAAGCCATGCTGCCTCTGTACAACTACGTTTGGAACAGTTTCAACGATAAGGCTTATTACGGCATGGGCGACGGCAGGGCCAACAACATAACTGCCCAATATTCGGATTATATTTACCCGTACACGAATTTCAACGAGACGTCGCTCAGCCCCGGTCTGGCTGACGCCTGGGGGTCGCTTTACTCTGTCGTGGCGCAGTCGTGCAACGTCATTAACAACATCCGGAACAATTGCTCTTCGAATGTAAGCGAAGAGGCGAAGACGCGCGGCGTAGCCGAAGCACGCTTCATGCGTGGCGTTGCTTATTGGTATATAGCCTCATTGTGGGGCGACGCCATCATTTACACTAACACGAGCGACTTGGTTAACAACTATGTCGTGCCTGCCAATCCGCAGGCTGACGTGATGGAGTTCGCCGTGCGCGACCTTGAGTATGCCGCCGCCAACCTGCCTGAGACGTCGCCCGCAACGGGCCGTATCAACAAGTACACCGCATACGGAATGCTCTCGCGTGTGTATCTTTCGATGGCCGGACTCGTTCAAGAAGGACAATACGACGGGACTAACGCCGCCACCGACTTCAATCGCGGAACGCGCAACCAGTATTATCTCGACCTTGCGCGTCGTGCCGCATTGAAGGTTATCAACGAGTCCGGTTTCGGATTCATGGACAATTACGGCGACCTCTTCAAGATAGAGAACAACAACTGCAAGGAGGATATGTTCCAGTTGCAGTGGATAACCGGCTCGACCGACGCCGTAGGGTGGGGGTGCACGCAGACAATCACCGCTTATTTCGGATGGTCGACGATGGTGGCCGACGGCACGAACTGGGGCGGAGCCACTTATTGTTCGTGGGACCTGTTCCAGGAATACGAGGAAGGCGACCTGCGCAAGCATGAGTCTGTGGCCTGGTACGGAGAGTATTATCCCGAGTTCAACCAGCGCGGCGGTGGTTACACTTACGGCGTAACGGAGAACCCTGGCACGCAGGGAGCGAACATAAGGAAGTATGTCGTAGGTACGAATGCCGACAATGGAGTGAGCTATAAGCAGAGCAGCGGCATCAACACCCACATGCTCCGCTTGGCTGAAGTCTACCTGAACCTTGCCGACGCGATACTTGGCAACAATGCTTCAACTACCGACGCAACGGCTCTTGAATACTTTAATAAGGTGCGCACGCGCGCCGGCCTTGAGCCGAAGGCCTCGATCTCTTATGAGGACCTGCGCCACGAGCGCCGCGTAGAGTTCGCCTTCGAGGGGCTGTATTGGTACGACCTGCTCCGCCGTTCCTACTATCAGCAGCAGGAGGTGGTCAACTATCTTAACAGCCAGAACCGCAACGCAAGCTATTACGAGTCGGACACGCATGAGTATAAGCTTCCCGACGACTGGACGGGCACCGGCCCGGGCGTGGCCACGGCTACCGTGAGGAACCTCAAGTTGCCTTATTCCGACTCCGACCAGAACCGTAACCATTATCTGCAAAGCGACGGTAACGGCAAATTGCAGACCGTGCCTTACGTGTTTGGAGAGCGCGAAGTGTCTGAAGAGGATTTGTTTAACTGATAGTAAAGTTATTTGGGGCAGTATGGTTGTGAGGTTGGAAGGAAACCTTAAAACCTCATGACCGTAACGCCTTAAGACCGTAAAAACGTAAAAAATAAAAAGGATTATGAAGACATTAAAATATATTTGGCTGTTATGCCTGACGGCAGCCTTGTCGGCAAGCCTCGCTTCGTGCAACGACGACGACGACGCGGCGGGCAGTTCGCCCATAAGCGTGAGTCAGGTTTATCTTGAACGTGCCGACGCTACGGTAAAGGAGCGTCCGGTCGACTTTGTGCGCCTCGGGCAGACAATCCGCATCGAAGGCTCGGGGTTTAAGGGCCTGAAGGCGTTGTATGTCAACGGATTCGACACTTATTTCAACACCGCTTACGTAACCGACAACAGCATGATCGTGAGCATCGACAACGATACGCCCGTAAGCGACGCGCCCGACGACGTGAGGAACACCATCCGCTTCGTTAAGAGCGGGACGGAGTTCGTTTACGAGTTCACCATCCGCGCGGCTTCGCCCATTATAACCGGCATTGACAACACTCTGCCCATGCCCGGCGAGACCGTCGTAGTGCGCGGCGAGAACTTGCAGGAGACGTCGCTCGTCACGCTGCCCGGCGGAACCCAGGTGACCGACATCACCAACGCTCCGGTTGAGGAGGACGGCGAATGGTTCTCGTTCACGATGCCGGCCGGGGTTACGGCTTACGGCGCGATAACCATAGAGTGTGCCAACGGAACGGCTGTTTCTCCCGAGTATTTCAACAACGGTGCGTGCATGATCCTCAACTTCGACGGCACCGGCGCGCAAGGCTCTTGGGGCTGGAGCGAGACGGGCAGCATGATCGACGCTTCCGACTTGGTTGACGACCCGCTCGGCACGGGCCGCGGCAAGGTGCTTCAGCTTGTGCCAGAGCGTCTTCTCGCCGGCGACGGCGTGGCTGCCGGCAAGAGCCGTGCGACGGAGTGCTGGACGGCGGGCAACGACGACGCCCGCGACGACTGGACGTGGATGACGGAGTTCATCCCGGCCGCGACGCCCCTTGCCGAGGTGGCTTTCCAGTTCGACATCTACGTGCCCGAGCCTTGGAGCGGCACTGGGCACATACAGGTAAGCCTGATGAACAACTTCAACTTCGGCGGAATCGGCTCTGACGACGATGCCGACAGCAAGCAGTGCGCGTTCTGCTGCCCGTGGATAAAGGACGGCGAAGTGGTTCCGTTCAGCACGGCCGGCTGGCAGACGGTGACGATACCGTTCAGCGAGTTCCGCAAGTACGGAGCCGAGATTGCCGACGGTGGCACGCCGACTTTCCAGGAGGTTATCGACGACCGCCTTGCCGCCTCTTACCGCAACTTCGGCATGGGCTTCGTCAACACCGACTTCACTTACGACGGCGTGGAAGTGGTCTCGACGCCGTTCAAGCAGCGTATTTACATAGACAACTGGCGCATAGTGCCTTACGGAAGCGAAGTGATATCCGACTTCCCCGACGAGGACGAGGAGGAGGAAGAACAGTAAGATTATGTGTCTTAAGGTGATAAGGGTTGCCGGGCCGTAGGATGGTGCGCCGTGCGGCGGTGCCGCCGCGGTGCGCTGCCGGCCGCGGGCTAAGCGCCGATGGGGAAATGGCTTCCCGCCCGCGGGGAAACCGTAAGGCCTTACAACCCCGAAACCTCGAAACCGTAAAAACATAAAACAGGACAAACTATGAAACTTAACAATATTATTTTCCCGGTGCTGGCAGGCTCGTTCTTGCTTGCCGGATGTTACGACGAGAAGATGGACTGGCATACGCCCGAGGGGCACAACCCCGTAACGCCGGGCGAGATTCCGCTCCGGCTTCAAGAAGAGATTGATAACTACGATTACATCAAGAATTATGCCGCCGAGTATGCTCCCGGGCTGTCAGTCGGCGTAGGGCTTGGCGCCGACAAGTACCTTAACGAGGAAGATACGGCGTACACGGAGATATGCGACAATAATTTCAACCAGTTCGTGACGGGCAACGCCATGAAGATGGACGCCGTGGTGAAGAGCGACGGCACGCTCGACTTCGCCAAGGTTGACGCATTCCTTGCCAAGGCACCGGCCGACAAGGAGGTGTTCGGCCACAACTTCATCTGGCACACGCAGCAGCAGCAGACTTACCTGCGCTCGCTCATCGCGCCCACGATGGAGGTAGTCTCCGACGGCAACGTGGCCAACATCCTGCAGAACGGCGACTTCGAGACGGGCACGGCCGAGCACTGGAGCAGCTGGGGCAACGAGTCGACGTACGAGGTCGTAGCGGGCGCGGGCTACGACGGTTCGTACGGCATGGTGCTTACCAACCCGACCGACGCCAGCGAATACAGCGCGCAGCTGGCCTACGACTTAACCGGGCCTTTGACCGTAGGCGAAACCTATATCATCAAGTTCAAGGCCAAGTCGTCGTCGCCGGCAGGCACGCTTCAGTTCGCCGCCCAGAACAGCAGCGACTACTCGGGCGAGGGCTACCATTCGTTTGAAGTGGGCACTGACTGGATTGACTGCGAGTATGAGTACGTCCCGGCGTTGGACAACATGAACCGCATACTCATCAACTTCGGCAAGGTGGCCGCCACATACTACGTCGACAACGTGGAGTTCGGCCTTAAGATAGAGGACGCTCCGGCCGACGCTCCCCGCCGCGCATCTACGGTGACATACACGTTCAAGACTCCCGAGGAGAAGCGCGCGGCGCTGCTCGGCGCAATGGAAAGCTGGATTAAGGGCATGCTCGGGCATGTTGCGGCCGACGGCCGTTTCGTAGGTTGGGACGTAGTGAACGAGCCAATCACCGACGACGGCTACTTCCGCGGCATCGACAACCACTTCGGCGGCTCTTGGACCGACGCCGACGGCGTGACCCAGTATGACTCGGCGCCCGTTGAAGATCCCTCTACCGGACTGACGCTCAACTGGGGCGACGGCCACTTCTACTGGGGTTATTACCTCGGAATGGACTACGCCGTTAAGGCGTTCGAACTCGCACGCAAGTATGCTCCCGAGGGGTTGAAGCTCTACGTGAACGACTACAACCTCGAGACCAACCCGTCGAAGCTTGACAAGCTCATAGAGTTTGTCAACCACGTCGACCAAAGCGGCACGGCCTCCGTCGACGGAATAGCCACCCAGATGCACGTCGACGCCAACAACCTGACGCGCGAACAGGTCGACGCGATGTTCCAGAAAATGGCCGCAACGGGCAAGCTCGTCCGCGTAAGCGAGCTTGACGTGAAGATCGGAACGTCGTCGCCCACGGCCGACGACCTCCAGCTGCAGGCCGACGTTTACCGGATGATAATCGAGTCTTACCTGGCCAACGTGCCCGAGGCGCAGCGCGGCGGATTCGTTATCTGGGGCGTTTCAGACGCTGCCGACGAGCATGTTTACTGGATACCCGACGACGCTCCCAACCTCTTCGACGCCGGCTACGTACGCAAACCTGCCTACAAGGGCGTATGCGACGGCATCGCAGGCAAGAACATAGGCGCCGGCTTTACCGGCGACATGTGGAAGGATATTGCGGAATAAAGTTCTTTTTTTCATTGGGGAAGCCGTGCCCGTTGAGGGGTGCGGCTTCTTTTCTTGTCCGTAAGGAGGATGTGCCGAAATCACGTAACATCCGTTGTAGTGGCTGTGTCGAAATCCCTACAAGGGCGGAAATGGAATATTGCCTCGGCCCCGGCCACCGTCTGCGTTTCCGAAAGGCGGTCTTTTACGTCATAAAAGGTTGCCTCTTGTCGTGTAAAAGACCGTCTTTCGCGTTGCGGAATACCGTCTTTTGCAATGCGTTGGTAGCCAAGGCGTTACGCTGGGCGTAGCCGGGCTGCTATTATTTGGTGGAGACCAAACCGTTAATCTGTGTTAACGACGCGCGCCCCTATGGGTACAATCGTGTAGCAAATACGTCCTTTGGCAAAGGAAATGCGCGGCATGTGCCTTCCCGCCCGGCCGTATGCCGGGGGTGTCAAGGCGCGCGGCATGCGCGGGGGTGATATAAATGGCGGGCGTACGCCCCCGTACGTATGTTAAGGCATGTAGGGGCGTTTGTCCGTGCAAGGCTTAAAATCCAGGGATGATTCTCAAAGTTTAATATTTAAATAAAACAGTACAATTATGAAAAAGACTTTACTTTTGGTTTCAGTTGCGCTTGCCGCAATGACTGTTAACGCACAGGAAGTTTGGACGGCCGAGAGCCTGATTCCTGCCGATGCAGAGCCGTCGAACGGCTACAACATCACCGACCAGGCCACGATCACCGAGGGCGACAACCCCAGCGGCGTGCTTACTTTCGGTACGGAGAACGTGAGCGTAGAGGCTGTGTCGACGCCTTATCCTGACAAGTTTGTCGAGTCGCCCGACGGTCCTGAGATCGAAGACCCGACGGTTTGGGAAATCTCTGCCAGCGAGAACGAGCAGCTCATCAACGAGCCTGTGTTCAAAGCGCGCCTGAAAGGCCAGGGCAACCCCACTCTTACACGCACCGGAGCTTGGGAAGAGACTGACAACGGCTGGGCTTACAGGCCGGGCGCAGACGACGAAAAATTCGTTCCCGGAACGAGCACGAGCGCTCCCCAGTTCGGTACTTATTACAAGATGACTTTCAAGTCGGCCGGAACCGTCCGCGTAGGTGTCTACATCAACAAGGGCAACCACTCGTTCTACGCCCTCGACGTTGAGACCCTCCAGCTGATCCCTGTATCGTCGCTCTCGGCCGAAGGCTACACGCAGAACAACACGTTCGTTCCCGCCGACGGACTCGATCCGTTCCAGCCGGTGACCATCGACGACAGCTATGTGTTCAAGATCGAGGGCCAGAACCGTCCGGTTTTGTGCTATGTCAACATCCCCGTCGAGGCTAAGACTTACATGCTGTTCTGCCCGAAGAGCCAGCTCGGCTTCTACGGCTACGAGTTCACTGCAGGCGATACCGGCATCAACGAAGTGGCTGTCGGCACTGTTGACGAAAACGCCCCCGTCTACAACCTCGCAGGCCAGCGCGTAAGCAAGGACGCAAAGGGCATCTTGATCCAGAACGGCAAGAAGTTCATCAGCAAGTAATACGAGACTTGCATGACGACGCGATAAGGCCGCAAGGCACGGCGGGGCTTGGCTCCGCCTACTTTGCGGCCGGTTCTTTAAAAAACGGGCTCGACCGTGTCCCCGTTTTTTCCAAAAAACAATATCTGTGAAGATATGCACGCTACTTAACACTACTCTTACTTATAAGATATCATAGATCATTGAAACCATCCTCCGTGTAGGGCGGCGCATAGTATGCCGGCGTAGGTGCTGACGCGCTCCGCCATGAACGGCATGCCGCCGGCCGCATTCCACGCAGGATGGTTGTCTTTTTTTTAGGGAACGATACTTTAACTTTTACTAATTTAATAATCGACAAATGGCAAAACGAAAAACATTAATCAAGGCTCTTGCGGTCATGTTGCTCGCTTTTATCTCGACGGCGGCGTTTCCGCAGGCTGTGGTAAGGCAGTATCTGCTTGTCACGGAGAGCGACGGGACTGAGACCTCGTTCGCCTTGGCCGACGCTCCCGTCATAACGTTGGACGGCGGGATGCTGACCGTAGCCTCGGCTGCCCGGACGCTGTCGGTGGCGATAGCCGACGTGGCCGACTACAAGTTTGTAATGCGTGAAGACATCCCTACGGCCATAACCAATGCCGAGACGGCGGCCGAAGCCCTCTTCAGCCTGTCGGGCGGCAAGGCCTGCGTGGCCGGGCTTGCGCCGGGTACGCAGGTGGGCGTGTACGCGGTCGACGGAACACGTGTGGCCGCTGCCGTCGCCGGTGCCGACGGAACGGTGGCGGTAGACCTCGGCGCGCTCGGCCATGGCACGGTGTACATCCTCCGTACGCCTGCCGCAAGCTATAAAGTCCTAAACAAGTAACATAAAATTATTTTATAGATATTACTATGAAAAAGAAGATATTTTCAGCCGCAGTGGCATTAGCCGCTGTTGCGCTTACGGCCAACGCCCAAAGCTATATAATGCAGATACATAAAGTAGACGGAACCGTAACGGAAATCGACGCCGACGACGTCGACCGCGTTACTTTCGCCGAGAAGCCTTTCGAGGTGGCCACCGTGCCCGGCGGCACCGACCTTGCGGCGTGGTTTGCCGAGAACGCCGACATGTTCGCCGCCAATCCGCAAGTAGGCATACCCCTTGAGGCCGGAGGCCAATATACGATGTCGGGCGATGTGGACTTCGCCGCCACGCAAGTGAGACTCTACACTACCGATGCCGCCAATCCGGCCACGGTCACCATGACGGCCGACGCCGGCTTCTGCACTTCGGCCGGCCTGACCGTCGACGGCATCAACTTCGACTGCTCGGCTTCGCAGTCTCCGTTCATCAGCCTCTCGGAGACTCCCGACGAGGACATAATGGGCGTAATCAGCGGCGACCAGAATTATTACGACATCCAGCAGCCGCTGCAGGTGCTTAACTGCGAGGTGGAGGGCGTTAACGGCTACTTCATTTACGATAACAACGTGAAGTATTGCGTCGGCACGGCCGTAGTGCGCAACTGCGTCGTACAGCTGACGGGAACCGAGGCCAGCGCCGTCATTCGTTTCCAGGGCGGTTTCATCAACGACCTTACGGTTGAGAACTCTACGTTCTGGGGCGCAGCCGGTGCAGATGCCAAATACTTCGTGCAGTACAACAACTCAGGCCGTTGCGACCGCGGCGGATATGAGTCAAACTCGATAACTTACGCCAACTGCACGTTCTACAACGTGGCAAAGACAGGCCAATGGGGCAACTACAACGGATTCGCCGGGCGCAATACTTCGTACTGGAACATGACCGGCTGCATCTTCGTAGACTGCGGCAACAACCAGATACCCCGCCGTTTCCTCGGCGGCCGCCAGAACTGCAGCAACCGCAACTTCGCCGACAACACTTACATGTTCGACGGAGCTTTCGAGAGCGTTGACGGAAGCGTTGCCGGCTACGACGACAGCGGCACCGCAATCGAGGCCGACCCGCTCTTCATCGACCCGGCCAACGGAAACTTTACGCTCAGCGGCTCGGAGCAGTTTGATAAACGCACGGGCGACCCACGCTGGATTACCTATGCTGAATAAGCGTCGTTTTTACCGTCCATAATCGTTTTTGTCTTACTTGAAATGATTTTGGACGCATGCCGTGGGGGTGTAGCATAACTCCTGATGACTCCGGATTTATGCTGCACCCCTACTTTTTATCCCAAGTCTGTCATTAGGCTCCGGCCGGCTTGTGCGTTAATGTCGGGTAGGTCGGAGAGTATGGGAAATACGGATTTTATTCAGACGTTTTAGTGGCCGGTTGGGGCGTTATCAACGCCGTGATATGCCTGATGCCTTTAGCCGTACCTACCGTTTTTTATTTTGCAGGCTAAATTTCCCTAAACATTTTTTTTTGAAATTTTGATTACATTTATTTACTTTGCACGTCAATAATAAAAATTATCGGTGTCGGCCAAAGGTGGCCGGCGTGGCATCGTGGCTTTATATTGACGAGGCGGATTATTGATGCCTATATATAAATAATGTGTATTAACGCAAAATCTTATACTATTAATATTGAAGCAGGCGAAAAGATAAATTAATAAATATATGTATAACAAATAATTAAATTAATAGATTTATGAAAAAGAATCATTTTTCACTAAGAAGAAAAGCAAGCATGCTCTCGGCCGTGGCCGTAGGCGCGTTGCTTATGTCTTCATGCGCGCAAGATGGTTTTGACGATGGCGAGCGGTGGGGTAGCAGCGTTAGCGGTGCGGCCCTGTCGTCTCCTACTGCTGAAAGCATCAGTATCTCGGCTTCAGCCGACGGTGCGCAGACGGTTATCTCTTGGCCTGTGGTTAAAGGTGCCGGAGGCTATGTGTGTACGGTAATGGACGTGACCGACTCAGAGAATCCCGCCGTCGTCGACGGAATACAGGATTCGCTGATAGACCGTTGCACGATGGCCGTGACACGCGTCGTAGACCACAACTACACGTTCAGCATACAGACGGCAGGCAACGACGAACTGAACAATACCGGAGCCGAGACGGCTACGCTGGTGACGTTCAACAGCTTTACGGCCGCTCTTGCCACCATTCCCGAGGGAAGCGACATAACGGCGTTCATTACGGACAATCCGATGCCCGACGAGGCTGTTGAGACCGAAATGGCTTACGACCTTGTTCCCGGCGGACAGTACACGATGTCGGGAATCGTTGATTTCGGCAACAAGCGCGTGCAGCTCCGCACCGCCGATAGGAACAATCCTGCCACGATCACGATGTCGGCCGACGCAAGCATCAGCACTTCTGCAGGCATGTCGATAAAGAACGTCAACTTCGACTGCTCGGCTTCCAAAGATCCGTTCATCGCTTATTCTGAGACTCCCGACGAGAGCATCATGGGCGTAATCAGCGGCGACCAGAAATATTATGACATCCAGCAGTCGCTGCTGCTTGAGAACTGCCAGGTTACCGGCGTGAACAGTTATTTCATCTACGACAACAACGTCAAGTATTGCCTCGGCACCGCGATAATCCGCGATTGCGTGGTACAGCTTACGGGTACTGAATCTACTGCCGTCATACGTTTCCAAGGCGGATACATCAACGACCTTACGGTCGAGAACTCTACGTTCTGGGGAGTGGCCGGCGCTGATGCCAATTATTTCGTACAGTACAACAACTCAGGCCGTTGCGACCGTGGCGGTTATTCAACCAACTCGATAACTTATGCCAACTGCACGTTCTACAACGTGGCCAAGTCAGGCCAGTGGGGCAACTACAACGGTTTCGCAGGACGCAACACTTCGTATTGGAACATGACTAACTGCATCTTCGTTGATTGCGGTAACAACCAGGTTACAAGGCGTTTCGTCGGCGGCCGCCAGAATAGCAGCAACCGCAACTTCGCCAACAATACTTACATGTTTGACGGGGCATTTGAGAATACTGCCACTTACGACGACAGTGGCACGAACATCGAGGAGAATCCCGGCTTCGCTGACCCGGCCAACGGCAACTTCTCCATCACCGGAAGCAAGCAGGCCCAGCTTGGCACTGGCGACCCGCGTTGGCTTCCTGCAAACTAATAATCAGTAACAAAAGAAACACAAGATATGAAAAGAAAATTCATAGCCGGTTTATGCTTCGGTGTCATGGCCTTTGCGGCCACTCCGGTTCTCGCGCAGAATACGGACATAAAGGGTACCGTGGTAGACGAGAATGGCGAACCCATCATCGGTGCGTCAATCCGTATTGAAGGACAAGAAGGCGGCGTAATAACCGACCTTGACGGTAATTATACCATCAAAGCCCCCAAGGGAGCAAAGATAACAATCTCTTATATCGGCTACACCCCGATGACCGTCACTGCGGGCGGCAGGGTGCAGCTGAAGGAAGACGCGCAAAACCTTGAAGAACTCGTGGTCGTTGGTTACGGCGTGCAGAAGAAGGCACACTTGACGGGTTCCGTAGCCACTGTGCCGATGGACGAGATTCAGGACATGACGTCGGGCGGACTTGCAAGTACGCTCGAAGGACTTGTCAACGGTCTTAGCGTAAGCGGCGGCAACACCCGTCCGGGCGAGAACGCCACAATCTACATCCGCGACACCAACTCGCTCGGCGATGTCGGCAGTACGGCCCAGCAGCCGCTGTTCGTTATCGACGGATACATTTATCCTAACGACGTGAAAGTGGGCAACGTTACGCAGAACCTCGGAGCCGAGGCCTTCAACAACCTCGACCCGTCAGAGGTCGAGAGCATTTCTGTGTTGAAGGATGCGTCGGCCGCAGTTTACGGTGCGCGCGCCGCCAACGGTGTAATCCTCGTGACTACGAAGAAGGGTAAGATAGGCGCACCGCGCATTTCCTACAGCGGCACGTTCGGCTTCACCGACGCCGTATCGCATCCTAAGATGCTCAACGCTTATGAGTACGGCCGCCTGTATAATGCCGTGGCCGCAGCCGACCCGACCAATACCGACCTCAACCGCCTGACCGACCTCTATCAGGCCGACGAGCTTAACGCCATGCGCGCGCTCAACTACAACCTGCTTGACAAGTATTGGGACACCGGCTTCACGATGAAGCACAGCGTCAACTTGAGCGGAGCTACTGAGAGGGCGAGCTATTTCGCAAGCCTGTCTTACTTCGACCAGGACGGTAACCTTGGCAACCTTGACTACAACCGCTGGAACTACCGCGCCGGCGTTGACGTTAAGGTTAGCAAATGGTTGGGCGCGAACCTCAGCGTGTCGGGCGACTATGGTAAGAAGAATTCTCCTTATATAAAAGTGGGTGGAACGTCTAATGAGAAAGACTACAACATCCTGCTTACACGTCCGCGCTACATTCCGGAGTATGTCAACGGACTGCCCATCGCCGCTTACGGCATCAGCAATTCGCAGGTTGACGACGACCAGAACTATTCGTTCAGCGAGCTCCGCAACAACGGCGACTACAGCCGCACGATGAACTCTAACCTTAACGTGAACGCGAGCGTTAACTATGATTTCGGTTGGAGCAAGATTCTCAAAGGTCTTACCTTGCGTTTCTCTTATTCAAAGAGTATCAACACGGACAAGACCAACCAGTTCGGTTCCGAATACGATGTTTATACGATGATGACGCGCCCCGGCAGCGGTCAGCACCTGTACACTCCCGTCGACGGACAGGATTACAGCCAGTTCATATCGGATGCCAACCTCATCCGTCATACGATAGCCAACGGCGACCCCTCCCAGCTTAACCGTTCGATGACGCGCACCGACAACTACCAGATGAACTTCACGGCTTCTTACAACCGCGACTTCGGCCAGCACAGCGTAGGCGCGCTGTTCTCTATAGAAAAGTCTGAAGCTGAGAGCGAGTACCTTTACGCTATGGTTTCCGACCCGTATTCGTTCACTACCGGACAGTCGAATTCGGCAGAGGCAAATACTCAGATCATCACGTTCACCCGTAGCGAGTCGGGTACGCTCTCTTACATCGGCCGTATCAATTACGCTTACGCAAACAAGTATTTGGCCGAGTTCCTTGTCCGTTCGGACGCTTCCACCAAGTTCGCTCCCGAGAACTATTGGGGCGTGTTCCCGTCAGGAAGTATTGGTTGGGTTATGTCAGAGGAGAATTGGTTCAAGAAAGCCCTGCCTTGGGTCGACTTCCTGAAGATCCGTGGCTCGTTCGGTCTTACCGGTCGTGACAACATCGCTCCTTGGCAGTGGATGCAGGTTTACGCCCAGGACGCCAACCGTGGTCCCGTGTTCGGTACAGGTATGGATTCGGGCAGCTTGCGCCGTATCACCATCAACCGTAACAACTCTGCCGTCAACCGCGACGTGCATTGGGATAAGGTTTACAAGGCCAACCTCGGTATCGACTTCAACGTGCTCAACAGCCGTCTCTCTGTTACGTTCGATATGTACCGTGAGTGGAACCGCGAGATGCTTATGAACATCAGCCAGGCCATCGAGGCTACCATCGGTACCCAGTCGGCTTCGGTCAACCTCGGCGAGATGGACAGCTGGGGATATGAGGTCGGAATCACTTGGCGCGACAAGATCGGCAAGGACTTCAAGTATAAGATAGGCATCAACACCGGTTACCATGACAACAAGGTGCTCAACATGGACTGGGAAACCGACTACATCTACCGCCAGATACGCAAGGGCGGCCGTACCGACATCGGTACTTGGGGATTGCAGTGCATAGGCATGTTCCGCAGCTTCCAGGACATCGAGGAGTATTTCAGCGAGAACAACATAACTCGTTATCTCGGAATGTCTAAGGACCAAGTTCGTCCCGGTATGTTGATTTACAAGGATATACGCGGCCCGCAGCAGGAAGACGGCAGCTATGCCGGACCTGACGGCGTTGTAGATGCCGACCTCGACCAGGTATGTCTCTCTAACCGCAGCAATCCTTACGGCTTCACTATGAACCTCGGTGCTGACTGGAAGGGCTTCTCGCTCACCGCCCAGCTCAACGCTTCATGGGGTGGCTACAGCTTCATCGACGGCGCGGCCCTTGAGTCGGGAAGTGGCGTTAGCGAGCTTGAGTTTACCAACATGCCTTCTTTCTGGAATGTTGACAACATGTATTCTTACCAAGACGTGTATGACGCTGCCGGCAACCTCGTCGTTGCTGAAAACCGCAACGGTTGGCTGCCTAACTTGCAGTATCAGAGTGTCAACGCCCGTACTTCTTCGTTCTGGCGTGTCAGCGGCACCCGCATAAGGCTTAACCGCTTGACGTTGGCTTACACGATACCGTCCAACCTGGTTAAGAAAATCGGCATACAGAGCGCGCGCGTCAACATAACGGGACAAAACCTGTTGAGCTTCTGCAATCCGTATCCCGACAACTACATCGACCCGATGTGCAGCTACGGCTCTTACCCGGTATTGAGGCAGTTCACGGTAGGTGTGAACCTTTCATTCTAATTTACTCATGACATAATTCAAACAGAAAGTAAAGATGAAAACAAATATATTAAAACTGTTCGGCTTCGGTCTCGCTTCTTGCCTTGTCCTGACTGCGTGCAGCGACGACTTCTTGGAGGAGAAGAAGAATTACGACAACGTAACCGGAGAAATTTACAACGACTACACGGGAGCGCAACTCCGCGTGAACGACGTTTACAGCTGGTGCCTGCCGACGACTAACTCTGACATAACCTGGCAGTATCCTTCGTCGGGCAGTAATGACAACGTTGGAAAGTCGACCGAGGAATACAGCGGCTTCAGCGCATTCCTTGATCCTCAGAATCCGCTGAACACGATGACCGGCACGTCGACTCCCGACTGGTTCTTTGGTACGCCTAACAACATCCAAAGCAACTCTTTCGGACGAATCCGCAACATTAACGACGTTATAGCGGGCATTTCAGGAGGTTCGCTTCCGCAGGAACAGAAGGACGAACTGCTCGGCCAGGTGTATTTCTTCCGTGCATGGTGTTATTACAATCTCGTTAAATATTACGGCGGCGTGCCGATCATTACCGAGGTGCAAGACCCTGTAGAGGGCGTTGTGAATCTCCGCAACACGACAAAGGAGTGCATCGAATTCATGTGCGCCGACCTCGACCGTGCAGCAAAGATGCTTGCCGAGAGCACTATGAACGGCGGTTGGCCTGCTACTGAGTGGGGACGTGTCACCACGGGTACGGCGCTCGCCCTTAAGGGCCGTGTGCTGCTTTTGTGGGCCAGTCCGTTGTTCAACCGTGCCAACGATCCCGCCCGCTGGCAGAACGCTTACGAAGTAATGACAGCCGAGCTCGACTCGATCAAGGCTTGCGGTTACGGTCTTTACCAGACGACGAGCAACGTCAACGGCTCAGACTTCGCCAACCAGTTCAACCAGCGTACTACGGCCAACCCCGAAGCCGTGTTCGTAACCTTGTTTAATACGGTGCAGTCGGGCGACCAGCAGAAGAACAACAGCTGGGAGCGTTATATCCGTCCGAGCAATACCTCAGGCTCAGGAAAGAACGCTTCGGCCATGTTGGTCGACATGTTCCCGATGGCCGACGGAAAGCGTCCGTCAACGACGAACACTTATACGAAGCTTGACGTTTCGACTTATGCTTACGACCGCGAGCATCCGTTCATGAACCGCGACCCGCGCTTCTACCGCACGTTCGCCTTCCCCGGATTCCGTTGGGCCTACAGCGGCAACAACTCCCTGCAGGAGGACAACCCCAACAATCCTTCGTATGACAACGGTACGAACTATGTGCTTTGGAACTACGTATGGTACACTTCGGCCGAGGACCGCGACAACGACAACAGCAGCAACGAATACGCGGCCGACAACCTCTTGCAGAGCAACAGCGGCGTGTACGTGCGCAAGCGTTCCGACGACTTGGACATCAACCAAAATCCGCTTTACGCCAACTTCAACGCTACGGCCGGCAACGGCGGTTTCGCATACTCGTCGCAGCCTTACATCGAGTTGCGTTATGCAGAGGTGCTGCTCAACCTTGCTGAGGTTGCATGCGGCGCAGGCCACATGGAGGAGGCTGTCGGATACCTGAAACAGATACGTATGCGCGCCGGTTACACTGGCGATTGCGGCCTTCAGGCCAATTTGGTATCCGACCAGGCAGCTTGTATGTCGGCGATACTTTACGAGCGCCAGATAGAGTTCGCATACGAAGGCAAGCGTTTCGACGACATGCGCCGTTGGATGCTTTACGACGGCGGAGCAGCCCAGGTTCCCGGTGCGCCTTCTACTTGGACGCTTACCGGTTGGGATGGCAACACCTGCACATGGCTCGGCTTCAAGCAGTTCAACGGCCAGCGCCGCGAGAATATGGAGTTCCGTGTGAACAACGAGCATAGTGACGGCATCGGCGGTACGACGTACGACAGCGACCCGATAAAGGACGTTGAGCGTCCGGCAGGCGTCGACATGCGTCAGGACCTTGCTCCGCAGCTTGAGACGTTGAAGGCTTGGTATGAGGCAAATCTCGTACGTAAGGACAAGAAGGGCGACAACCGCGACCAAAACCAGGTTAACTTGTATATCAACTTCTTGCCGCGTTATTACTTCCTCGGCATTCCTCGTGGAGCGCAGAGCAACATGAACGCCGTCGAGCAGACCATCGGTTGGGAGGATTACAACAATGGCGGTGCCGACGGAACGTTCGACCCGTTGGCTGAATGATTCAATGACTGAAAAGCGGAGGGCCTGGAACTGAAACGCTTCACGGCCTTTGGCTCTGATAATAGTGGGGCACACGGAATATAAGCGTGTGCCCCATTTGTTTTTTTATATAAATATGAATAAAACGATTTGGGTTAAGTAACGGCGTGATATTGGCGTGAGGGCAACCTCGGATGCCGTCGCGCGTGCGCAGGATGCGTGAATGTGGTGAACGTTGAGCGCATGTTAATGTCATAATGCAATGCAGTGGTTGTCAGTGCTTTATGTCGTGACGTTACATTGTGACAATAAGAGACGGAACGAAAATTGACAGCGTTTTCCAATATGCCGTCTTTCGTATCGCCGTTTGCCGTCTTTTACCATGCGAATGACCGTGTTTTAGCCTCCGTTTCCTTATGTCTCATACCCGACCGGACTGTTTTAATACCGGATTCGCGCCATATCAAATTCTGTTTTTGATTCCTTGTTTTTTCATAAAAGGTTAAACAATATTCTTCATTGTTTCCTTTAATCGGATTTTTGTCATATCTTTGCATAAAATAAAGCTGCACTCGGGAATTTGTAAGCAAGCTTACATTCCGCTCGTTTGCATTATCTTTGCATAAGATAATCTGCACTCGGCATAACGCCCAAGCGGGCTTGGCGGTTCTGCCATCAGTTTGTATTATCATAAGATAAGTTGCGTCTCTGGAAAATGAAAACAAGTTTTCTTTCCGCTCGCTTGCGTTATCTTTGCGCTTTTAAGTTTGCTAAATTAGTCGGGGTGGGCAACATCGTTGCGGAGTGTCCGCGGCCGTTATCCGCTGTTAATAAATTGATTGAAAATATGTTGGAACCTTTATTGGGTAAATCTCTTGCCGAATTGAAAGACGTGGCAAAGTCCTTGGGCATGCCTGCTTTTACGGGCGGACAGATTGCCAAATGGCTTTATGTCAAGCATGTCGCCGACATTGACGGAATGACCGACATTTCAAAGTGTAACCGTGAACGCCTGAAAGAGCGTTATTCTATAGGATGTATGCCGCCGGCCGAAAGCCAACGGTCGGCTGACGGGACGGTGAAGTATTTGTTCCCGTCGGGCAATGGGAAGTTTGTCGAGACGGTTTACATTCCTGAGGGCGACCGTGCCACTTTGTGCGTGTCGTCGCAGGTGGGGTGTAAGATGAACTGCCTGTTCTGCCAGACCGGCAAGCAGGGGTTTGAAGGCAACCTTACCGCAGCCGGCATCCTTAACCAGATATATTCGCTGCCCGAGCGCGACACGCTTACCAACATCGTGTTCATGGGGCAGGGCGAGCCTATGGACAATCTTGACAATGTGCTCAGGGCTACGGCGGCGTTGACGGCCGATTGGGGTTATGCGTGGAGTCCTAAGCGCATAACGGTGAGCAGCGTCGGCATAAGGGGCAAGTTGAGACGGTTTATAGAGGAGAGCGACTGCCATGTGGCCATAAGCTTGCATTCGCCCGTCCACGAGCAGCGCGCCATGCTTATGCCTGCCGAGAAGGCCATGCCTATAAGCGAGATTGTCGACATGTTGCGCGGCTATGACTTCAGCCACCAGCGTCGTTTGTCGTTCGAGTATATCGTGTTCGGCGGCGTGAATGATTCGCCCGAGCATGCACGTGCCGTCATAAGGCTGTTGAAGGGGCTTGAATGCCGCGTCAACCTTATCAGGTTTCATCAGATACCGGGCGTGGACCTCCATGGAGCCGACGATGCGCGCATGGAAGCCTTACGCGATTTCCTTACCGGCCACGGCGTGTTCACTACGATAAGGGCGAGCCGCGGGCAAGACATATACGCGGCGTGCGGACTGTTGAGCACGGCAAGGAAGGATGCCGCGGCGGAGGGGGCATGAGATTGTTGCTTGTGCTTCTTTCGCTTGTTTGCGCCGTGTTGTGCTCGTGCGAGGGGCAAGGTTCGCTTTTGCCGAAGAGCGGCGGGCGTCCTTACGAGGTGCTTGTCGTCTCGGAGTCAGGCGGAAGCCGGGGAGCCGTGGCCGTAGACGGCTTGTTGTCGGCCGACGTCCGAGGCCTGCCTCAGAAGGAACCTTTGTTCGATGTCTCACTGACCGACAGCGCCCGCTTCAACCCTACGGCTAAGTTGGCACGCAACATAGTGGTGGTCAGCATAAATCCCGGCTTGTTTACGCAGACGCGTGTCAGGTATGAAAAGAACGTATGGGCAAGGCCGCAGATGGTTGTGTATGTCAACGCCCCTTCCGACTCGGCCCTGCTTGCCGACATGCCGCGCATTGGTAAAGGACTCGTCGGCCTGTTGACGAGGTCTGAGATTAACGTGGCCATATCACGCCTCGGCGACGGCGGCAACGCCAAGGCCTCGGCCGTGGTAGGCGAAATGTTCGGTTACGGCATTAAGATTCCTGCCGGCATGAAGTCGAGCAAGTGCGGACGCGACTTCGTATGGTTTTCAGACGGCGCCCCGGACGGCATGAGTAACATTTGCGTGTATTCGTATGCGGGCGACAGTCTTGACGCGGTGCGGTCGTTGGCTGTCAGGGACAGCGTGATGAGGGTCAACATCCCCGGCGAACGCCGCGGCATGTATATGCAGACCGTTGAAGGTTCGGCCTCGTTCATGCGGGCTACGGAGAAAGGACATTCCATAATGGTCTGCCGCGGTCTTTGGGAGATGCACGGCGACGCCATGGGCGGCCCGTTCGTCTCACATTCGCTTGTTGACACGGCAACCCATAGAATCATAGTCGCCGAGGCGTTTGTTTACGCGCCCGGGATGAAAAAGCGAAATCTCATGAGGCAAGCTGAGGCGTCGCTTTATACGTTGAAGGTAAAGAAGTGAAAAGGTGAAAAAGCAAAAAAAGGCCGGCAAGGCATTCCTGCCTTTACGTTTCAGCTCTTTTATTCCTTGGCATTAAATATATGAATACATTATAAAAATAAGAATATGGAAAATAGGAAAATACGCGTTGCAATAACGCATGGTGATACCAACGGCATAGGTTACGAGGTTATATTCAAGACGTTCGCCGAGCCGGCGATGCTTGAGTTGTGCACTCCGATTATTTACGGTTCGCCGAAGGTTGCGGCTTACCACCGCAACGCGCTTGGCATACAGGCCAACTTTACGATAATCAATTCGGCTGCCGACGCCCATAACGGCAAGCTGAACTTGTTGACTACTTTCGAGGAAGAGGTGAAGGTTGAGCTCGGCAATCCGTCGAAAGAGGCCGGTGCTGCTTCTTACAAGGCTCTCGAGCGTGCCGTCGAGGACTATAAGAAAGGACTTTTCGACGTGCTTGTAACTGCGCCTATAAACAAAAACAACATTCAGGGCGACGGTTTCAACTTTTGCGGCCACACCGAGTATCTTGAAGAGCGCGTCGGCGAAGGCGGCAAGTCGCTGATGATTCTTCTTAACGACATTATGCGCGTGGCGTTGGTTACCACCCACCTGCCTATAAAAGACGTTGCCCGGGCCATAACCGAGGAGCGTATTGTCGAGAAAGCCACTGTTTTCAACGAGTCGTTGAAGCGCGACTTCCGCATATCCAACCCTCGCATAGCCGTGCTCGCCCTCAATCCTCACGCCGGCGACGGAGGCCTGCTCGGCGTGGAAGAGAATGAGATGATAATTCCTGCTATAAAAGAGCTTGCCGACAAGGGCGTGTACGCTTTCGGCCCGTTCGCCGCCGACGGTTTCTTCGCCCATGGCGGTTATGAGTCGTTCGACGGCGTGCTGGCCATGTACCACGACCAGGGGCTTGCCCCGTTCAAGGCTCTCGACCGTGGCGACGGCGTTAACTTCACGGCCGGGTTGCCCGTCGTGCGCACTTCGCCCGACCATGGCACCGCTTACGAGATAGCAGGAAAGAACGTCGCCGACGAAAGCTCGTTCCGCCATGCCGTTTATCTTGCCCTCGACGTTTTCCGCAACAGGGCCGAGTATGACGAGCCTTTGGCCAATCCGTTGGAAAAGCTGTATCATGAGAAGCGTGACGACAGCGAGAAAGTGAGGTTCAGCGTTCCAAAGGCGAAAGAAAACAACTAATCAAAGCAGGGCGTGTCAAAAAAAATAGAGTTGCCCCAGGCTGGTGTAACGGGCCTGGCTCATGGCCGCTTCATGTTTTTGATACGCCCTCCTCTTAATCGAGTTTGTCGTGAAGAAAAAATATCAGAACCTGTTCTTCTTGTTTGGAGTGGTCATGCTTGCCGTGATGTTGACGCAGCTCGACTACCGGCAGGTGTGGAGCGGGCTAAAGAGCGCCGGCTATTGGTTTTTCGCCGTCATAGCCTTGTGGGCGGTATTGTACGCATTGAATACGCTCACGTGGTACATCATCATAAAGAGCGGTTCAAGGGAGCGGACTAAGATAAACTTCTTTTGGCTTTACAAGATAACCGTGTCGGGGTTCGCGCTTAATTATACCACGCCGTGCGGCCTCATGGGCGGCGAGCCTTACCGTATAATGTCCTTGTCGCCGAAGATCGGCACCGAGCGTGCCTCGTCGTCCGTCATTCTTTACGCTATGACCCACATCTTCACCCATTTCCTTTTTTGGATGCTGTCCATTCTCATATACATACTTACCGAGCCGTTGAACGTCCTTGCCGGTGTCATTCTTCTTTCTGCAGGTGCGTTCTGCTGTCTTGGAGTATGGTTTTTCATCGTAGGTTACCGTAAGGGCATGGCCGTCAGGCTGATGAATCTGTTGAAGCATGTGCCGGGAGCGAAGAAGTGGGCGAGGGGCTTCGTCGATCGGCATAAGGAGCAGCTTGACACGATAGACAGGCAGATAGCCGCATTGCACAGCCAAAACCGCAAATCGTTCGTTTCGGCCGTTTTGATTGAACTGTTGTGCCGCTTTTGCTCGGCGTTCGAGATAATGTTCATTCTATTTGTGCTTACCGCCGATGTCAGTTTCTCCCAATGCGTGCTCATACTTGCTTTTACCAGCCTGTTCGCCAATCTGTTGTTTTTCATCCCGTTGCAGCTTGGCGGGCGCGAGGGCGGCTTCATCATGTCAACTGCAGGCCTTGCCCTGTCGGCCAGTGCCGGCATATTCGTCGCCCTTATAGTGCGTGTAAGGGAGCTTGTATGGACGGCCATAGGCCTTCTGCTCATCAATCTTGAAAAGAGTGGTAAGCGTACCGGTTGATTCCAGGTGGATCGGCGTATGTGCCGGTAATGGCATGATTCTTCCTTGGCTTTCTTCGCCGGGTTGGCGTGCTGATTTGGCTTTGCTGCAATCGTAACTGACTTTTTGACATCCGGATTCACGCAAATACGGCGTAGATGTGTCATAATGCGTTGTCTTTATTCGTAAGACAGCGCATTATGCTTTCATTATGTATAATAGCGCAGTTGTATTTTTCATGCGCTTTTCTTGCAACTTATATGTAAAAACATTATCTTTGCAAAGATAAAAACATACTTTGAATTTGAATGCTATGGCAAAAACAAGGCAGATTGTTGAGTGCGTGCCCAATTTCAGCGAGGGGCGCGACAAGGCAGTAATCAAACAGATAACCGACGTTATCGAAGCGTCTGAAGGAGTTAAACTGTTAGACGTAGATCCGGGCGAGGCCACCAACCGCACGGTGGTAACGTTCGTGGGCGAGCCGCAGGCAGTAGTCGAGGCGGCTTTCAAGGCCGTGAAGAAGGCCGGCGAAGTGATAGACATGCGCCGCCACCACGGTGCCCACCCGCGCATGGGAGCCACCGACGTGTGCCCCCTCGTGCCCGTAAGCGGCATAACGCTCGAGGAGTGCGCCGAGCTTGCACGCAAGCTGGCTGGACGCATAGCCGCCGAGCTCGGCATACCGTGCTATTGTTACGAAGCCGCCGCCCTGAAACCCGAAAGGCGCAACCTTGCCGTGTGCCGCAAGGGTGAATACGAGGCACTGCCCGAGAAACTGGCCGACCCCGACGGCGCGCCCGACTTCGGCGCGCGCCCGTTCGACGAGGGCGTGGCACGCACCGGATGCACGGCCGTAGGAGCGCGCGACTTCCTCATCGCCGTAAACTTCAACCTTAACACTACTTCCACGCGCCGCGCCAACGCCATTGCGTTCGACGTGCGCGAGAAAGGCCGCCCCGTGCGCGAAGGCAACCCGATAACGGGCACTATCAAGCGCGACGCCGACGGCAAACCCATAATGCGCCCCGGTACGCTGAAAGGCACCAAGGCCATAGGCTGGTTCATCAAGGAATACGGCATAGCCCAAGTGTCGATGAACATCACCGACATTAACGCCACGCCGCTGCACGCCGCCTTCGACGAGGTATGCCGTGCGGCGCAAGCACGCGGACTGCGCGTAACGGGCACGGAGATTGTCGGCCTCGTGCCCGAAAGGGCCGTAATCGACGCCGGCAAATACTTCCTGCGCAAGCAAAACCGCTCAACGGGAATACCGCAGGAAGACATACTCAACATTGCGATAAAGTCGATGGGACTCGACGACCTGCGCCCGTTCGTACCCGAAGAGAAGGTGATAGAATACCTTTTGGATGCCGAAAAGGACAACAGCGGCAAGCTGACGGCGCTCACGGTGAAAGGCTTCGCCGACGAGACGCTGCGCGAATCGCCCGCCCCCGGCGGAGGTTCCGTGGCCGCATATATGGGTGCGCTCGGCGCGGCGTTAGGCACGATGGTTGCCAACCTGTCGGCCCACAAGCCCGGTTGGGACGACCGCTGGGAAGAGTTCTGCTGCTGGGCCGACCGCGGCGTAGAGCTTGAGGCCGAGCTGCTCCACCTCGTCGACGAGGACACCGAGGCGTTCAACCGCATCATGGCGGCTTTCGGCATGCCCAAGAACACCGAGGAGGACAAGCGCCTGCGCTCTGAAGCGATACAAAGCGCGACGCTCTTCGCCGCCCAAGTGCCGCTGGAAACGATGAAGACGTCGTTCAAGGCGTTCGACATTTGCCGCGCGATGGCCGAGACGGGCAATCCCAACAGCGTATCCGATGCCGGTGTCGGTGCGCTTGCCGCCCGTGCCGCAGTGCTCGGTGCCGGACTCAACGTGAAGATAAACGCCTCTTCACTGAAAGACAAAGCCACAGCCGACGCCCTCATTGCAGAGGCCGATAAGCTGATGAAAGACGCCTGCGAAGCCGAACGCGGGATAATGGAGATAGTGGAAAAGAAGATTATGGAATAAATATAAAGTAGTAAGGAGGATAGGAGTAAAGTAGTAAGTAGAAATGCCTTAGCATGCAACCAATAAAAACATACTTCATTTTAAAGTCATATCTACTTACTCCTTTACTCCTTATCTCCTTTTACTCCTAAAACGAAGTACTATGACCAAAGAAGAATTTGCTGCGGAGATACGTGCCGGAATACCCGACGTATTGCCCGAACCGATGCCTTACGACACCGAAATAAACCATGCGCCCAAGCGCAAGGACATACTGACGAAGGAAGAAAAGAAACTCGCCCTGCGCAACG
>CALUIJ010000129.1 GCA_944320675.1 uncultured Prevotella sp.
ATAAGATGGTTTAATGCGTTTTATTGTACGTTTTGCCTCCTTTAACAGTGTGATTTGCGGTCTTTTAGCTTGCTAAAGGCCGTAAATTACAAGCCTAAAAACAGGTTTTATGAATCGAAAAAGCCGCTGAAACCTTAAGTTACGGCGGCTTTTATATTGTTTTTTCGTTGCTTTTTATTGCACAACACATGAAGTGTTGTGCTGAACTTGTTGTAATATAAAGAGTTATGATAGCACATGAAAAACAGTGATTTTCAAGCCATTGATGAGATTATTTCAAAATACTGTAATTATTAACGTATTCAATAAGTCAGGATGTAACAGTATAAGGGCTCTTACTTACAAAATGTTTTTGCGCTAATTGAAGCGGATTTGTCGCAGTGTCGGAAAAATATCGTATATTTGTAAGGAATATCCTGTATTGTTGAAAACTTATGCAGAAAGAAGTATTTGATGCTTGCGACAGTTTGTTTTCTGTGCGCTTTTTTTCTTGCTCTGACAAAAACAGTGCGTGTGTATCGGGAGAATGTCTGGCGCAAGAGCGCGTCACGATGCCTTTTTTGTATATTGAGTACAGTCGGCGGTATGGCTATGAGGTTCTAAAAAAGTATGTATACATCTTAAAATAAATTCTATTCATGGCATTTCCATGTGATTTTGTTTGGCTGTTCGGCGTAAATGCCTAATTTTGCGGCCTGAAACAGAGTGGACGGCGGCGTTCGGACTTAAGCCGTCCGCCCGTCTGATAATGGTGAAAGTTAGTATTTATGGAATATCTTCAGTTTATTATTGATTTCATTTTGCACATAGACCAACACATGATCGAGCTTGTGCAGAATTACCATTTGTGGACTTACGCAATCCTGTTTTTAATCATATTCTGTGAGACGGGTCTCGTCGTAACACCTTTCCTGCCGGGCGATTCGCTGCTCTTCGTGGCAGGTGCCATAACGGCCCAGCCCGACATGCCGCTTGAGATAGGCTATTTGGTGTTGATAGTGTTCGTTGCGGCAGTGCTCGGCGACTCGTGCAACTATATGATTGGCCACTTCTTCGGCAAGAAACTGTTCAGCAATCCTAATTCTAAGATATTTAAGCAAAGCTCGCTCGACAAGACCCACGAATACTTCCGTAAGTACGGCGGTAAGACTATAATCCTCGCCCGGTTCATTCCTATTGTGCGCACGTTCGCCCCGTTCGTAGCAGGCATGGGCAAGATGAACTATTATTATTTTATGGTTTACAACATTACGGGCGCAGCCTTGTGGGTCGGCATCTTCTGCTTTGCCGGATATTTCTTCGGCGACCTGCCTTTCGTGCAGCAAAACCTTAAGCTGCTTTTGCTTGCGATAATCGTAATATCGGTAATGCCTGCCGTGGTTGAGGTTGTTCGTGCAAAGGTGAAGAGTAAGTAACAGTGGAATAAGACGTGTCTTTCTTAATGTTGAAATTAATCCATATTTTTTCCCTCAATTCAAAAGAAAACTGTAATTTTGCAGCCAAAAGATTTAAATCAAGGATGTTATGATAAAAATTACATTTCCCGACGGTTCTGTGCGTGAGTACGAACAGGGCGTAACGGGACTTCAAATCGCAGAGAGTATTTCGCCGGCTTTGGCCCGCAACGTTTTGGCGTGCGGCGTAAACGGCGAGACGGTTGAGCTTAACCGCCCGATTAACGAAGACGCCAGGATAGCGCTCTACAAGTGGGAGGACGAAGAGGGCAAGCACGCCTTCTGGCACACTTCGGCCCACTTGCTGGCCGAAGCATTGCAGGAGCTTTATCCTGGAATACAGTTTGGCTTCGGTCCGGCCGTCGAAAACGGATTCTTCTATGACGTGATGCCTAAGGAAGGCGACGTGATAAAGGAGGGCGACTTCGAGAAGATAGAGAAGAAGATGAAGGAACTGGCTTCTAAGGACGAGCCGGTTGTACGCAAGGAAATATCTAAGGCCGACGCTTTGGCCGAGTTTAGGGCCGACGGACAGGAGTATAAGTGCGAGCACATCGACCAAGACTTGGCCGACGGCGAGATTACTACATACACGCAGGGTAACTTCACCGACCTTTGCAAAGGTCCTCACCTTGTGAGCACAGGTGCCATCAAGGCCATCAAGATAACCAGCGTGGCAGGCGCTTTCTGGCGCGGCGACGCCAAGCGCGAGCAGATGACCCGTATCTACGGCATCACTTTCCCGAAGAAGAAGATGCTCGACGAGTATCTCGTAATGCTCGAAGAGGCCAAGAAGCGCGACCACCGCAAGATAGGTAAGGAAATGGAGTTGTTCATGTTCTCTGAGCGTGTAGGCAAGGGATTGCCTATATGGTTGCCGGCCGGCACCGAGCTTCGCCTCCGTTTGCAGGACATGTTGCGCCGCATACAGAAACGCTATGGATATAAAGAGGTTATAACTCCGCATATCGGAAGCAAGAACCTTTACGTAACTTCGGGCCACTATGCACATTACGGTAAGGATTCGTTCCAGCCGATACATACTCCGGAGGAAGATGAGGAATACATGTTGAAGCCGATGAACTGCCCCCACCACTGCGAGGTGTTCGCTTGGAAACCGCGTTCATACCGCGACCTTCCGTTGCGCATAGCTGAGTTCGGTACGGTTTACCGTTACGAGAAGAGCGGCGAGCTACACGGACTTACGCGTGTGCGCTCGTTCACGCAGGACGACGCCCACATCTTCTGCCGTCCCGACCAGGTAAAGGCTGAGTTCCTTAACGTTATGGACATAATCCATACCGTGTTCTCAATCTTCAACTTTACAGACTTCGAGGCGCAGATTTCGCTCCGTGACCCTAACGACCATGAGAAGTACATCGGTTCTGACGAGGTTTGGGCCGAGTCGGAGCAGGCCATCATAGACGCTTGCAAGGAGAAAGGGCTCAACGCAAAGGTAGAATACGGTGAAGCTGCATTCTACGGGCCGAAACTCGACTTCATGGTCAAGGACGCAATCGGACGCCGTTGGCAGTTGGGCACTATCCAAGTAGACTACAATCTGCCTGAGCGCTTCAAGTTGGAATATACGGCTGAGGACAACACGAAGAAGACGCCTGTTATGATCCACCGTGCGCCGTTCGGTTCGTTGGAGCGTTTCACCGCTGTGCTTATCGAGCATACTTCAGGCCATTTCCCGTTGTGGCTCACTCCCGACCAGGTTGCAATCTTGCCGATCAGCGAGAAGTTCAATGATTATGCCCGTCAGTTGGCTAAGTATTTCGATACAGTCGGAGTGCGCGCAATCATCGACGAGCGTAACGAGAAGATAGGCCGTAAGATTCGCGACAACGAAATGAAGCGCATTCCTTATATGGTTGTCGTCGGCGAGAAAGAGCAGGCCGACGGTTCTGTTGCAGTAAGAAAGCAAGGACAGGGTGACCAAGGCTCGATGAGCAAGGAGGACTTCGCAAAGAAGATCACCGACGAGGTTGCCGAACAGCTGAAAGCCATAGAAAATTAAAAATAAGAGTTAAGAATTAAGAAAATATGCTGCACGGCGACAATCCACAATGCATATTTTCTTAATTCCTAATTTTTAACTCTTAATTTGTCAATTAAAAGTTTTGTTAATTGGTTGATTTGTACTAACTTTGCAACCGATTTTCATAAAACATCCGTAAAACAGTTGAATGAAGCACGACAAAAACAATCATTACCGCGTGAATGAACAGATTCGCGTAAAGGAAGTCCGCATCGTAAGTGATAACGGTTCTACAGTAGTACCAACACGTCAGGCATTGGATATGGCACGCAGCCAAGGGGTGGATCTCGTAGAGATTTCGCCAAACGCCCAACCGCCGGTTTGTCGTCTCATCGACTACAGCAAATTCCTGTACCAGCAAAAGAAACGCGCTAAGGAGTTGAAAGCGAAGCAGGTGAAACAGGAAGTCAAGGAAATCAGGTTCGGCCCCCAGACTGACGAGCACGACTACAACTTCAAGTTGAAGCATGCAAAGGAATTCCTCGAGGAAGGCAACAAGGTGCGTGCGTTCGTGTTTTTCCGCGGCCGTTCGATACTTTTCAAGGAACAGGGCGAGGTCCTTTTATTGCGTTTCGCCAACGACCTTGAAGAATACGGCAAGGTAGAGCAGATGCCTGCTTTGGAGGGTAAGAAGATGTTCCTTTATCTCAGTCCGAAGAAAGCGGGTGTGGCTAAGAAGAGCCAGCAGAAGATGGACCGCGAGCGCCGTGAGGCCGAGGCTAAAGCTCAGTCGCAACAGACCGTTGACGAGGCAGATGACGCAATGCCCGCCGGCGGAGGCTTGTTTGCCAATGCGAAGAACGGAGCCGACGCGCTGAAGAAACTCAGCGAGGGTAAAGAGTGACGAAGCAACCGAAAAAAGTAGGAAAATGGATATATGTGCGTAACGTCTTGGTATATACGTTGCCACAGCTGTAAATAACAATAATTTAAAAATTAAAAAAATGCCAAAACAGAAGACAAATTCCGGTGCGAAGAAGAGATTCGCTTTCACCGGTACAGGTAAGATTAAGAGACATCACGCTTACCACAGCCACATCTTGACCAAGAAAACAAAGAAGCAGAAGCGTAACTTGCTCGGCTCTACGTTAGTAGACC
Source organism: uncultured Prevotella sp. (assembly GCA_944320675.1). GTDB lineage: Bacteria > Bacteroidota > Bacteroidia > Bacteroidales > Bacteroidaceae > Prevotella. Next base: position 4,597 of record CALUIJ010000129.1, read on the forward strand.
ATGACAACATGAAGCAGGTGAGAGACTTGCTCCGTCTCCGTTAATCTATTGTCTAACAAATTAAAGGAAAAAAACTATGCCAAGATCAGTCAATCACGTTGCTTCAAGAGCAAAGAGGAAAAGAATTTTAAAGCTTACCCGTGGATATTACGGAGCAAGGAAGAACGTTTGGACGGTAGCCAAGAACACTTGGGAGAAAGGTCTTACATACGCTTACCGCGACCGCCGCAACAAGAAGCGCAACTTCCGTTCGTTGTGGATCCAGCGTATCAACGCCGCCGCACGTCTCGAGAATATGAGCTATTCAACATTGATGGGTGCGCTGCACAAGGCCGGCATCGAGATTAACCGTAAGGTTCTCGCCGATCTCGCAGTCAACAATCCCGAGGCTTTCAAGGCCATCGTTGACAAGGTAAAGTAAATCAGCGATTTTGATATTATAAAAGCCGCAATCTTTGATAAAGTTTATCGAGGTTGCGGCTTTTTGTTTGTATTGCGTTGGGCCCGGCTTGTGTTTTTCGATAATAATGCCTACCTTTGCACGTGAAAACATTATTATTAATATGGGCATGGTAATAGGAATTGACGTCGGCATAAGTACGACGAAGATAGTAGGAATATGCGATGGCAAGGTGGTTTCGCCGATGCGGGTAAAGGCTACCGACCCTGTGACGTCGCTCTACGGCGCGTTTGGGAAATATCTTTACGACAATAAGATAATGCTGTCCGACGTTGAGCATGTCATGCTGACCGGTGTCGGCGCAGCTTATATATGCAAGCCTGTTTACGGGCTTCCTACGAGCAAGGCCGACGAGTTCGTGGCCGACGGCCTCGGGGCGCGGCACGAATCGGGCAAGGACCGCATAATCGTTGTAAGCATGGGCACGGGTACGTCGCTCGTAAGGTGCGACGGCGACGCAATCGATCACATCGGCGGCATCGGCATCGGCGGCGGAACGCTCCAGGGCTTGGCGCGCCTGTTGCTTAAGACCGACGACATACGCACGGTGTCCGAGATGGCCGTGATGGGCAATGTGTCGAACATTAACCTGCGCATCGGCGACATAAGTGCGCGCCCCTTGCCGGGCTTGCCCATGACGGCCGTGGCGTCGCTCTTCGGCAATGCAAAGAGCGACGCATCGCGCGAGGATATCGCGATTGGCTTGATATGGCTCGTGCTGCAATCGGTGGGCCAGTCGGCCGTGCTTGCTTCCATCGGCAGCGACATACGCGAGTATGTTATGATAGGCAACCTTACCCTCCTTCCGCAGTGCCGCATGGTGTTTCCACCGATAGAGAAGCTGTACGGCGTAAAGCTCATCATTCCGGAATATTCTGAGTTCTGCACGGCCATAGGCGCGGCGCTTAGTTATTTTGACCGGCGTTATAAGAAAGAAATGTTGCAGTGACACCGTGATGGGAATGAGTGGCGGCGATATTTCCGTTTCGGGTTTCATACCGGTCGGCGGTGACGGCGTTTCAAACCGTTTCACCGACATCCAAGTGCTGCCCACTCAAGGGTACAGCCTGGTAGCCAAGGCCAAGCGCTATGGCCGGTGGTGGGTGTTAAAAGGATTGAAAGAGCCTTGGCGCAACGACGGCGCATACGTTGCCATGCAAAGGAAAGAGTTCGACATCCTGATACAGATGCAACATCCCGCCATTGTCGCGGCCGTAGGAATGGAGGACGTGCCCGGCATGGGTGTGTGCATCGTTACGGAATGGGTCGACGGAACGACCTTGAAGCAATGGCTCTCGGCCGGGCGCCGGCTGAAGGACAAGCTGGCCATAGCCTTACAGGTGGCGGACGCGCTCGAGTACATACACGGCAGGCAAACCTTGCACCGCGACCTGAAGCCGTCGAACATACTTGTAACACGGAACGGACGTTATGCCAAGTTGATAGACTTCGGACTTTCAGACAGGGACGATTATGCCGTCTACAAGCAGCCGGCAGGCACAGAGGGATACATGTCGCCCGAACAGTCGTCATCGAGGGTTACCGACGTGCGCAACGACATTTACAGTTTCGGCTGCGTGCTGGCCGACATGAAGCTCGGTCTTGCATACTGCGGTGTTGTAAGGAGATGCAAGGCCGCAGCAGGCAGGCGTTACCAAAGCGTGACGGAAGTGCGCCGGGCTTTGATACGCCGGAGCCATGCCGTGCGTAATATTTTTGCGGTAGTTGTGGTTTCGGCCGTGCTGTCAAGTTTTGGGGCTCTTTACGTATCACGCGGCTCTCTTGTGGTTGAGAACGAAAGGACCGTAGCCGAAGCCGACTCCGCCCGCCGTGAGGTAATTGCGTTGCGGTCGGAATTGGGGAAAACCGCTTCGGCGTTAAAGGCGGAAGAACGGAGGAACGCCGAAATGCGGACAGCCGTTGATGAAACGTCGTCGGTGTTAGATGTTGAGAAACACAGGAAAGCTAAAATAGAAGCCGCTATCGGCGAAGGCCGGCGGAGGATGCATGCCGTCGTCGGGCGTTCGGGGATTGAGGACGTTACTACCTACGCGGAGTTCAGGAAAGCGTATGATAAAGTAACAGCCGACGTTTATTATGTTTTTGTAGACTATGCAGGCGGCTTGGATGAACTTGACGATGTAGACCGTGAGACAGTGAAACACGCCCTTGCCTCATATTATGAAGAACTGGTCAAGCCCTTACAAGCGAAGTTTTTGGATTTTAAGGACGGCCGCGGCGTTCGTGACGACGAAACTGCGACCGGTACTGAATGACACCCAGCAGTCCTTTTCAGTCCTTTTGCGTCGGAGTTGTCGGCGTGTGGATGATTTTCATTAATTTTGCGTCATGGATGCGACTTTATTGGTTAGGGAAATAGAAAAAGCCGTAGGGCGGCGCATGAATACGCCGCGCGACTTTGATTGGCTCAGTGCTAAGGTGTTTGAGCGCACGCATGAGCGTCTCAGTCCTACTACGTTGAAACGCCTGTCAGGCTATCTCGACGAAGGCGTAAGTCCGCGCAGTTTTACGCTCGACGTTCTTTCGCGCTTCCTTGGGTATAGGGATTATGCCGCTTTTCTTGAAGGTGCGGGCGAAACGGAGCCGCAGAGTAATATAGTAATGTCGGAAAGCTTGTCGGCGGCCGACTTGTCCGTAGGCCGTGAGCTTAACCTTGCGTGGCCGCCCGGCCGTAAGTGCACCGTGCGCCATCTCGGCGGTTGCCGTTTCGAGGTGGTCAAGGCGGAGAACACGAAGCTTCGTGCCGGCGACACGTTTAGTTGCAGCCTGTTCATCAGCCACGAGCCCTTATATCTCGACAACCTTGTTCGTTGCGGAGGCAAGCCCGTGGCGTACGTAGCGGGTAGGAAGGACGGCATTACGTTCGAGCTTGTTTGAAAAGTGGCCGTTATGCCGTCCCAATATGTGCGTCGCCCGCCAATCAGCATTGCTCGATATCGACGTTGTGTCTCGTTTTCAGTATGTCGAGTAGTTTTGAGAATTCGGCCGGTTTGCCTTGGCTCGTCGTGGGCCAGTTAGAGCATATCAGTATCCGTTTGTCGGCGAGAAGTATCGTGTCGGCTTCGGTCTTGTTGCCGAAAAATTCGACTTTACCTCTTTCGTTTTTAATGGCTTTGTAACGCTCGAAGTCCATGAACACCGTGTCCATATTCTTCTTTACTGGGAAGGCCGCCTTTAGTTCGTCGTGTGTTATGCCTGGATGGCTGGCAACGTAGTCGGTTACGACATCATGCACTAATTCTGTCTTCTTTTGGTATTCCTTGCCGTTGTATTTGTAGTTGTTGGTGTCGCGGTTGAACTTATATGTCTTTTTCAGCGGTCCGTCGTAAGCTTTTAAGTTTGTTACGGCCGAAAGTTCGAGCGTAGCCGATATGATATTGCCTAATTCGGCTTCGTTGTTGATTATCACGGCTATCTTATTGAGCAATCCCGACACGCTGAACGTCCTGCTGCTCAGGTAAGTCTCTTTTTGGCACATGCGGAAGAGCACTTTCTCCCATTCCTCGTCGAACTCGTCAACGCTGTCCAGGCTCTCTTTTTCGGCCTCTGTCAGCGGCCTGAGCTTAAGGCGCGATGCAATGCGGTCGTTCCAGTTCTTGAAGTCGGGTTCCTCAGTCAGCTGGTTGTATATGTACGGGTATGCTATCTGCATACATACGAGGGCGAAATTAAGCTCTTTGTTAAGTACCGATTGTCCCGTTTTGTCGCCGTTTCCTGCCTGCATATCGTTAATTATCGAGATCAGGGCGAGCGTGTTGGTGAGGCGTTTGAGCGAACGGGGGTTCGAGCCTACCGACAGGCGTGTTATCTCGCTTAGGTTTTCGGCCAGTTTCTGGTCGTTAAGTTCTTCGTCGGTGAAGAACTCAATCTTGCGCAGGGCGTCTACGAGGAACGTGTCAACGCTGTACGAGGCCACGGGCATAGAGAACGGCAGCTGGATTATCTTGTCGAAGAACGAGCGGAATTCGCGCTCGTTGCTCTCAGTCAGTTCGCCGAACTTGGGCTTCAGTCCCTTTATCACTACGTCGTAGTCGATGGCGAGAATGAAGATGCACTTCTCGAGGTCGAAGATGTTTTTCAGCAGTTCGAGTATCTCCACGGCCACGGGAGGGTCAATGCGGTCGAGGTCGTCTATGTAGAAGTTGAAGCCATTCTTTGCCGTGTTGTGTGCCAGCGCGTCGTCGATGAGCCTTGCTATCTCTTCTTTCAGCTGTGCAATGTCCGATGTCGGTTCGCTTGTAGAGAATATGTCGTCAACCACGTCGCCCTCTACGCCGACCATGCCGGCGGCCACCTTCGTGCCCACTGTGGCCATTTTCTTGAACAGTCCGCCTATCTTCTTTTTGCTTTCCTCCCATTTGTGCGCGCTCGGGTTCAGCAGGCCTATTTGGTTGATTATGGCTTCGAGTATGCTGATGATGGCCTGTTGCGGAGTCTTCATCAGCGAGAACTGCCATGTGTTGATCCAAATAGAGTAGTAGGGTGCGCCGTCCTGTTCGCAGAGCGTGTAGCAGAGCTGGTTCATCAGCGATGTCTTACCGCTTCCCCATTCGCCCTGCAGGGCGATGGTCATGGGCGTGTCGGTAAGGCGTATGTATTTTATCAGTGCGTCCTGGTAAACCTGTATGCCGAACAAGTCGGCCTGCGACGGCTTGCGTGGCACGTCGATTATGCTTGATTTCATTTGTTATGAGGTTATGTTGTTATATAGGGTATGTTTTTAGGGTTCCCCAAAGACCGTGTTTTACCTTATGAAAGGTTGTCTTTCATGCGCTAAACGGTAACCTTTTAGTGAGTAAAATGCAGCATATTGGAAACTCTTTGTTTTAGTGCCGCAAATCATTGCTTATTGTTGGCGTTAGTGATTGCTTTTGCTTATTTGTCTTTTCAGCAGTTTCTTTGCCGTTTTTGTCGCGCCGTCCTTTTTCACGTCGCTTACGACGCCTACGGCGGTTGCTAATTGGTTTTCCGTGAATCCGTTTACGTCGGGCAGGTCGGCCTGGTCTATCTCGCCGAACCATTCGGTCAGTTTGTCTTGGGCGTGGCCGACGCTTTCTGGCTTGATGCCGGAACGCAAGCCGTTGAAAACGGCCAGCAGGGCGGCAAGGTCGTCGGAGAAGCCTATGCCGGGCATGATGTCGGGTATGGCGTCCGTAGGGAATATGAAGTATCCCAAAGCACCCATTACGATAAGTTTTTCTTTTACCGATATGGTGTCTAATGCGTAAAACAGGCAGAGCACTATATAAACGAGCTTGGCACCAGCCTTCGCCGCAAAACCGCGCAATTTAGTCCATAGGTCGTTTTCGGAGAATTGCTTGGCGTATTCGCCGATGTTGTCGATAACGTTAGCCTTAAATTCATCCATGTTTTTGCCGTACGACTCGAGTGCCGTTTTTGCGTCGGCCGATGCTTTGTCATACGCCTTGCCTATCGACTCTGCCGCTTTGCCGGCCTTCTCTTTCAGCTCGTTGACGCTTAGGCTTATTCCCTCGCCGACTTTTGTACCAAACTCAGCGGCATTGTTTTTTAACTCTGCCGCTTTGTTACCGAAGTCTGTTGCCGTTTGGCTTATTGCTTCTCCGGCTTTGGCTTTAAATTCGTTGAGGCCTTGGCCGACGTTTACTCCAACCTTTGTTCCAAGTTCGGTGGCCTTGTTGCTTAAGCCGGCAGCGGCCGCCTTGGCGTTGTCCAGCTTTTCGTCGAATTGTTGCTTCAATGCGTCTGTATCAATCTGCGGTAGATTCTCTTTTGCGGAGTCAATACCCTCTTTTAGCTTCTGCTTTAATGCCTTAAAGTCCATTTTTTCAGAGTTGTTAAGTTGTTGTTTGTTTATCGTGCCTCATCAGGCATTCGGCTATTGCCTGCGATATGTTCATGCCAGTTTCCATTTCCACCCACAGCCATTGGCCGTTCGGGTTGCACTCAAGAAATACGTATTCGCCGGAAGGTGTCACTATGAAGTCGAAGCAGCCGAAGTTCAAGTGTATCCTTTCAAGGAACTTATTGCAGAATGCCGTCACGCGGTCGGGTAGGGGAAACACCTCATGCCTGATTCCATAGTCGAGCCCCTGCCGCCAGTCTGTCTTCCCCTTGTCTTCATCCATTGCCTGCGAGTCTATTTTGCAGGCGAACGCTTCGCCGTCGACCACGGTGACGCGAAGCTCGAAAGCCTTGTCTACGTAATCCTGCACAAAACTGACTGTCTGTGTGAATGCCTCTTCGGACGATGCGGCTATGTCTTGCGGTTCGGCTTTTTGCGCGTAAAACACATACTCGTCCTCGCCGCCAAGCCATACGTTGTCGCTCTCTATCGACTTAATGGCTACGCAGCCGCAAGCCTGTGCAAAGTTTACAATGTCTGCCTTGCAGTTTGAGAAACATGTTGGCGGCACTTGCATTCCGAGTTGCAGCGCCACGTCGAGCTGTAGCATCTTCGACGCTGCGCTGCGGTCGTAAAGATGCTGCCCTATGCAGAAACGTGTGCCCAACCAATATAGCAGGAACGAGAGGAAGCCGCCGGCCTCGGTGAGGTTGTGGCGGTTAATTTCTTCGCAGTTGGTTATACGCAGTTCCGACGGTAAGACGGGGCGGCGTTCCCACACTGCTCCTATGTCACGACTGCGTGCGCAAAGCCCTGTCTTAACGTTGGTTATGCTGAAGTCGATGCCGTCATGCGAGCAACTCCAAGTAAAGTCATAGTCGCTGAGCAGTGCTTCGGTATTCAGGCGGAAAACAGGGTGCCTTTTGCTCGTGAGATATTCTATGACGGGCGTTGGATGTACGTCTTCCTTGTTAGTGACGACGAGAATCATTTCACTTGTTTTACGTCATCAATGGAGTTTTTCCTGTCCGTGGTTGACGAGTATCCTGTCGATGTCTTTTTCTTTGTCGTCTGTGGCCTGTAACTCCTTGTGCCTACGTCTCTTGCACAATATATTGTCGTTTGGCTTATTTCGTCGTAAGTGAATGTGGAGCAGTCTGCTTCCTCGATCCTTTTTCCGGGGGTGAAGTTCATCAGCAACGGCATGGGTGTGCCGTGGCCGTTGTTCTTGTTGATGTTCATAATGCAAAAGGTTTTTTATCGGTTATGTTAATTGTTAGTCGTCACGTATTAGCGTCTGCGCCGTTTTTTGCCGAACAGAGCGCCGAGCACCATCGAACCGACCTTGCGTTCCAATCCGCTGCGTGTTGTCGGTATGCCCGTCTTACGCGCTATCTTTTGTTTCATGCCGGTTATTCCTAAGGCGCGTTTCCATGAGAATGAGAATCCGGGTATCTTCATATTGCAGGATGTTCTTATCTTCTAACGCATGAGCCGGCAAGTTGACCGTAGACAATGGTGTTTGCCTGTCTACCCGTCAACTTGCCTGCTTGTCAAGTGGATTACTCCTTGCCTGCGGCGGCAAGGGTGATGTCGTCCTTAGACAGTTTTGTGTCCGACGAGTTTGCCACTTGCACGCCGATGCCGTAAAGGTCGTTGATTTTCTTTTCAAAATTGCCGACACGGGTCTGTGCCCCTACTGTCAGCTCGCCGCCCTTTGCGCCCGTCTTTGCCATGAGCGCCGACAACGTGGCGTCGTCGTCGGCAACGGCCTTGCAGTTTACCGTTGTGTACACGCGCAGCGTTGCGCCGAACTCTTTCTTGAAATTGGCCTTCAATGTCTTTACCTTCATGCGGCCGTCAACTCTGAAATCTGCCATAATCTTGATGTGTTTAAATGTGAATATATTTGTTTCCTGTTTTTTGTCGGTTCGGCCCTTTATGAGAAAGCCTGTATGAGCATCATTATTATTACCAAGCCAACGAGTACGGCCCATCCGTAAGGCAGTTCCAAAATACGCATTACCACGTATTTTATGCCCAAGGCAATGTATTTGAACATCTTGTAGATGAGCATGAAGTCGAACTTGATGACCCAAAAGATGCCGTACAAGACGCTCCATATCAGGCCGCCTATTGCAAGGAAAAAAGCCCACATCCCGTATCCGTCAGCCTACTTTATGATTTTGAACTCCGTGCGGCGGTTGGCTTCGGGGTTGTTGGGGTCTATCGGTTCGGTCGATCCTTTACCTACGGCCTGCAAGCGTGTTGAATCGATGCCCTCACGGTGGACGAGGAAGTCAACTGCAGCCTTCGCCCTTTGTTCCGAGAGCTTTTGGTTGTGGTCTGCGTCGCCTTCGCTCGACGTATGTCCTTCGATGCTCAGCTTTATGTCGGCATTTTGTTTCATGATAGCGGCGAGGTCGTGTAAGGCGATTTTCGCGTCGTCGTTAAGTTCGGCCTTGTCTTTCTCGAACTGCGCGGCGTTGAAGTTGTCTTGTATCTCGGCTATCTTTTCTATGAACACAGTGTCGCGCACGACGACTTTCTTCTCGACAACCTTCTCTACTACTTTTACTTCCGGCTCGCGCTGCATAGCGAAGAACACTGCAGCGGCGGCAGCGAGGAGCAGGATGATTATCAGTATCCACAGCCATGCCTTCGACTTCTTCTTAGGCTCTTCGGTGGATGTAGGTTTTACCGATTCCGTTTTCTTAGGTTCTTGCGGTCCTTCTTTTTTCTGCGGCGGAGTGTAGCCGTTGAGGTATTCGAGGCGGTAGCCGCCCTTGCGTCCGAAGCCTTTTTCGGCTTCTTCAAACTGTGCTATTTCGATGCCGTATTGTGCGGCGTGGGCTACGAGGCGTTCGAACGACGGCTTCGTCCACATCTTTACGAGCGCCGCTTGCGTGCCGTCGCCCATGGTCAGCAGCTCGTCTTCATTTTGGAAGTATCCGTCCCAGTTCGCGTTTGTGCCTTTGTCACCGGCTTCAACGAAATTATTCTTAACACCAGAATCAGGGTTTAATGAATCGGGGAACGCCGCGCGCAGGTGGTCGAGCGTAGCTTCCGGGTGCATCACCATGTATGCGTTGACTATTCCTAACGCCGTGCGGTTCTGGGCTTTGCCGTAAACTCTTATTTTACTTTCCATATTTTCCTTAATTTAATTTATACGTTTATTTAATTACTGTAAGCATGTACCTGAACGGCACTTTCTCACGGCCTTTAGCCGTCAAGGCTTTAACCGCCGTGTCTTTCCAGTGGCAGGGATACGTGCCGCGCAGTTCGAAAGCCGGGTGAGAACTTGTAACATTGTTGGATATTTGCCCAAGCCACTCGAGCTTGCCGCCGACGGTGTTGCCTTCATACGTCGAGAACGCACGGTAGGATGATTCCGGCTGCGGCTTGCGCCAATAAGATGTGTTGTTCGTTATAATCAGGGCGATACCGCCTTCAACCGCGGGATAATTTTCACGCAAGGTCTCGATGCGCTTCACGTCTTTCCAGTAGTTGTACATTATAATGTCGCTGGCAGCTTGGTCTTTTATTATCAAGCTGTCGGTTTTCATTTCTTCGCCGAACCTTGTAATGTTTGTATCTACTGGTCGTGTGGCGTATTTCAATTCAACGGCGGCGAACTCTTTGCCTTGTCTTACTACAACGTCAATCGAGAGGTCGTTTTTCCACGGATATTTGCCTGCCTCGATGTTTAACTTACGCTTGGTAAGTTCTTTTAAAGGTACGGCGTATTCCATGTCAACGTCGTCGTAATGCCGGCTGTCGCGCAGGGCCGTGGCGATGCGCACTTGGAGGTCGCGCTCGTTGAACATCAGTTCCTTATTGCTGGCTATGTACGCTTCAATGTCGTTACGCAGTATCTCCGTTAATTGTTTTTTTGCCATGTTGCTGTTACGGCTTTGTTGGTTGTCGGGCTTTAGACTTCTTTATTCCCCGTTCACCTCAACTTCTAAGTCGGGTTCGGTCTTTACCATGTCGCAGAGCAGCATGACGGCTTGCGCAGGCTCCATGCCGAGCGCGTCGGCAATGGCCAATAGGTTGTTCACTTCGCCTTCGCCGAGCACTCCGTCGGCCAACACCATTTGCAGCACGGCTTCGAACACTTCGCCTATCTCGTCGTCGTCGATGTCGGCTGCGGCTTTTTCAAGGAAAGTGTTTATCTGTTCCTCGTTCATGGGGTTGATACGCGAGAGGGCTACGTCGACAGCCATTTTAAACTTTATTGAGTTGAAGTCGAAAGCGTCGGCTATTTCCTCTACTGTTTCCTTTTCGGTTTCGTCATACACTCCGTCGGCCCAGATGGCGAAGCCTATGAAATTTGCTACTGCTTCCAATGATGATTTCATGAGTCAAGTTCCTCCTTAATTTAATTGTTAAAAACCGAAAAGTCTCTTAAGCCTGTTCTTCAGGCTGTCTTTGGCGCGGCGCGCCTTAGCCATGTTTGCGGCCATTTTCTTATACTCTTTCGTGCGTTTATCCACCTTGCCTACGGCTGTTTTCTTAAGCTGCGGCTTTGCCGGGGCGGCGTTTTTCGCTTTTGCGGCGCGCGCCTTTGCCAAGCGTTCCTTGAGTTCCTTGTACTCTTTGGTGCGCTTGTCCATTTTTCCTGATGCTGTTGTCTTTATCATTTTTGTACGGTTTTAAGGTTATGAGGTTTTGCGGTTATGTGGTTTTATGGCATTGCAATTTAGTTCCCAACCTTGCAACCCGTATAACCTTGTAACCGTAAAACCTTACAACCTGTTTACTTTTACTTGTTCTCGTTAATATAGTCCACCAACTTGCTGCCGAATTGCTGTGTATTCCATGACTCGTCGTAGTTGAAACCGATTTCCCCTGCGATTTCACGCAACGCTCCTTTAGTGTTGGCATAAATGCGGTAAGTCTCGATAGCTCCTGATGGGCGCAGCGTAACCGTATATTCGCCGATGGTGGCCTGGTTGGTGCCTTGTCCGTAAGCCTTTACCAGCATGAGCCCGAAACGGCGCGTGTTCCAATCCGGGTCATACTTGAATCCGGCAGCCTCGGCTGCTTCGCGCAGTGATCCGCGCACGTTGTCGTATATGCGGAACACTTCTACCGAGTTGTTCGCCTTCACCGTGATGATGTATTCACCCGATATTGCCGATTTTTTTGCCGGGACATACTCTGATGCGTTTTCAGCCGGAGCCACGTCGCCTATCTCGGCTTCGTCGGCTGCGTACTGCTCGTCGAGCAGGGTTTGCATCTTGGCTTTTGTGGCGTTCTTCGGTATGTCGCACACGGTGGAGAGTGTGTATTCGTCGAGTGCGAGCACCCAGTCGTCGGGCGAAGCCACCTGCACCTTGATGCCGAACTTCTCGGCCAATTCGGTTTCAAACTCGCCCACGGTCATGTTCTCTGTGCATTCAACCTCGCCTGATGCCTTGTCGTTAGTGCGTATCGAAGCAAGCGTGGCATCGTCGTCAGCTTTCTTGTTGCCATTATATACGCGGAGTGTTCCCCCGAACGCTTCCCTGAATTTGTCTTTCAGTGTTTTTACTTTCAGTCTTCCGTCTATTTGCAATGTTTTCATGATAGTTGTGTTTTTTATTATTCATTATTAGTGTCTACAAGGTTAGGCGGAGTCAGGACGCAAAAAAGGCGCGAACCTTATCCATTCCCGACAGAAGGCTCTGGACTGCCTGCACGCTTGGAATGAAATTCAGCTCACACCTTAGTATATATGTATGCCTCCGCTCGTATGGGCGGAGGTGGATACACATAACAAGGGGAACAACTTCATGTCTTTCGCCTGCGTGCAGTGAATTGTCCAGATTCTCTGTCAAGCTAAAGCTTTGTTGCTTCCTTAATATGTCAACCGTATTACTACGGCATTGCAAATATACGGAATGTTTTATGAAATCGTTCATTGTGAGCTGAATTTTTTTCATTTTCTAATAATTATTAGTCCTACAGGCTTACTTTAGGCGTGCAAGCGGCTGAATCTTGTGGTAAGTAACGCAAGTATGTTCCCGTCATGCTTCGCTCCTGTTTTTGCTTGCCGGCGGATGTCCCGTTTCTGGTGTTGGGACATTTTTCGGCAATGCAAAGATAGCTCGATAAGGCCGTTCGTGCGCAGTCCTTTTTAGTCCTTTTGCGTATATGGTGGAATATTATAGTCTCCGGAACGGATCCGTACTAAGACGTAATGCGTTGTCTCCCAATTTGTTATGGGCGGTATGCCAGTCGTGGAAACAGCGTTGTGTTGAATCTCATTTTGGCCTGTCGTGCTTTTTTAATTGTAATTCGTTAGCTTTTGCGACGCAAAAGAGTGCTTTTTGCATCGCAAAACGCCGTCTTTCGGCTCCTAAAAGCTTGTCTTTTGCAGGCAAGCTTTTCTGCAGACGAGCTTTTCTGCAGACGAGCTTTTCAGCAGACAAGTGACAAGTAGACGAGTGGCAAGAAACAAGGCAAATCTCCTTGTCTGCTCGTCACTTGTCTGCTGAAGGACTTGTCTGCTCGTTTGCTTTTAGTTAAAATAAATGTATTTGTAATGTTTTTGTATGAAAAAAGTTCGTCCGTAAACGTAAAATCGCTATATTTGCCCAAATTATTTGTTATTTTAGTTACAACCCTAAACTTTTACCATTATGAAAAAGACTATGTTGTCATTGTTGGCTTGCGCAATGTTCCCGGTATGTGCCGGGGCGCAGGCATGGGACGGCTCGGCCTCTTCGTGGACGAACGGGCAGGGCACAGAGGCTGATCCTTACGTTATAGAGGCTCCGGCCCACTTGGCCTACCTCTCCGAGCAGGTGAGGGCGGGCGAGGCTTACGAGGGTGTGTACTTCAGGCTGGCCGGCGACCTTGACATGGGTGCCGACGCAGGGCAGAAGTTTACGCCAATAGGCTTCTTCGACGAGTATTCCGACCCAGAGGACCCGGGTGTGATGATTGACGACTCGAAGTATTTCCTCGGCGTGTTCGACGGTGGCGGCAATACGATAGACAACGTTCATGTTTATTTTGTCGACAATGTGAACGAGGTGGGCGGCACGGGTCTGTTCGCCTGCATATCGGGCGGTGCTGAGGTGCGCAACCTTACGATAGGAGCCGCTTCGACGGTCGAGGGCACTTATGGCACGGGAGTGGTAGTCGGGGCGATGACGGGCGGCACGGTTTACCGCTGTGTCAACAACGCCCCCGTCGGCATATCCGAGGGCTTGGGCCAGGGCGGCATCGTGGGTACGATGTACGGCGGCCGCATTGCCGAGTGTGCTAATAACGGAGACGTTGCGGGGTCGACCAATGTCGGCGGCATAGCGGGCTTTGTTGACCGCGGTGGCGTGATAGAGGACTGCTACAATACTGGCAGGATTGATTTCTCGGGCTTCTATGCCGGCGGCATCGTGGGCTACCTGGCCGACGGCTCGCTGTCAGACAGCTACAACCGCGGCAGGGTGAGCACAGATTGGTCGGGCGGGGCCGTAGTGGGCACGACCGACAACGGCGTAACCATATCCAATTGTTATTACCTCGCCATGGCCGACGGAGCCACCGACTGGCTCGGCGGCATAACGGAGAAGACCGACGAGGATATGAAGGCCGACGGCTTCTTGTCCGGGCTCGACCGCGGCCGCGGCGTATGGGCGGCCGACGCGCAGGACTTGAACGAGGGCTTCCCCGTGCTTGCATGGCAGGCCGGCGTGGGCACGGGCGTTACCAACGCCGCTGCTACGGCTGAGGGTTGCCGGGTTGTGGCCGACGGCCGCCGCATTTACGTTGAGGGCGACGGCTCGTGCAGGCTCACCGTGGCCGGCATCGACGGCTCGATTGTTGCCTCTGGCGACGGCTTGACGGGCGTCAGCGTACCCACCGCAGGCGTTTATGTGGCCACTGTCAGCGTAGGCGGAACTGTCAGCAGCGTGAAGATTGTGGTAAATTAAGGATTCAATCAAGCTTGCAGCAGACAAGTTTTCAGCAAACAAGTGACGAGCAGACGAGCGACAAGTGACAAGTAGACGAGTAAACAAGGCAAACCTCCTTGTCTGCTTGTCTGCTCGTCACTTGTTTGCTGAAAACTTGTCTGCTCAAAAAACTAATTCAATATGGTTAAGCATGTGTCTTTATTTATAATGTTGTTGTGCTGCTGCGCTACGCTGCACGGACAGGTTGTAGTGCGAAAGCACAACGCTAAGTTGTCGGCTTCGACTGTTGGCAGGATGCGTTCCGCCGCTGACGGCATGGTGAACGTGTATGTCCGCCTGGCCGAGGGGGCCGACACGGCCCGCCTGGCCGATGTTTACGGCGTTAAGTTCAACGTGGGCTACGGCCGCGTGTTTACGGCTGTGGTGCCGGCCGGCTCGGTTGAGGCCTTGGCGGCCGACGATGCCGTCGTCGCTGTCGATGCCGGGCATGAGGTGCGCATGATGACTGACGAGGCACGCAGGCTGTCCGGGGTCGACGAGGTGCACGCCGGAGTTTCGCTGCCCGCACCTTACAGGGGCGAGGGCGTGTTGGTGGGCGTCATCGACGCCGGCTTCGACTTCTCCCATCCTAACTTCAGGGATGCCGCCGGCGGCTGTAGGATATTGGCCGCATGGGACCAGAACAACTTCTTCGCCACCGACAGCGAATACGGCTACGGCAGGGAATACCGCACTGCGGCCGAGGTGGCCGCCGCCGGCCGCGACATGGAACTTACGGGCGACACCCACGGAACGCATGTGCTCGGCATTGCCGCCGGCGGTTACGACGGCCCTTACATGGGAATGGCACCCGAGGCCGGCATTGTGCTCGTGTCGACAAACAAGACTGAACAGGGTATAGTCGACGGCATTGACTATCTGCTGAAGTATTCGGAGAAGGCGGGAATGCCAATGTCTATAAACCTGAGCATTGGCACGGTGCTCGGATATAAGGACGGCACCGACGACTTTACCGTGCTCGTGGACAGCCTTATGAAGGACAAGCCAGGGCGCGTGCTCTCGATAGCCGGGGGCAACGAGGGCGACAGGAAGTCGACGTTGCACGGCGTGCCGGACGGTGAAGACTGCTCGGTGGAGAGCTATTGGCTACCGCCGTCGTACAATAGGGACAACCTGCTGGTGCAGGGCGTGGCTGGTTCGGACTACGGGCTGACCGTATCGCTCGTCGACACGGTCAGCGGTGGGGTTGTGTTCAGCGCCACCGTAAACAGCGGCGAACACGGCACAGTGAGCTACGAAGACTTCGGCACGCAGGACGGTGACAACGGCAGTCTTGTCGTGTCGTCTGCCGAGAACCCGGCCAACGGCAATCCGTGTTTCCGTGTGAGCATGACCTACGGCAAGCCCGACAACGAGGCATGGGTGGTGAGGCTTACGTCGGACGGCGGACGCTACGCCGTCTTCAGCGACTACGGCGAGTTCGCTTCGTGCGGCAAGGCCGGATATGCCGACGGTGTTTGCGATTATACCATAGCCGCCACCGCCGCCGGGTATAATACCATAGCCGTAGGCGCTTATGTGTCGAAGAATGCTTATACTGATTTGGCCGGTGGCGCGCATGCTTTTGACTGGACTCTTGGCGGCGTTTATCCTCTGTCGGGCAGAGGGCCAACTTACGACGGGCGGATAAAGCCCGACGTGTCGGCTCCGGGTGCGGCCGTGATGTCGTCGTTCAATTCTTATGCGTCGTCGTTCTATGTCAAGCCCGAGGATAAGGTGGCCGAGGTCGATGACGGCGCGTCGGGCAGGACTTATTCCTGGGGAGTGGCCAGCGGCACGTCGATGGCCGCGCCGGTAGTGGCTGGTACGGTGGCCTTGTGGCTCGAGGCCGACCCCTCGTTGACTGTCGATGACGTGCGCGGGATAATTGGTGCCACGTCGCGGCGCGACGGCTTCACCGGTGCGGATGCCAACGGTTCGTACGGCTATGGCAAGCTCGACGCAATGGCCGGATTGAAGTATGTTTTGCAGGAATCTTCGATAGTGTCTAATACGGTCGGGGATGTTACGTGCCGTTATGCCGACGGCCGTGTGATTGTCGCAGGCGGCGAGGTGTTGCGCTCGGTCAGGGTTTACGGCGTTGACGGTACGCTTGTAGGTGAGTCGAGTGGCAACGGGCGCAGACTAAGCGTAAAGGTTCCGCATGGAGGCGTTTACATTGTTAAAGTGGAAACAGACTCGGGCCGTGCCACGTTTAAGGCGTTCTTTTAGTTTTTCAGCAAACAAGTTTTTCATCAGACAAGTAGACGAGTTTTCAGCAGACAAGTGACAAGCAGACGAGTGACAAGCAGACAAGGGACAAGCACACGAGTGACAAGCAGACAAGGAGATTTGCATTGGCCACTAATCGGTCATTGGACTTATGGAAATCTCCTTGTCTGCTTGTCACTCGTCTGCTTGTCTGCTGAAAAACTTGTCTGCTGAAAAATCGTCTGCTAAATCATTGACAGTGAGATGCGGTTGCGTTTGCGGTCTACGTCGGTCACCCTCACACGGACGTGTTGGTGGAGGCTGACCACTTGCGCGGGGTTGCTGACGTAGTGGTCGGCCATTTGGGATATGTGCACAAGGCCGTCGTGGTGTACGCCGATGTCGACGAACGCCCCGAAGTTGGTTATGTTCGTCACGATGCCCGGCAGGAGCATTCCGGGCCGCAGGTCGTCTATGGTGCGCACGTTCTCGTCGAAGGCGAACTCCTCGGCATGGCCGCGCGGGTCGCGTCCGGGTTTTTCCAGCTCGGCCATTATGTCGGTTAGCGTGGGCATGCCCACGGTGTCCGTTACGTATCGGCGCAGGTCTATGTTGCCGCGCTTTTGCCTGTCGTTGATAAGTTCGGTTACGGAGCAGCCGCAGTCGGTGGCCATTCGCTCTACGAGCTTGTAGCTTTCGGGGTGGACGGCGGTGTTGTCAAGCGGATTCCTTGCGCCTGGTATGCGCAGGAACCCGGCGCACTGCTCGTATGCCGCCGGGCCTAACCGCGGCACTTTCTTCAGTTGGCTGCGCGAGGTGAAGGCTCCGTTCTCCGCGCGGTAGTCTATGATGTTCTTGGCTAATGCCGTGCCGAGTCCGCTGACGTATGCCAGGAGGTGGCTGCTCGCCGTGTTGAGGTTCACGCCTACGGAGTTGACGCAGCTCTCTACTGTTTGGTCAAGGCTGCGCTTCAGTTTCGCTTGGTCTACGTCGTGCTGGTATTGGCCTACGCCGATGCTCTTCGGATCGATTTTCACGAGTTCGGCCAACGGATCCATCAGCCGCCGGGCTATGCTGACGGCTCCGCGCACGGTTACGTCCTTGTCGGGAAATTCGTCGCGCGCCGTCTTCGACGCCGAGTATACCGACGCCCCGTCTTCACTGACGACGAACACTTGTATTTTCACGCCGTGCGGGTCGGCAAGGATGTTTGCCTTGTCGTTTGTCTGCCGTGGAAGAACGCTTTTGACGAACGCTTCGGTTTCGCGGCTTGCCGTGCCGTTGCCTATGGCGATGGCCTCTATCTCGTATTTCCCGATCATTTCCCTAATGCGCTCGGCGGCATCGGCGGCGCGCCGTCCGCCGGGGCAGAAGTCAGGAAATATGGTTTCATTGTGCAGCAGGTTGCCTTGTGCGTCCAGGCATACCACCTTACAGCCCGTGCGGAATCCCGGGTCGATGCCCATCGTGCGCTTTTGTCCGAGCGGTGGGGCGAGGAGCAGTTGGCGCAGGTTGCCTGCGAACACCTTTATGGCCTCTTCGTCGGCGCGCTCTTTGCTCAACGCGGCAAACTCGTTTTCGATCGACGGCTTAAGGAGCCGCTTGTAGGCGTCGCCGGCCGCTTCGGCCACAAGGGCCGAGCTTTTGTTCGCGCCCCTCACGTAGCGTCTTTTCAACCGTTCCACGCATTCGTCGTCGTCGGGCGATATGTTTACTTTCAGTATTCCCTCGGCTTCGCCGCGGCGTATGGCCAGCAGGCGGTGGGACGGCAGTCGGCGCAGCGGTTCGGAGAAGTCGAAGTAGTCTGAGTATTTGCCGGCTTTGTCGTCGGCGGTGTCGGCCTTGCCGTTTGTCTCTTGCTTGCCGGCCTGCTTGTCCGCCTTAAGTTTCGATGTTATGACGGCCTCACGCCTGAAAGCCGAGCGCAGTGCTTGCCTTGAATGTTCGTCCTCGCTGATATTCTCGGCTATTATGTCCTGTGCTCCCTTTATGGCTTCCTGCACGTCCTTGACGTCGCCCTTGACGAAGCGGCGTGCCGCTTGCTCGGGGTCATGTTCCCGTTGCAGCATGATGGCCGCGGCCAACGGTTCCAGTCCCCGTTCGCGCGCCGCTTGCGCCCTTGTCCTGCGTTTGGGCTTGTATGGCAGGTAGATGTCCTCAAGTTCGGCGGCATCCCAGCATTCGTTGACGCGCTTTTCAAGTTCGGGCGTAAGTCTGCCTTGTTCCGATATAGTCTTTATTATTGTCTCCTTGCGTTTCGCCGTTTCCTTCAGGCGTTCGCACGTTTCGTTTATTTGCGCAATCTGCACTTCGTCGAGTCCTCCGGTGCGTTCCTTGCGGTAACGGCTGACGAACGGTATCGTGCAGCCCTCGTCGAGCAGTTGCAGCGTGTTGTCGACGCTGCGCTCAGGCAGGTTGAGCGTCTCGCTGATTCTTTTTGTGAATATGTTCATTCTTCTTGTTATCGTTTAGGGTGGTGCAAAAATACGCTTTTTTTGCCCAAAGTAGTTAAAGGTTAGTAAAAAAGAATGTTTAAGGCGTGTGTGTTCGCATGAAATGAGTAAATTTGCATTTCATGAAAGAGGCGTGGAATGTGTACCGTATAACCGTACAACCCATAACCCTAAAACCGTACAACCCTAAAACCATACAACCCTAAAACCCCACGAATATGATATTGACCTTGATTATCCTTGCGGTTTCCGCATTGTTTTTCGCGATAGGCAAGATACGTTCAGACGTTGTTGCCGTATGTGCCTTGATATTGCTGATGGTTTCCGGCATATTGACTCCCGAAGAAGCCTTGTCGGGCTTCTCAAATTCGGTTGTCATAATGATGGTGGGGCTGTTTGTTGTCGGCGGAGCCATATTCCAGACGGGGCTGGCCAAGATGATAAGCGGCCGCATAATGAAACTGGCCGGCGACAGCGAGTTGCGCCTGTTCCTGCTGGTAATGGTCGTAACGTCGGCCATAGGCGCCTTCGTCAGCAATACGGGCACGGTGGCGCTGATGCTGCCTATCGTTGTGAGCCTTGCGGCCAAGGGGCGCATCAACGCGAGCCGCCTGCTCATGCCGCTGGCTTTCGCCAGCAGTCTCGGCGGTATGCTTACGCTGATAGGTACCCCGCCCAACCTCGTTATACAGGATGTGTTGACTGATGCCGGTTACGAGCCGTTGTCGTTCTTCTCGTTCACGCCGGTCGGCCTGGTAAGCATAGCCGTCGGCATAGTTGTCTTGCTGCCCCTCAGCAAGTGGCTGCTCGCGAAGAAGGGCGGCGGCGGCGACAAGGGCAGGGCCAAGGCTAAGTCGCTTGAGCAATTGGTCAGCGAGTACCATCTTGCCGACAACTTGTCGAGATACGTCGTAGGCCATGGCTCGCAGGCAAAGGGCATGACGATAGCCGAGCTCGACGTGCAGAACCGCTACGGACTGGCCGTGCTCGAGGTGAGGCGTGAGACTACGCGGCAGAAGGGGCTTATAAAGAACGTGAACCAGATGCTTGCAGGCCCGCGCACGGTGCTTAACGAGGGCGACATAATTTACCTTACCGGCGAGAGGGAGCAGGCCGTGCGCTTCGCTTCCGAATACGGACTGTCCGAGCCGGTTAAGGGCCATAACGCAGGGGAAGGGAGCGGCGGACTCGACTTTTACGACATCGGCATGGCCGAGATAGTGTTGCTGCCGACGTCGCGGCTCGTCAACCGGCTGCTGAAGGAGTCGGGTTTCCGTGCGAAGTATAGTATAAACGTAGTCGGGATAAGGCGCAAGGGCGAGTATATAATGGACGACTTGGCCGACGTGCGCCTTCACGGCGGCGACGTGCTCTTGGTGCAGGGCACATGGGCCAACATCAGCCGCCTGAGCGACGAGGAGGAGAACTGGGTAGTGCTGGGGCAGCCGTTGGAAGAAGCCGCCAAGGTCACCCTTGACTACAAGGCTCCGCTTGCGGCTTGCATAATGCTGCTGATGATAGCGATGATGGTGTTCGACTTCATCCCCGTAGCCCCCGTCACGGCCGTTATGACGGCCGCCGTGCTGATGGTGCTTACGGGATGTTTCCGCAACGTAGAGGCGGCGTATAAGACGATCAACTGGGAGAGCGTGGTGCTCATAGCGGCCATGTTGCCGATGTCAGTGGCCCTTGAGAAGACCGGAGCGTCGGCCGTCATATCGCATTCGCTTGTCAGCGGCCTCGGCGGTTACGGCCCATACGTCCTGCTTGCCGGGATTTACTTCACTACGTCGCTGCTCACCATGTTCATAAGCAATACGGCCACGGCCGTGCTCATGGCTCCGATAGCGCTGACGTCGGCCGTAGAGAGCGGCCTGAGCCCTTATCCGTTCCTGTTCGCCGTTACGTTGGGCGCAAGCATGTGTTTCGCTTCGCCCTTCTCAACTCCGCCGAACGCCCTGGTTATGCAGGCCGGGCGGTACACGTTCATGGATTATGTCAAGGTGGGGTTGCCCCTCCAGCTTGCCATAGGCGTGGTCATGGTGTTCGTCCTTCCACTGCTGTTCCCCTTTCATTGATTCATTATTCACTATTCCCCATGTCGGTGCGCACGCCGGTACGGCGTTACCGTTGACGTAAAGTCAGCAGCCGGCATGCCTTACGGATAGGTTGGGGAGCCCGGTCTTTGCTGCAGCGGCGGCATGCCGGCTTTCCCGCCTGTTGCGGTGTTGCCGCCTTTCTTCACGGACTCAGGCAGTCCTCCCTCGTCCAGTCGTCACGCTTATGTGTTTTTATTAATGCAAACGTAGACAATACAAGTCTGCCACGTAAATTGCCGGGCACGGCTTATCTTGCGCAAGGGGTGGTAAACTTAATTTATTAATATTGGTTTTGTAACGCCTTTGTAACACGTAATGCTTAATTTTGCAAAAAAATACAGACGGAGTTATGAACAAGACGTTTATATTGTCGGTGGCGCTTGCGTTGTGTGCGGCGGTTCCCGTGGCGGCCGACGACGGTTCCGACGAGGTTGACCGCACGCCGAAGGCCCACGGCACCATACGCGGCAAGTATGAATACCAGACTGGCGAGGGCGAAGGCCGCTTCCAGGTGCGCAACGCCAGAGTGAGCCTTGACGGCGATTTGACCAAGGTCGTGTCGTACAAGGTGGAGATAGACCTTTCGGACGAGGGGCAGATAAAGATGCTCGACACGTACACGCGCCTGAAACCAGTGCGCGGGCTCGACTTCACGATAGGCCAGATGCGCGCCCCATTCACCATCGACGCCCACCGCTCGCCTCACTTGCAGTACTTCGCCAACCGCTCGTTCATAGCCAAGCAGGTGGGCAACGTGCGCGACGTAGGCGCCACGCTGGGCTATGCGTTCAACGTGGGCTTCCCCATAAAGCTTGAGGCCGGAATGTTCAACGGCTCGGGCCTTACCAACCAGAAAGACTTCTGGACTAGCAACGTCAACTTCTCGGCAAAGGCACAGCTGTTCTTCCCCCGCGGCTTCAACCTCACGCTGAGCACGCAGAAGATAAGGCCCGACGACGTGTCGGTGATGATGTACGACGCAGGGGCCTACTACCACGCCCACGGCTGGCACGCCGAGGTGGAGTATCTTTACAAGCACTACGAGGACGGCGCGTTCAAGGCCGTCCACGCCCTCGACGCCTTCGTAAGCTACGACATACCGTTGCGCAAGTGCTTCTTCACGAAAGTTTCGCCCCTCGTGCGCTACGATTACATGGGCGACCATAGCGACGGCAAGCGCTATCTCGACGGCGAAGAGAACGCCGAAGGCTCGCTCGTCGTCAACGATTACCGCCGCTCGCGCCTTACGGGCGGCATTACGCTCAGTCTCGACCTGCCGTTCGTATCCGACATACGCCTTAATTACGAAAAGTATTTTTACCGCGACGGAGCCGTGGCCAAGCCTTCCGAGAGGGACAAGGTGGTCATCGAGTTCATGACGAGGTTCTGAATTTTCACCGGCTACCGTGCATAAACCATACGCTCTTTTTCATCTTGTTGATAATCAGTGTGTTAGCCACGTTGAACCAAAAGGCGGCCTTTCAGCTTGTAAAAGGCCGCCTTTTGTGTTGCAGGAGACGGCCTTCCGCGCGCCGAAAGGCCGTCTTTTTGTAAAATCCCGAAGCCCGCTTGTGCTTCGGATGGTTTGCGGCGTATGCCCGGTAAAAAACAATTCGTTATTTTGTTATTACGAATATTATTCCTATCTTTGCAGGATTAAGAAAACTGTTTTGAAACTTAATGATATGGAAAAGGCTTCTATTGGTGGTTCTTATGGCGTTTCTCCCCGTGTCAGGCGTCTGGTGTTAGTGTTGTCGGTCGTCGCCCTTGTCTCTGTGGTTGTATCTTGTTTCGCAGGTTTTCGGGGATTCGCCTTGGTGATGATGTTAATCGTCGCCGTGTTTGATTTTGCAGGGAAGCTTGCTGTAGAGTTTTACGACGTTAAGCCTTCGCCTTGGCTCGGACGCCTGAAATCTCTTTCGCTGGCCGTTCCTTTTGCGTTGAACGTAGCTTTTACCGTAGTGATACTCTTAACTTTGGGCTATTCTGTCGGGTTTGACGGTTGGTGGTATTGGGCTCTTGTAGTGTTTTGGGTGTGGTGCGACATTTCCGACTTTAGGGAGCGTAAGGCCGCGAAGCGCAAGACTGATGCCGACGGCGTGGATGCCGGGTGATGCGCAGGTGTCTCTTGGTGTGTAACCTTTAACATGCATTGCTTATGGATTGGTGTCTGTTTTTGTTGTTAGTCTTGTTGCTTTTGGCGGTTCCTTCTTATGTCAACGACATAAGGCGGTTGCGTAAGGGTATGGGCGACCGACGTGCGTCGGTTACGGTCGTGGCGTGCCAGAGCTTGTTGTTCGTAGCCTTGTTGCTGCTGAATTTTGCCGGTTCGATGCCTTTCGGCGCCGCTTTGGCCGTTTACCTGTCGGTAGCCGTAGTGCCTTGGGTGATAGTGTTCGCCACGCCAAGTTTCGGGTATAGGAGCGAATACATGGCCGTAATTTCAGGACTTGCGGTTGCACATATGTGCAACGAAGCCTTCGGATTGTCCCATACGGCATCCCTCGGCATAGCCGTCGGCGCGTTCTTGTTGCTTTTCGGCGTTTACATAGCCTGGCCGCTTGTTTGCGGAAAGAGAGAAAAGCCGTGATGTCAAAATTAAGAACAATGATGGGACAAGAATGATTAAACATAAATATATGGTAAGGTAAAACGGCATTTTGCCGATTTATAATTGCCCGTTTTTCATTGTTCATTTTTCATTATTAATTATTTTTATTTTGCGCTTCACTCAAATTGCACTATCTTTGCACGCAAAACGATGCGCAGATGCCGCATTTTGCAACAAGCGTTCGTGAGCTTGTATAACTTATTAAGGTAAACATATTTATTATAATGGCACAAGAAGACGTTTTCAAGAAAATAGTGTCGCACTGCAAAGAGTACGGATTCGTTTTCCCGAGCAGCGACATTTATGACGGACTGGCCGCCGTTTACGACTACGGACAGAACGGTGTTGAACTGAAAAACAACATCAAGGAATATTGGTGGAAGAGCATGGTGTTGCTCCATGAAAACATCGTGGGCATCGACTCGGCCATCTTCATGCACCCTACGATATGGAAGGCCAGCGGCCACGTCGACGCTTTCAACGACCCGCTTATCGACAACCGCGACTCTAAGAAGCGTTACCGCGCCGACGTGCTGATAGAGGACCAGATAGCGAAATACGAGGAAAAGATAGCCAAGGAGGTTGAGAAGGCGCGCAAGAAGTTCGGCGACGCATTCGACGAGGCCAAGTTCCGCGAGACCAATCCGCGCGTAATCGGCCACCAGCAGAAACGCGACGCCCTGCACGAGCGTTACACCAAGGCCATGCAAGGCCCCGACTTGGCAGAGCTTAAGCAGATAATCGTCGACGAGGGCATTGTCTGCCCGATTAGCGGAACGAAGAACTGGACCGACGTGCGCCAGTTCAACCTAATGTTCTCTACCGAGATGGGTTCGGCCGCCGACGCTACAAGTAAGATTTACCTGCGCCCCGAGACGGCCCAGGGAATATTCGTGAACTACCTGAACGTACAGAAGACGGGCCGCATGAAGATTCCGTTCGGCATCGCCCAGATAGGCAAGGCGTTCCGTAACGAGATAGTTGCGCGCCAGTTCATCTTCCGCATGCGCGAGTTCGAGCAGATGGAGATGCAGTTCTTCGTAAAGCCCGGTACGGAGATGGAGTGGTTCAACAAGTGGAAGGAGCTGCGCATGAAGTGGCACCAGGCCCTCGGCTTCGGCTCGGAGAACTACCGCTTCCACGACCACGAGAAGCTGGCCCACTATGCCAACGCCGCAACCGACATCGAGTTCCGCATGCCGTTCGGCTTCAAGGAGGTTGAGGGCATCCACAGCCGCACCGACTTCGACCTGTCGCAGCACGAGAAGTTCTCGGGCAAGTCGATTAAATACTTCGACCCGCAGACCAACGAAAGCTACACTCCGTATGACATCGAGACCTCTATCGGCGTAGACCGCATGTTCCTCTCAATAATGTGCCACTCTTATTGCGAAGAAAAATTGGAGAACGGCGAGACGCGCGTTGTGCTCAAGCTTCCGGCCGCATTGGCTCCGGTCAAGCTCTGCGTAATGCCTCTGTTGAAGAAGGACGGACTGCCTGAAAAGGCCCGTGAGATAATCAATGACCTGAAGTTCCACTTCAATTGCCAGTACGACGAGAAGGATTCAATCGGTAAGCGTTACCGCCGCCAGGATGCCATAGGCACGCCTTACTGTGTAACCGTAGACCACGACACGCTTGAGAATAATACCGTCACGCTGCGCTTCCGCGACACGATGGAGCAGGAGAGGGTCGACATCGCCGACCTGCGCGGTATCATTGAGGACAAGGTAAGCATAACGGGCTTGCTCAAAAAACTGCAGTAAATGAAGAAATACGGTATAATGTTTTTCATTGTGTCGCTGCTCCTGCCGCTCGGCCTTGCGTCGTGCAGCGAGAGCGACGACACGTTTGACGAGTTCGCCGACTGGCAGGAGCGCAACGAGGCTTATTTCTCGGGCGTTTACGAGCAGGCGCGCAACAATGCCGACGGCACGTGGAAAGTGATTAGGAACTACTCGCTTGAGGACACCATACCGGCTGATTATTACGACTATATCGTCGTAGAGGTGCTTAAGGAGGGGGAAGGCAGCGGTTGTCCGATGTATTCCGACTCGGTCATGGTCAACTACCGCGGCCGCCTTATCCCGTCGGCTTCTTATGCTGACGGCTACGTGTTCGACGAGTCTTACCAAGGAGAGTATAACCCTGAGACGGCGATGCCGTCTACGTTTTACGTAGGCGAAATGGTTGACGGATTCGCTACGGCGCTCCAGCACATGCACATAGGCGACCGTTGGCGCGTTTACATTCCTTACCAACTCGGTTATGGCACGACAGGTAACGGCAGTTCCATTCCCGGTTACAGCACGCTTATATTCGACATGGAGCTTATGGCTTATTTCCGTGCCGGTACTACTCCGGTGCCGTGGGGCGTGGCTGAAAGGCGTTGGACGTTCGAATAACCAGACGGGAAACGAGCAGACGAGCAAGTAAGCAGACAAGATACAAGCAGACGAGCAGACAAGGAGATTTGCCTTGCCTGCTCGTTTGGTGTTTGTCCGTCGCTTGTCGCTTGTTTGCTCGTTTGCTTGTCTGCTCGTATCTTGTTTGCTTGTCTGCTCGTCTGCTTGTATCTTGTCTTGCTTGTTCGCTTATTTGCTGAAAACTTGATTTATGTCAAAATTTAGCCCTTTTGATGTAAAAATACGTCGTTTTTCTTTGCTGTGTGCGCAAACAGTCGTATCTTTGCACTGTCAAAACAAAACAATAGGTGTTAGTTTGATAGGTATTAAGTTATAAGGTAAAGTTAAAAAGATTGTTTTAGGAAGGATGACGGTCATGCCGTGAGGCATCATAGAAAAGTTTCATAGGTATTAAGGTAAAAAGATTATTGTTTTAGGTAACAGAGATGTACAAACCCTGTTTGCTGTACCAACAGCAACAGGTTTTCGGGGGCGAGGAATCATAGTAAGGACAATGCCTCCGATTATTATTAAAAGAAATGTTTCATAATTAATGTTGATAATGGTGACTGGAGCTTTCATCTGAAAGTTCCAGTTTCTTTTTTTGTAGCGCAAGTGTGTGTGTTTGTTTGAAAAAAGTAGTAATTTTGCATCATGTTTTCAAGTACTAAGGATAATGCGTTGCTGACCATGATACGCAATGGTCAGGAGATGAGCGGCAGCCAAAAGCTTAACCTGATAGTGCAGCTCAGTATTCCGTCAATCCTCGCCCAGCTGACAACGATAATGATGTTTTACATCGACGCGTCGATGGTTGGTTCGCTCGGCGCGAGGGCTTCGGCTTCGATAGGCATAGTTGAGTCGACAACTTGGCTTTTCGGCGGGCTTACGTCGGCTGCGGCGTTGGGCTTCTCGGTGCAGGCCGCCCACTTCATAGGCGCCAACGATTTCGAGAAGGCGCGCCAGGTGTTCCGCCAGGGGCTTATGGCCACGGCGTTGTTCACGGTGATACTTACGTCAGTATGCGTCGCGATAGCCGGTCCGTTGCCACGGTGGCTCGGCGGAGGGGCCGACATCCAGGCCGACGCGTCGGCTTATTTCACTATTTATTGTCTTGCCCTGCCTGTCTACCAGTTGGGAATCCTGTCGTCGAGCATGCTGAAGTGTTCGGGCAACATGCGTATTCCGAGTATGACAAGCATACTGATGTGCCTGCTCGACGTTGTTTTTAACTTCTTCCTGATATACGAAACCCGTCGGACAACGTTGTTCGGCATCGAGGTTACCGTGCCCGGGGCGGGCATGGGCGTGCCGGGAGCGGCTCTTGGCACGGCCTTGGCCTATCTCTTTACCGGCGTCATGCTGGTATGGTTCGCCACGGTGAAGTCGCCCGAACTGGCGCTGAGGAATGAGAAGTGGACGTTCGCCCCGTCGTGGAATTACCTGCGCAACGCGGCCAAGGTCAGCCTGCCGATGGGCGCGCAATACATGATGATGAGCGGGGCGCAGATTGTAAGCACGATGATTGTCGCCCCGCTTGGCAACATCGCCATAGCCGCCAACACGCTGGCAATTACGGCCGAGAGCCTTTGCTACATGCCCGGATACGGTATAGGCGACGCGGCCACGACGCTTGTAGGGCAGAGCATAGGCGCCGGGCGCAGGGACTTGGCGCGCGGTTTTGCTTACCGCACGGTGTTCTTGGGCATGGGCGTAATGGCGTTCATGGGGGCCGTGATGTATTTGCTTGCGCCGCAGATGATAGGTGTGATGACTCCCGACGAGCAGGTGCGCCTGCTCGGTTCGCAGTCGTTGCGCATCGAGGCGTTCGCCGAGCCGATGTTCGCCGCGGCGATTGTCACTTACAGTGTATGCCTCGGGGCGGGCGACACGCTTATGCCTGCCTGCATGAACCTTGCCTCGATGTGGCTCGTGCGCCTTACCCTCGCCGCTTATCTTGCGCCTGTTTACGGCCTGCGCGGGGTTTGGACGGCGATGGCCGTCGAGCTAACGTTCCGCGGAACGATATTCCTTATCCGCCTGTTCAGGGGCAAATGGCTGAACAAGGGGTTCAAATAGAGTTAAGAATTAAGAGTTAAGGATTAAGAAAAACGGTATTGGAAATTAAGAATTAAGAGTTAAGAATTAAGAAAAACAGCTTTGCTGCATTATGGAAGTGAGATAACCACGTATTAGCAGCAAAGCTGTTTTTCTTAATTCTTAACTCTTAATTCTTAACTCTTCATGATTCTTTCTTTCGCTTTAGCGAATCCTTTTACAAGTCCCTCCATCACTTCGGCAACGGGCCTGACGCTCCTTATCGCCGAGGCGATTTGTCCTATCTCCAGTTCGCCGTTGTCGGTGTCGCCTTCGAATATGCCGCGTTTCGACGCGGCCTTGCCTAATATGCCGCGCAGTTCGTCGGCCGACGCGCCGTTGTCCTCGGCTTCCCTCACCTTGTCATACAGCGGGTTCTTTACCAGTCGGGTGGGGGCTATCTTCTTGAGGCAGAGCATCGTGTCGCCTTCGGCGAGCGATACGCACCTCTGCTTGAACGCTTCGGCGGCCGAGCTTTCCTCGGTCAGGGCGAACAGTGTGCCTATCTGTACGCCTTCGGCTCCGAGTACCATTGTCGCGAGCATGGCTTCGCCCGACGCTATGCCTCCGGCGGCGACGAGCGGCAGGCTTGTGGCGCGGCGCACTTGCGGTATTAGCGTCATCGTGGTAGTTTCCTCGCGGCCGTTGTGTCCGCCTGCCTCAAAGCCTTCGGCCACCACCGCGTCCACCCCGGCCTCCTCGCATTTGCGTGCGAACTTGCTGCTCGACACCACGTGGGCTACCTTGATTCCCGCCTCGTGCAGCATCGGCGTGAACTTCTTAGGGCTGCCGGCCGACGTGAATACGATTTTAACGCCGCTGTCGACGATGAGCTTCATCAGGCGGTCAATCTCCGGATACATCAGCGGAACGTTGACCCCCCACGGCTTGTCGGTAGCCGCGCGCATCTTGGCGATGTGCTCCTCAAGCGTTTCGGGGTGCATCGAGCCGGCCCCGAGTAGGCCCAGTCCGCCGGCGTTGCTTACGGCCGAGGCCAGCCGCCAGCCGCTGCACCATACCATTCCACCTTGGATTATGGGATGTTCAATCCCGAAAAGTTCTGTTATTCTGTTTTTTTCCATAATATTTATATATGTTAGTTGTTGCGTTTAGTGACGATTGTTACCGCCTGCCTTGTTGCCCCGTGTAGCCTTTTAGAGCCGGTTTCCGGTTGGTAAAAGGCCGCTTTCTTGCCCGTAAAAGGCCGCTTTTAAGCTTGTAAAAGGCCGTATTCGGGACGGTAAAAGGCCGTGTTCCGATTCGTAACGTAACGGCCGTCGCAGGCTTACGGTTTACGCCTTGGGCCTGTGCCGGCCAAGCATGTTGTGGGTGAAACGGCGTGTTTCCGTTACGGTTTTCAAGACGCGGTGCGGCCGTTCGTTTACAAACTGTTTTTCACTCCGTTGCCGGGGAAATGC
This sequence comes from uncultured Prevotella sp., assembly GCA_944320675.1. Classification (GTDB taxonomy): domain Bacteria; phylum Bacteroidota; class Bacteroidia; order Bacteroidales; family Bacteroidaceae; genus Prevotella. The sequence goes on from CALUIJ010000129.1 coordinate 34,142, forward strand.
ATTCCGGCTACGATCAGTTTGTTCTTCCGCGCGTAGTCCACGTATTTTTTCCTTGACTCGACGGCCTGCTTCCTGTCCATGTCGAAGTCGGGGCAGATGCCGAGGTCTTGTATCTGCAAGTCGAAGCCGTGCATAAGGTCGCCGACGATGAGCACTTTCCCCGTTTGGTACACGGTGTGCCCCGGCGTGTGCCCCGGCGCGGGCATGGCCTTTATGCCGCACGGCAGCTCGTCTTGGTAGCCGAAGCGGTGCAGGCGTCCGCCGTATGCGCCCATGGTTTCAATGGCGGCCTTGGCGTTGCCGCCGCTTAACGCCAGCCAGGCACTGTATTCTTTTTCAGGAACGTAGACTTCGGCGTTTGCGAACACGGCCTTGCCGTCTTGCGCCATGCCGCCGATGTGATCCATGTGGAAGTGCGTTATCATGAGTATGTCGATGTCGCCGGGCGTGATGCCTGCGGCTTCCATGCGGTCGAGCAGGCGGCCGCCGCGCGCCGCCCCGTTGCCCGTGTCGAACAGGATTTTCTTCCCTTGCGTCTCAACGATGTAACAGCTTATCGACGATTCCACCGACCCCTCTGGCGACAGGCGTTCAACTTCCGCCGAGTCGCTTTCGCCGTAGAACAGCTTGTTGGGCATGCGCTTTGCGCCGTCGTCGTCGCGGATGGTTATGAGCTTGGTGTCTTGGCCTACGTCCGATACCGTAACGCCTTCGGGCGTGCCGCCGGCGTTGCCGGCAGGCTGTTGTTTTGCGTTGCAGCACGAGCATGCGAGAAGCACAGCCGCCGTTGCTGATAATAATTTAATGTTCATGATCGTGTTTTTTTATGGTTGACGAAATAGTTTCAGAACAGCGACGCCGCCGCGAACCATGCGACAGGAACGAGCAGCGAAGGCAGAAGGTTGAGCGTCTTGCAGTCCTTGATGTTGAGCAGCGACAGTCCGCTGCCCGTAATCATCAGTCCGCCTACGATTAGCAGTTCGGCCATCAGGGCCTCGCTGACGGCCGAGCTTGACACTTCGGCCACTACGTAGAACAGCCCTTGCCAGCAGAACAATACGGGCGCGGCGAGAATCATGCCCATGCCGTAGGTCGAGGCGAACACCGTCGACGAAACGAAGTCGAGCGTCGCGTTGGTGTAAAGGAACGTGTTGTCGCCGTTGAGCGCGCTTATCACCGGGCCGAGCATCGACAGCGGCCCGATGCAGTAGAGCAACACCGCCGTCGATAGTCCGTCGGCGAGGCTGCGCCCTGCTTTGGCCTTCGACCGCCGTTCTACGGCCCGCCTGAACCTTCCGTCGATGTCGAGCGCAGTCCCGGCGACCCCGCCGGCGGCCAGCGATAGTATGAACAGCACGGGGAAGCGGCTTTTCGGCATGTTCGTTATGGCGGCGTTAAGCCCTATCATCAGGCTGGCAAGCCCGAGCGCGTTGTACATGGCCGTCTTGTATTTCTCCTTTATCCCACGGTTGAGCAGTGAGCCAACGACGGTTCCCGCGATTATGGCGCATGTGTTGACAATCGTTCCAATCATAATCAGTTTTTTCCGTATGCAAAAATAATCATTATCCGCCATACATTCATTAATAAAATATATATTTTCCACGGCCGTTTTGCATAATTAAAATAAAATGCGTAATTTTGTCAGCTAAATGAACATCACGGAGCTACAAAAGGTAAAACAGAGGTACAACATTGTCGGCAACTGCGACGGGTTGAACCGCGCACTTGACGTCGCCTTGCAGGTGGCGCCGACCGACTTGTCGGTGCTCATCGTCGGCGAGAGCGGCGTGGGAAAGGAGATAATACCGCGCATAATCCACGACAATTCGCCGCGCAGGCGCGAGAAATATTTCGCGATCAACTGCGGCTCCATACCCGAAGGCACCATCGACAGCGAGCTTTTCGGACACGAGAAAGGCTCGTTCACCGGAGCGATAGGTGAGAGCGAAGGCTACTTCGGCGTGGCCAACAAGGGCACCATATTCCTCGACGAGGTGGGCGAGCTCCCGCTTGCCACGCAGGCCAGGCTGCTCCGTGTGCTCGAGACGGGCGAATACATCCGCGTAGGCGGCCAGAAGATAATGAAGACCGACGTGCGCATCGTGGCCGCCACCAACGTCAACATGCGCAAGGCCATAAGCGAGGGTCGCTTCAGGGAGGACTTGTACTACCGCCTTAACACGATACCCGTGCAGATGCCGCCGTTGCGCGACCGCGGCGAGGATATCATACTGCTGTTCCGCCTGTTCGCCATGCAGATGGCTGAGAAATACCGCCTGCCGAAAATAACGCTGACCGACGAGGCCAAGGCCGTGCTCCTGAAATACAAATGGCCGGGCAACGTAAGGCAGCTTAAGAACATAACAGAGCAGATGTCGGTGCTGAGCGAAAGCCGCGAGATCGACGGAAAGTCGGTGCGCAAGTTCATACCCGAGGACGCAGAGAGCACGCAGCTCGCCACGATAAGCCCGGCGGCCGGCGGGGCGCATTCGTTCGAGAGCGAACGCGAGATACTATATAAAATATTGTACGAGCTCAGGGGAAACGTGAGCGACCTGCGCCGCGAGATGAACAGCCTGAGGAAACAGCTCGACGCAGGGCGGGGCGGCACCGGGCACGGCTCGGTGCCCGATTATCCGTCGATAATATCGGGCGGCGGCTCGGACACGGGCGGCGACAGGCGGCCGGCCCCCGTGGTGCAAGACGCCGTGGCCGAGGAAATATCAGAGCCCGAGAGCCTCAACCTCGAAGACCTGGGCCGGCAGATGGTGGAGAAAGCACTCGAGCGCAACGGCGGAAACCGTAAGAAGGCCGCAAAAGAGCTTGGGATATCCGACCGCACACTGTATAGACGGATTAAGCAATATGGACTCGATAAATAAGAACAAGTCAGTTAAAAGGAAATGGCGTAAGGCGTCGTTCACGGACAGCGGCCGTGCGCGGCGTCTGTCCGCGCTCGCGTTCGCGCTCGCGGCGTTGGTGTCGTGCAGCGTGTCTTACAGGTTCAACGGGGCGAGCATCGACTACACCAAGACGAAAACCATACAGATAGCCGACTTCCCCATACGCTCAAGCTACGTTTGGGCCCCGATGGCGAGCATATTCAACAACGAGCTTAAAGACATATTCGCCAACAACACCCGCCTGATTCAGGTGAAAAACAACGGCGACCTTAAGATAGAAGGCGAAATCACGCAATACTCGCAACGCAACAAGTCGGTTACCGCCGAAGGAACGTCGGCCCAGGCCGAGCTTTCGATGACGGTGAACGTGAGGTTCACCAACAACGCCAATCACAGCGAAGACTTCGAGCGGCAGTTTACGGCAACGTCGTCGTTCGAGACTACGACGTCGTTCACCTCCGTACAGGAAGAACTCGTAACGCAGATGGTTGAAGACATAACCGACCAGATATTCAACGCGACTGTGGCAAACTGGTAAACGCCGTACGAAGAAGCTATGGATTTAGAGCAACTGATAAAGCATCCCGAACTTATGGACAAGGAAACGCTGTACGACCTGCGTTCCCTTCTCGCCCTATATCCGTATTTCCAGACGGCACGCCTGCTTATGTTGCAGAACCTTTACCTCCTGCACGACTCGTCGTTCGACGAGGAACTGAGGCGCTCGGCCGTTTATGTCACCGACCGCAACGTGGTGTTCAACCTTGTCGAAGCCGCCCATTACAGGTTGCGCGTGGCTGAAAAGGCCAAGCGCAGGCAGACAGACAAGGCGCGGGAGGAAGGCGGCAGCAGGACGATATCGCTCATAGACCAGTTCCTCGACTCGATGCCGGCCGACACGGAGGACGGCAAGGACAAGACCGTGAGGAAAAGGCGCAAGCCGACGCCGGCCGACGCCGCAATTGACTATGTGTCGTACCTTCTCGAGACCGAAGGCGACGGGCTTGCCGCTGACGACGGCCCGGCCATGAAGGGGCAAGACCTTATCGACAATTTCATAAACAACGAAAACGGCAAGATAGAATTAAAGGACGAGCCCGAATTCCTGCCCGAATTTGAGAACAATGAGAAAAAAGAGGGCGACGAGAAATATTTCACGGAGACTTTGGCGCAAATTTACATAAGGCAGGGACGATATTCAAAGGCTTTGGAAATTATTAAGCGTTTAAATTTGAATTATCCAAAAAAAAATGCTTACTTTGCAGACCAAATCAGGTTCTTGGAAAAACTGATAATAAATAATAAATATAAATAAAAGCAATGTACACATTATTTGTAATCTTAATCGTTCTGGCGGCACTGCTGATGATAGGAATAGTGCTGATACAGGAATCAAAAGGAGGAGGACTCGCGTCGAACTTCTCGTCTTCAAATCAAATCATGGGCGTCCGCAAGACTACGGATGTAATCGAAAAGACAACATGGGGCCTTGCCGTGGCAATGGTTGTGCTTAGCGTGATCTGCGCTTACGTGGCTCCTAAGGCTACTACGTCGGAGAGCGTTATCGAGAGAAACGCCACCGAGCAGCAGCAGACCAACCCGAACAACCTTCCCGGATTCGGCGCAAGCCAAACGAAGGAGGCCGCTCCGGCCAAGCAGGGTGAAGCCGCAAAGTCGGGCGAAGCTGCAAAAGAGGCCGCTCCTGTTGCCCCTAAGGCCAAGAATGAGCCTGCAAGATAAGGAAAAACAAAAAAATACGGGATTTTGTTTGGTGGATTCAAATAAATCCCGTATCTTTGCACCGCCTTTAACGAACAAGGCATCTTTAACACGGTGGATGTAGTTCAGTTGGTTAGAGCGTCAGATTGTGGTTCTGAATGTCGTGGGTTCGAGCCCCACCCTCCACCCTGGAAAGAGGGAAGTCATGATAAAGTGGCTTCCCTTTTTCTTTTATTTTGCATGCAGTTGAATTTTATATGACAAAACAGTCGCTTTATTAAATAAAAATACTAATTTTGCACTTACATTAACCGTCAAATGAAGAAATGATGAACAAAAGTGACAGCATAGTAATCATACCGACATATAACGAGAAGGAAAACATCGAGAAGATAATCCGTGCGGTATTCGCGCTTGGGAAGTGCTTCCATATTCTCGTTATCGACGACGGATCGCCGGACGGTACGGCGGCCATCGTGCACCATCTTATCGACAATGAGTTCGGCGACAGGCTGTTCATCATCGAGCGCAGCGGCAAGCTGGGCTTGGGTACGGCTTATATAACAGGATTCAAATGGTCGTTGGCTCATGGCTACGACTATATTTTTGAGATGGACGCCGATTTCAGTCACGACCCGAACGACCTGCCGCGTCTTTACGCCGCCTGTCACGACGAGGGCTACGACCTTGCCATCGGCTCGCGGTATGTCAGCGGAGTGAACGTGGTGAACTGGCCGATAGGGCGTGTGCTTATGAGCTATTTCGCCTCGAAGTATGTAAGGTTCGTGACAGGCTTCAAGGTACACGACACGACGGCCGGTTTCAAGTGCTACCGCCGCAAGGTGCTTGAGACGATCGAATTGGACAAGATACGTTTCAAGGGCTACGGCTTCCAGATAGAGATGAAATATACCGCTTATAAGATAGGTTTCAGGATAAAGGAGGTTCCAGTCATATTTGTCAACCGCCGTGAAGGCGTGTCGAAGATGAGCGGCGGCATATTCGGCGAAGCGTTCTTCGGCGTTATGCGCCTGCGTTGGGACGGGTGGACAAGGAAATATCCTGAAATAAAATAATTAATAAGGAGTCGACAGTATTTATATAAAAGAACAGCTTCAGTAATCATGAAATACATATATCGCGTTTATCAAATCTGCATAGCCCTGCCTGTGATAATCGTACTTACCATTCTTACTTCCGTGGTGACGAGCATCGGTTGCACGCTTGGCAACGGGCATTTCTGGGGATATTATCCGCCTGTTATATGGTCGACGTGGGTGCTTAAGGTGTTGTTTTTGCCGGTGGAGGTTGTCGGCCGTGAGAACTTGAAGCACGGTGAGTCGTACGTTTTTGTAAGCAACCATCAGGGGGCGTTCGACATATTCCTCGTATTCGGCCATCTGCACCGTAATTTCAAGTGGATGATGAAGCAACAGTTGCGCAAGATACCGTTCGTAGGCTTTGCTTGCGAGAAGTCGCACCAGATATTTGTCGACAGGCGCGGTCCGAGCAAGGTGAAGGAGACATACGATAAAGCGCGCCTCACATTGAAGAACGGCATGAGCGTTGTAGTGTTTCCCGAAGGTTCGCGCACGTATACGGGACGCATGGGCGCTTTCAAGCGTGGAGCTTTCATGTTGGCCGATGAACTGCAGTTGCCCGTTGTGCCGCTGACTATCAACGGTTCGTTCGATGTGATGCCGCGCACGAGCAAATGGTACTGGGTGCGCCGCCGCAAGCTTACGCTTACGATTCATGCCCCGATTTATCCGCAGTCGCAGGGAGCGGATAATGTTTCAAGGTTGATGGAAGAGAGTTTCAAGGTTATACATTCAGACTTGGATCCGTCTTATCAGTAAGCTTCGTGCACATAACGGACGGGACGGCTTGCTTTATATAAGTACACGGCAAACCGTCCCGTCCGTTCGTTTTTCATTTCATCCAAAGTCTGATGACAGAGTTTGGGGCGGTTAGTCACTTCTTCCTTAAAGTTATTACTACGATTTCGTTGCTTGCTCCGAGCCTGAACGGAATGAATCCGCCTACGCCTGTAGACACGTTCAAGGCGCGCTGCCCTTCATAATACATGCCTCCCCATTCGTCGTATGACAGTGCGGCGGGCGACCATCCGAATATTTTCATTTGTCCGGCGTGCGTGTGTCCGCCCAGTGTCAGTTGCGCATGGCTTTGCGGCAGTATGGTGCGCCGCCATGACGAGGGGTCGTGTTGCAGCATAACGACGAAAGCCTCACGCTTTATGCCTGCGAGCGTCTTTTTGATGTCGCCTTTTCGTGGGAATGGCGGACGGCCGTCATTCTCCATTCCTGCTATTACGATCGAGTCGTTACCGCGACGTATGATCCGGCTTGAATTTTTCAGCAGGTCCCAGCCGAACTGTTGTTCAAGATCGGCCAGTTCGCGTTCGTTGGCCGCCTTCTCGGCATCGCTCGCTTTTATATATCCTGAATAGTCATGGTTGCCGAGCACGGAGAATATGCCGTCCTTCGCCCTTATTGAACTGAGCACCGGCGTGAACGGATGAAGCTCCTTGGGGGCCATGTTCTGCAGGTCGCCGGTGAATACCACGATGTCGGCGTTTTGCGCGTTGATGCTGTCTATCGCCTTTTTCAGCACAGAGGCATGGCTGCTGCCGTATGTGCCTACGTGCGCGTCGCTGAACTGCACTATCTTATAACCGTCGAACGCTGCGGGCAAGTCGGGCGAGGCGTATTCCTCGTGTCTTATTTCGAGCTTGCTGAAACCTATCGTGCATCCGTATATTACGATGCCGACGGCTGTTACGGCGAACGTAAGGCCTGCGAGGTTGCCCCAATTGTTGCGTGTGTGGTGGTAACGGCAGTGCGCCCAGCCGAGAAAAGAACATGTGGCGAAAATGAACTTTGGCGCAACCATTACGCCCATGAGCAGCAAGTAAATGTCGAGCACGAGCATGCTGTCGGGAGCGAAGTTGCGTGATGTGGCCAAGACGATGGTGTAAACAAACATGAACGCCCCCGGCAGCCACCACAATACCCGTTGCCACCACAGGTAGCGTGTACGCCGGCGTAAGAAACGTCGGTCCAAGTACAAGTCGGGCAGGGTGATGAATAAAAGAAGGTATATGAATATTCGGGCTATCATTTGTTGTGGGGTTATACGGTTTTGGGGTTATAGGGTTATGGGGTTATACGGTTGTTGGGTTTTACGGTTATGCATGTTTTATTTTTTTACCTTTATACCTTTTTACCTTTATACATTACCTGAATGTTATTTCTTCGCCGCGGCATGAGCCGTCGAAAGTTCCGTTGTCAAGAATGTGGTGCCCGTTGCAGAACGTGTGTACTACTTTCCAGTTGAACGTGTGTCCCGTCAGCGGACTCCATCCGCATTTACTTTGGATGCAGTCGGTGGTGACAGTCCATGGGCTTTCCGGTTTCACCACAACGATGTCCGCCTTATAGCCTTGGCGGAGGAAGCCGCGGCGGCGTATGTCGAACAGCAGGGCGGGGCGGTGGCACATCAGTTCGGCCACACGCTCGATGCCGAGTATGCCTTGGTCTACAAGTTCGAGCATGGCTACGAGCGAGAACTGTATCATCGGCATGCCCGATGCCGCGCGGCAGCATCCGCCTTGCTTGTCCTCCTGCCGGTGCGGGGCGTGGTCGGTGCCGACTACGCTTATTCGTCCGTCGGTAAGGGCGCGGCGCAACGCCTCGCGGTCGTGTTCCGACTTTACTGCGGGATTGCATTTTATGAGCGCGCCGAGGCGTTCATAGTCCTTGTCGGTGAAGAAGAGGTGGGCTATTACGGCTTCGGCCGTAATCTGCGGCATGCCGGCCGTCCACGGCTCAAACAGTCCAAGCTCGCGTGCCGTCGTTACATGGGCCACGTGCAGGCGTGCGCCGTGCTTGCGCGCCAACCTTACGGCGTGTTCGGTCGAGCGGTAGCATGCCTCTGCGCTGCGTATCGCGGGATGATGGCCTATTGCAGGGTCGTCGCCGTATGCTTCTTTCGCGCGGCGCATGTTTTCGTTTATCATGGCGGTGTCTTCGCAGTGGGCCATGACCGGCACCGGAGCCGTGGCGAATATGCGGTCGAGGGCTTCGTCGCGGTCGACGAGCATGTTGCCTGGCGGCGAGCCCATGAAAAGCTTAATGCCCGGTACGCGGTGGACGTCAAGGCTGCCGAACAGGTCGGCGTTAGTGTTGGTCGCGCCGAAGAAGAACGAGTAGTTCACGTGGCTCTTTTCGGCCGCGAGGGCCGTTTTCCCGTCGAGCGCCTCGAGCGTTGTGGTCTGCGGAACGGTGTTCGGCATGTCGAAAAACGACGTTACCCCGCCGTAGGCCGCCGCGCGGCTTTCGCTCTCGATGTCGGCCTTGGCCGTAAGGCCCGGCTCGCGGAAGTGTACGTGGTCGTCAATCACTCCGGGAAAAACAAAACACCCCGTAGCGTCGACCGTCCGGTCGAACTGCCCACGGGGTGCTGCGTCTCCCTTTAAAATGTCCTTTATGCGGTCGTCCTCGATGACGACAGTCCCTTTAAACGCCTTGCCTTCGTTGACAATCGTGGCGTGTTCTATAGTTGATAGCATAATAACAAAAAAAATACTCGCCCGGCTTTGTCCTTCTCAGTTGGCCGCTGAAGCGTCGGCAGTCGAGTCGGCCGTTCCCATGCCGGGGGCGGCCATTTCGTTAGGCGTCGGCGCTTCGGCCGCTGGCATGGTTATGTCGCCCGGCGTAGCCGTGCCGTTCATTATCGCCTGGTTCTGCTGTGCCTTCCTGTAATAATCGCTTACGTAGGGGTCGTTCTTGAACTTGTCGGTAGCCTTGCTCATTATGTCCTCTATCCACGGCGACAGTTCGGGGTAGCGGTGGCCGGCCGTTATCATGAAGAATACGCCCGGGCCGAGCACGTTGTCGAAGTTCTCCACGATGAATGACGTTACCAGCTTGTCTTCGCGCTCGGCTATCTGGTTGGCTTTCTCGGCCAGGTGCATGTTCACGGTGTTGAGGTCTTTGCCGTCCATTATGGCCTGGCTTTGCATGTGTCCCAGTTCGCTTACTTCGTTTTCAAGCTGTTTGTATTTCTCTATGAAGTCGAACAGTTTTTCGTTAAGCGGCGTTCCGCTCACTTTCTGCTGCGTGTTGTCGATGTTTATCATTATCTCGCCGCTCTCGAGCACCACCGGCATAATGCCTTCGTCGTCCATGAAGAGCATGGCTATCTTAGTGGAGTCGAGCGGGCCGTTGAAGTGGAACTCCCCGTGTATGATGTCGCAAGAGTCGATGTTCTTCATGTCTTCGCCTTCATACGCCTTTAGGAAAAGCATTCGCCCGTCGAGCGTGGGCACGTTTGACGAGCCTTGTATGTTATACGTGTTAGCGCATGATGCGAAAGCCAATATCGTGAATATGGCGTAAAGGGTCTTAATCATAAACTTATGTTATATATGTCGGCACAAAAGTACAACGTATTATCGATGTATAAAAAAAAATTCATGCAATTTAAAACAAATGCGCCGTCTTTTAGTTTTTTTTTAGCAGGCGTCGGGCAAGGCAAGGTGTGGTCAAACCCTGCCCGGCGGGCCGTGCCTGCGTCAGTCCTCCTGTCCGCCGTCCGCCCGGCTCCGGTCCTTGTCCAGTTCGTATGATATGCGGTGCGTGGTGTAAATCTCGATGATCGCCGCGACGAGCAGCAGCACCACCCAGTTGTTGTGTACGTAAGTGACGTAGTGGTAGTAGCCGTTGTCGATATATCCGACGAAGAGCGGCAGCAGGAACTTGAACGTATTCTCGAGCATCAGCACGGCAGAGAGTACGAACAGCACGTCGCCCAGCGTCATTATGCGCCGCAGCCTGCGCACGGTGGTGTTGCGCCCGTCGTAAGTCTGGAGCATCTGCATTGAAGCGAAAGCCACCGCGCCTACGGCGAACACTATTGACGAAAACGCCCATGGGCTTAAGACGTACATGCCTGTGCCGGCTACCATGAGCACCGCCCCGGCAAGAAACACTATGGTCTGTATTTTATTCAGCTGTCTCATTTTCCTTTGTTCCTGTTTCTGTTTTACCGTCGTCGCTCAACACGAATATGTCTTCGTCGTCGGCTTTCATGAAATATCTTTCGCGCGCTATTTTCGTTATGGCCTTCGGGTTGTGCTTCAGTTCTTTCAGCGTCTGTTCGGCTTGTTCGTGTTGTGTCTCGTAAGTGCTGATTTCAGCCTTCATCTCGTTTATCAGTATGCGGTTCTGCGCATGCTTAAGTATGCTGTTCTCGCCGACGAAGCCGACGAAAACAACGCCCAGTACTGTCACTATCAGGTACTTCTTGCGGCAGATGTATTTCCACACTGAATATATACGGTTCATCCTTAACGACTTGATTTGCGGCGCAAAGATACTGCAAAATTTCGATTAAGCGAAACAAAAGGAAAATATCTTTTACTTTTGTGAGCGTGAGAAATTTATCTAAAATTCCGGTTAAGCGAAACAAAAGGAAAATATCTTTTATTTTTGCGTACGATGGGATTTTAACGTCAGTTCGGTATAAGAAGAATGTAATCATTCTAAAAACAAATGACACCATTCAAAACCATAAGAAGTCTGTGGCATACCGTCATTCCGGGCCAGGACCCGGAATCCAGGAAACACCATTTTGCGAATAAAGCGTTTTTTATACTGTATTCCGGGTCTAAGCCCGGAATGACGGTATGCCACAGACTTTTTACGGTTTAGAATGGATTCCTTTCATTATACAGAACTGACGTTTATATAATGTGCATGCGAAGTGCTAATTTCACGGCGGCGGC
>CALUIJ010000130.1 GCA_944320675.1 uncultured Prevotella sp.
CCTACGGCGACATGGGCGTTCGATTATTCGGCCGACTACATATTCAACAACCTCAACAGCAGCTTGGACACCGACACGAAGCCTTACCGGCACAGCGTGTTGCAATCAGCCACGGCCCGTTATAAGAGCCGCAAGCTGACCGTAACGGCGCGACTGTTACATTCGGCCTACCTCAACGGGGCGCAACGGGGCGAAAGCTCGCGCGACATGAGCCGGCTGTCGCCGTCGGTGTCGCTGTCGTTCCGCCCGTTGTACGAAGCCGGCTGGTACCTACGGCTGTCATATAAGAACATTTTCCGCGCGCCAACGTTCAACGAATCATACTTCTACCATTACGGCAGTACCGACCTGAAGCCTGAAATCACCGACCAGGTAAACATCGGCACGACGTGGCGGCACGGTTACTCAAAAACGTCATACTTCAGTCTGTCGGTAGACGGATACGCCAATAAGGTGAAAGACAAAATCGTCGCCGTGCCATACAACATGTTCGTATGGACTAACATCAACGTCGGCAAAGTAATCGGCTACGGCATCGAAGCCGAAGCGACGTTAGAGCATAAGTTCAACAACAAATACTCAATACTGGCTACGGCCAACTACGCTTGGCTGAGTTCGGAAAACCGGACCAACGAATCGTCGCCTTACTACGGCAACCAAATAGCCTACACGCCGGAGCACCAAGGCAGCATGGCCGTAGGTTTTGAAAATCCCATAGCCAACATATCCGTACACGGCTACGGCATGAGCCACCGGTACACGAACAACGAGCACTATCCCGGAACGCGCGTCGACGGCTACGTCGAGGTAGGCGCAACGGCATACCGCACATGGAAACTGTGGAAAGGCGAAATGGAAATACGGATAGACATAAAGAACCTGCTCGACAAGCAATACGAAATAGTATCCCACTACCCCATGCCCGGCCGCAGTTGGCAAGCATCCGTGAAATACAAATTTTGAGAAGGTGAGAAAGTGAGAAGGTGGGAAAACAACCGCATAACCTCACAACCGTAAAACCGTAAACCAAAAATAAAACAACAATGAAAAAATTTTTGACAATGGCCGCCATAGCGGCAATCAGCATTCCGATGCTTACATCATGCAGTGACGATGACAACGAGAACCCGGTTCCGCCGTGCATCGAGACAGAAATCACAGAAGGAGTGTTCCTCGTTAACTCAGGAAACAGCGGCAACCAAATACCGGGCAGCCTTACCTACATAAGTAAGGACGGAGGCTCTACGCTCAACGCATTCGCCACCGCCAACGGCCGCGTACTCGGTAATACGCCGAACGACGTTATCGTGTACGGTTCGAAACTGTACATTGCCGTAACCGGCGAAAACACTCTCGAAGTGGTTGACAAGACAACAATGAAATCGATCAAGCAGATAAGCACAACCGAACTTATGGGCGAAGACAAGGGTAAAAGTCCGAGACGGCTACTGTCTGACGGAGGACACGTCTATCTGTCGACATTCGACGGATACGTGGCCGCTATCGACACGACAAACTTTGCCGCAACCGACATTTACCAGGCAGGCTCTTACCCTGAGGGCATGGCCATAGCCGACGGCGTGCTTTACGTGGCAAACTCTGATTACGGCAACGGTGAAAAACCGTCCATATCACGCATAGACCTCAAAAGCAAGACGTCGACGGAAATAAAAGACGACAACATCAACAATCCTACGGCGCTGGCCGTTGTCGACGGAACGCTCTACATCCTCGACTACGGCAGCTATGACGCCTCATGGAACCAAGTCGGCGCAGGAGTGTATAAGTATGACGGCAATAGCGTAACAAAGGTAACCGACGCAACGATGATGGCCGTCGACAACAACCGCGCGCTAATCTACACAGTAAACGCACCGTATTCGTCAACGCCCGAGCCCGTTACTTACAACCAGTATGACATCAAGACAGGCACGACGCAGACGTTCATCACCGGCGAAGACGTATTCAGCCCGGCTGCGATAACTGTCGACCCGACCAACGGCGACGTTTACATTGCATCGTATAACAAGAACAGCGACACCGGCTATGCCGACTATGCCGAAAACGGATACGTAAACCGGTACACACTGGAAGGCATCTTCGCAAGGAAATACGAAACGGGCGTAGGCCCGACGGCCTTCGCCGTTAATATCAGCAATGCCAACTTACGTTAAATGAAAAAAACGATCTCTTTTTCATTGCTTATGGCCGTGGCCCTCGCCTTATTCTGCTCGTGCGGAAAAGGCAAGGCCACGGCTTCGCTGCCTCAAGGCGATACAATACGGATGGAATACGCCGAACGGCTGAAAATGACGGCTTACGGCAAATATACCGTAGTATCGCTTGCCGACCCCTGGCATGAAAGGAAAACGCTGCACACTTATATTTTAGCGGACAAGCGGACTGAGGGGCGGACGGATAAGATTACTTTGGCTGAACTGCAGGCTGCATATCCCGAAGCAACCGTCGTAAACGTGCCGCTTAAACGCGCCGTAGTTACTACGTCGGTCCACTGCGGACTGATAATGCGCTTAAGACGAGGCGAATCCATACGCGGCGTATGCGACATCAGATATATCAACCTACCTTGGATACGCCGGCGGCACGAGCAGGGAGCGATAGCCGACTGCGGCAGCGGCATAACACCGACGCTTGAAACAATAATCGACATAGACGCCGACGCAGTGCTCATATCGCCGTTCCAAAACAGCGGAGGCTACGGAAGGCTCAACGGTTGGGGACGGCCGATAATCGAGACGGCCGACTATATGGAGACATCGGCACTCGGCCGGGCGGAATGGATGAAGTTTTACGGTATGCTGTTCGGCGCGGAGAAACAGGCCGACAGCCTTTTTACCGTTATTGAAAATAATTACAACCAGCTCAAAGCCACGGCCGAACAAGCAGGCAAAGGCCGCTCCGTGATTATCGACAAAGTGAACGGCGCAGTATGGTACGTGCCGGGAGGCAACAGCACGATAGGAGGAATCATTGCCGATGCCAACACCGCATACCCGTTCGCCGCCGACAAGAGCAGCGGCAGCGTGCCGCTGACGTTTGAAGCCGTTATGGAAAAAGCGTCTGAAGCCGACGTTTGGCTGTTCAGGTATAACAGCAAACAGCCTGCCACATACCAGGCGTTCGCCTCCGAACACGACGGATACTCACGCTTCAAGGCGTTCAAGGACAAACAAGTATACGGATGCAACACATACTATAATACGTTTTACGAAGACACGCCGTTCAGCCCCGACCTACTGCTGCGCGACTTCGTAATAATAGCCCACCCCGAACTACGACTGGGCGCACCTAAATATTTCATACCGCTGAAATGAAGAAAGCAACAAGACTGAACTGCATAATGGCCGCCGCCATACTGCCGTTGTTCGCCGCCAACATGCTCGTCGGCGCAGCCGACATACCTGCGGCTGAGGTTTTCAATATTCTCTGCGGACGCGGCGCAAGCCAAGCATCGTGGGAATACATCGTGATGCAGACCCGACTGCCGCAAGCCGTCACAGCCATACTATGCGGCAGTTCACTCGCCGTCAGCGGACTGCTACTGCAAACGGCGTTCCGCAACCCATTGGCAGGTCCGTCCATATTCGGCATCAATAGCGGTGCAAGCCTCGGCGTGGCGTTGGTCATGCTTGCGTTCGGCGGCGGACTTACCGTCGGCGGCATATCCTTTACAGGTTTCATGGCCGTGCTCGTTGCGGCCTTCGCCGGAGCGTCGGTAGTCATGGGAATACTGCTTCTCTTCGCATCAAAAGTAAGAAACAACGTTATGCTGCTAATCATGGGCATAATGATAGGCTACATCGCATCGTCGGCCATTTCCCTGCTTAACTTTTTCGCCACAGAGGAGGGCGTACATTCATACATGGTGTGGGGGCTCGGCAACTTCGGCGGCGTGCCCATGAGCCAGATTCCTATGTTTACGACGGTTACCGTCATCGGCCTCGCCTGTGCGCTACTGCTCGTAAAACCACTCAACACGCTGCTGCTCGGAGAGCAATACGCCGAAAACCTCGGCGTGAACACCGTTGCCCTACGCAACAAACTACTCTTCGTTACAGGACTGCTTACGGCATCGGCCACGGCATTCTGCGGCCCGATTGCATTCATCGGACTCGCCGTACCCCACATAGCACGCATGCTGATCAGCACAGACGACCACCGACAACTGCTACCGGCCACAATAACGACCGGCGCGCTAATCGCCCTATTGTGTAACGCGGCGAGCATGCTGCCCGGAGAGCACGGCATAATTCCGCTCAACGCCATAACCCCGATCATGGGTGCCCCCGTAATTATTTACGTAATAATGAAAGGCGGGAAAAGATAACAACACGCAACCTTACAACAAGCGCCAAACAATTGTGCAATCGTCTACATTTTTACAACAAGAAAGGCCGTCTCTTAATAACAAGAAACGGCCTTTCATATTTATGACGACGACTATTTATTATTCGCCCTTCTCCATTTTAGCCTTCAACTCGGCCAAAGCATCAATATCGCCAAGAGTTGTTCCGGCAGCAACGTTGTTGATTGCCAACGTCTCTTCCTTCTTACCGCCCTTCTTGCGGGGAGCCTTCTTAGGCTCGTCCTTAACATCCTCGAACGTGCGGCTGTGTGAAAGGATGATCCTCTTGGTCTCCTTAACGAACTCGATAACCTTGAACGGCAGTTCCTCGCCGAGCTGAGCCTGACTTCCGTCCTCCTTAACAAGATGCTTGGGAGTAGCGAAGCCCTCACCGCCTTCGTTCAGGGAGATAACTGCGCCCTTGTCCATAATCTCGGTAATCTTACCAGTGTGTACTGAGCCGGGAGTGTAAAGCGTCTCGTAAGTATCCCAAGGATTGTCCTCAAGCTGCTTGTGGCCAAGGCTCAAGCGACGGTTCTCCTTGTCTATCTCAAGAACAACGACGTCAATCTCTGCACCAACCTGTGTGAACTCCGACGGATGCTTAACCTTCTTAGTCCATGAAAGGTCGCTGATGTGGATAAGACCGTCGACACCCTCTTCAAGCTCGACGAAAATTCCGAAGTTTGTGAAGTTGCGAACCTTTGCAGTGTGCTTGCTGCCGACGGGATACTTAACCTCGATGGTCTCCCATGGGTCTTCCTTAAGCTGCTTGATGCCGAGAGACATCTTGCGCTCCTCGCGGTCGAGCGTCAGTACGACAGCCTCAACCTCGTCGCCTACGTGCATGAACTCCTGTGCGCTGCGCAAGTGCTGGCTCCAGCTCATTTCAGATACGTGGATAAGTCCTTCTACGCCCGGAGCAATCTCAACGAATGCGCCGTAGTCAGCGATAACGACAACTTTACCCTTAACATGGTCGCCCACTTTGAGATTCGGGTCGAGAGCGTCCCAAGGATGCGGAGTAAGCTGCTTCAAGCCGAGGGCGATGCGCTTCTTCTCGTCGTCGAAGTCGAGGATAACTACGTTTATCTTCTGGTCGAGCGTTACCACCTCGTGCGGATCGCTTACGCGGCCCCAAGACAGATCGGTGATGTGGATGAGTCCGTCAACACCGCCGAGGTCGACAAATACTCCGTAAGAAGTGATGTTCTTGACCGTACCTTCGAGTATCTGTCCTTTCTCGAGCTTGCTGATGATTTCCTTCTTCTGTGCTTCCAACTCGGCCTCGATGAGAGCCTTGTGTGAAACAACGACGTTGCGGAACTCCTGGTTGATCTTCACAACCTTAAACTCCATCGTCTTGCCTACGAATACGTCGTAGTCGCGTATCGGGTGAACGTCAATCTGGCTTCCGGGCAAGAACGCCTCGATGCCGAATACATCAACGATCATACCGCCCTTAGTACGGCACTTGATGTAGCCCTGGATAACTTCCTGATTGTCAAGAGCAGCGTTGACACGCTCCCAACTCTTGCTGAGACGGGCTTTCTTGTGTGAAAGCAGCAACTGGCCTTTCTTGTCCTCCTGGTTCTCGACATACACTTCTACGACGTCGCCGACTTTCAGATCAGGATTGTAACGGAATTCGCTTGCGGGAATGATTCCGTCGCTCTTGTAGCCGATGTTTACGACAACTTCTTTCTTGTCGACTGAAATCACCGTTCCCTCAACGACTTGATGTTCGCTGACCTTGTTAAGAGTCTCGTCGTAAGCCTTAGCCAGCTCTTCCTTGCTTACACTCACACTACTTCCATTCTCAAACTCGTCCCAATTGAAGTCTGCCAATGGTTGTACGTTCTTTAAATCTGACATAAAAATAATGATTAAGTTTTAAATTAATAAAGTTCGACTTTATATGGTTTATAAATCGGCTGCAAAGGTACAACCTTTCGCTTTCATACAATATTTTATACACGGATATTTTATTTAGCAGCATGTTTTTTACGAATATTTAACACCGCACACCTTCATAATGCGCTATGACGCTGGTCTGACATCATTTGTCAGCAGTTCCGGCCGCACGCAAAATTATACTTGTCGCACCGATTGTAAAAAGCGTTCCGTCGTAAATGACCCTGCGCTCACGGTCGCCCAAAATCTCGTTGTCCACAAACGTACCAGTATTGCTCGGGCCGTCGCGCAAGACATACTGCAGACCGCCTTTCTTGTTTTTCGATACGTTGATGACACAGTGGTTGATGTCGATACTGGGGTCGTTGGTCTCAATCGGAGCGGTGGTCTTACTGCCTTTCATGTAGCGGCCTATGGTGTTGTCGCCATATTTAAGCGGAATGACCTGCTTATAATGGAAAACATTCTCTATAACCACGATCGAACCGCAACCGCCCTCGTTGGCCTGTTCGTCCAACTGCTCTTCCTTTTGCGTAGCGCGCAGTTTCGACTTGCCTATCCTTATGCCGAACTGCTTGCCGCACTGCGGACACTCAAAAACCAATGCCTGTCCGTCTCTATAGTTTGTCTCGTCGAACGTGATGAACTCATCACACTTCGGACACCTTACTCTCTTCATATCAATTCCTTACACGATAAACCCACGCGTCGCGGAATATATCGTCGCCACGCAACTTGCCTAATGCGCCATACGCTTCGCCCTCGCTGGCGTAATGGCCGTAAACGACCTTCACCGACTTGTTTTCACCGACAAGCACACTAGCCCCGCCATAGCCCCGGCTTACAAGCCGGCTGACATATTCGTCAGCATTCTTCTTGGTAACACGGCTTGCAATGACGATATAAAAACTGTCGGCCGCAGCTTCTTCCCTTTTAACAGGCTGCGCCTTAACGACGGCTTCGGCCTTTACCGAGTCGCGCTTTTTCGTTTCGGGCCTCAGGTCAATACTCTTATTATGCCTTAAGCTATTATACCCATTATTAATAAGGTTCTGAATAACACCGTTGTCGATATTGCTCGTACGCACACCGCCGCAGTTCTCGTTGACAGGAGTGCCAAGCAAAAGGAACAGTACTACGGCTACGACGGCCGCCACGAAATTCCTGACGGCGCTCACCCTTATCTGCAATATCCTGCCGTTATCCTCGTTTCCGTCGGGCCGTACCGCATTCACGGCTTCAGGCGGCGTGAACGGTATGACTTGGGCCGTCACGCCGCCGGCGTCACGCTTGTCGCGCCTTACCGAGTCGGGCGCGCAAACACGCTTCATCTCAAACGAGCTGAGACTATACAGGTCAGGCGTAAGTATGCCTGCCTCGCAAGGCGTAAACTCAAGGTTGCCGTCGCCATTCAAATACAGGGTGCCAATGCCTCCCAAATCGTAAGAGCCGTTATTGCTGATTATCTGCTTAAGCTCGTCCACCTCGTCGTCGATGCGGACGCATGCCTCAGGGTAACTTATGTCATAAGCCTCGGAATACGACTGCGCCAGCAACGAATCGTTGACGTTCAGCTTGGGATTGAAGCCAAGCGTCCTCAACGGAGGTATGAACATGTTGTCACCCTCGTCGTACCTGGCGCCGACGTGGCTGGCAACGAAGCCGCCCAAACCCGGAACGATGACACAATCGCTCTTCAGCAACAATATCTCAATATGTCTTTCCAACTCAATCACGATTGCAAAATTAATGCTTTTTATCTGAAAAACCAAATATAATGTCGCTTATGCATAAAAAAACAAACTGACATGCCGTATTTCAGATAATATTTTATACTTTTGCAAGGGTTTGAGCACCTAAGACAATTGACACAGTTGATCATTTTACCATAATTAAATATGAATATTGCAATTGTAGGAACAGGATATGTAGGCTTGGTATCGGGAGCATGTTTCGCCGAAACGGGAGCGACTGTCACATGCGTCGACGTCGACGAAAAGAAAATAGAAGCCCTGAAAAAGGGCGTGATTCCAATTTACGAGCCCGGGCTTGACGAGCTTGTCATGAAAAACTTCAACGCGGGCCGCTTGAAATTCTCGACCTCGCTGCCAGACATAATCAACGAGCAAGAAATAATATTCACCGCAGTAGGCACGCCGCCGGACGAAGACGGAAGCGCCGACCTGAAATACGTGCTACAAGTAGCAAAGACCATCGGCGAGAACCTTAACCGCTACATAGTCGTCGTCACCAAAAGCACCGTACCGGTAGGCACTTCGCACAAGGTGTACGACACGATCAAGGCCGAGCTTGACAAGCGCGGCGCAGACGTTAAGTTCGACGTGGCAAGCAACCCGGAGTTCCTGAAAGAAGGCAACGCCATAAAAGACTTCATGAGCCCCGACCGCGTAGTTATAGGTGTTGACAGCGAAAAAGCGAAGAAAATACTGACAAAGTTGTACAAACCTTTCCTGATAAACAACTTCAGGGTGATATTCATGGACATACCAAGCGCCGAGATGACCAAATACGCAGCCAACTCGATGCTGGCCACGCGCATCAGCTTCATGAACGACATCGCCAACCTGTGCGAATTGGTCGGGGCCGACGTCAACCAAGTGCGTGCAGGAATAGGCTCTGACACCAGGATAGGACGCAAATTCCTTTACGCCGGATGCGGATACGGAGGGTCGTGCTTCCCCAAAGACGTTAAAGCACTGATTAAGACAGCCGACGACAACGGCTATTCGTTGGAAGTGCTGAAAGCAGTGGAAAAAGTCAACGAAAAACAGAAGCGCATCCTGTTCGACAAACTGGCCAAGGCCTTCGCCGGCGAACCACTCGAAAGCAGGAGGATAGCCGTTTGGGGATTGGCGTTCAAGCCCGAGACCGACGACATGCGAGAGTCTACAGCCCTTGTAGTCATAAGGGAACTGCTCAACGCAGGATGCCATGTTTACGTGTACGACCCGGAGGCGATGGACGAATGCAGGCGCATAATGGGCGACAAGGTGGCTTACTGCAAAAACATGTACGAAGCCGTCGACGGAGCCGAAGCGCTTATGATGCTCACAGAATGGAAGGAGTTCAGGCTGCCCGATTGGGAGCTTATCGGCAAAAGCATGCGCAGGAAATTAGTACTCGACGGAAGGAACATATATGATAAAGAAGACTTGAACGAACACGGTTTCGAGTATCATTGCATCGGAAAATGACACGGAAAACAGCTTTATACAATATCATCGCCATCTTGGCCGCCGTCCTGTCCGCCTGCGGATGCAAGGACGCAAAAAAGCCTGCCGAGCCGCCCCGGGAAGACCTTAAGGCAAAATCCATGCTCGAGGGCATTTGGATTGACGCCGACGAAGAGACCGTCGTGTTCAAAATCAAAGGCGACACCGTTTATTACCCCGACTCTACAAGCCAACCGGTAAAGTTCAAGATAATACAAGACACGATGATACTGTTGGGCGGCAACACGTCAAAATACCCGATAATACGGCAGAAGGAGTATGTATTCGAATTCAAAAACCAGGACAACGACATCGTGAAACTGGTGAAAAGCGAAAACCCATACGACTCGCTGCAATTCGTGCGCAACGGCCCCGTAACGCTAAACCAAGGAAAAGTAATAAAAGAGGACACCGTCGTAAGGCACGACGGGGCGCAATACCACAGCTACGTGCAAGTAAATCCGACCACGTACAAAGTGTACCGGTCTTCATACAACGCCGAAGGCATGGAAATCGAGAACATTTACTACGACAACATCATCCATGTAAGCATTTTCGCCGGGGCAAGCAAGATTTTCTCAAAAGACTTCAGGAAATCCGATTTCAATAAGGCCGTGCCTGAAAACATGTTGAAACAATGCGTGCTGAGCAACATCAAGCTCATGTCATTGGACGTGGACGGATTCCACTACCAGACGCAACTGGCCATACCCGACAGTCCGAGCAGCTTTATCGTAGAACTGATAATATCATACGACGGAAAAACCGACGTAAGAATGTTCAAATAGGAACACCGGAGCGTGGACATGCCTTATTCCACCCGTGATAACGCTTCAGCAAAACTTGTCACGACGAGCAAGGGATAAGCCCTCGACATATTTTACCCAAAGAAACACCGCTTGTTTGCGTCTTGCAGGCAAGCAGTTGTCGTATACGCTACAAAGCCGCGGCACCTGCGGATATTTCATTTACCAGCCGACGGAACATCTGCCATACCCGGGCCAAAATAAGCAAGCGTTGTAAAACATGGCCGCCGGGCTTGCAAAAGACCGTTTTTCACGCTGCCGTTTGCCGTCTTTCACCTGCAAAAGACGGCAAACGGGAAATGCGCCTGACGCATGTCGGCAGACAGCACGGCCGCATCCCCCCGGCAACGACATTATGAACACATTTTTTCGCATTTCAAACGAATGTAAAATTACATCCTTTTCCCACTAAGAGCCGTTAATAGTGATATTTCCTGTGTTAAAAGAGGACAAATCTGTAGGACAAAATGTCAGATTAACAAATTTTGCGTCTAAATTTGCAGCTACGAAAATCAAAATGAAAGTATCAATCAAAACAAGAATAAATGAAAATGAAAAAGTTATCCAACTATTTTGTCTACGCGATATGCATTATCGCGGTAGCATTTTCAGCAGGGGCGTTCATCAAGGTAAACGCCAACACCAAAAGCCTGCCTGCAGCCCAGCCGGTAGACCTGACATACGCCGCGGAAAAAGCCCTGCCGGCAGTGGTACACATCAAATACTTACAGAACAGCAAGATACAGACGGTTGAAATGGAGTCAGACCCGTTTGACTTCTTCGACCCGTTCGGATTCTTCGGCAATCCAGGAAACGGCGGCAAGCAGAAGCGCAAGATACAGACGCCGAAGCGTGAAGGCTCAGGCTCGGGCGTGATAATCTCGACCGACGGATACATCGTGACGAACAACCACGTAGTAGACGGAGCCGACGAACTGACCGTGACGCTCGACGACAAGCGCGAATTTTCGGCACGCATCGTCGGCACTGACAAAATGACAGACCTTGCACTCATCAAGATTGACGGCAAGGACCTGCCGGCCATCACCATCGGCGACAGCAACAACCTGAAAGTAGGCGAATGGGTGCTGGCCGTAGGCAACCCGTTCAACCTCAACTCAACGGTAACGGCCGGCATCGTCAGCGCCAAGGCGCGCTCGATCGGTGCCAACGACGTTGAGTCGTTCATCCAGACCGACGCGGCCATCAACGCCGGCAACTCGGGCGGCGCGCTCGTCAACACGCAAGGCGAGTTGGTAGGCATCAACGCAATGCTCGTATCGCAGACGGGCAGCTACGCCGGATACGGCTTCGCCATACC
Organism: uncultured Prevotella sp.; assembly: GCA_944320675.1. Taxonomy (GTDB): domain Bacteria; phylum Bacteroidota; class Bacteroidia; order Bacteroidales; family Bacteroidaceae; genus Prevotella. The sequence continues at coordinate 11,641 of CALUIJ010000130.1, forward strand.
GACCACAATCATGAACAAAGTCGTAGCCGACCTGAAACAATACGGCACCGTGCAAAGGGCGCTGATAGGAGTGTCGGGCACTGACGTAAACAGATACTTCGACATGCAAAAGGCTGAAGGCAAAGAGGTTGACCTCGGAACAATGGAGGGCGCTTACATCAATGAAGTGCAAGACGGCGGAGCCGGTGCCGAGGCCGGCCTGCAAAAAGGCGACGTCATAACCGACATCGACGGAAAGAAAATCACAAAGATGGCCGAACTTCAGGAATACCTCGCCAACAAGCGTCCGGGCGACAAAGTCACCATAACCTACCTGCGCGACAAGAAAAAGAAGACCGCAACCCTTACGCTTAAGAACCAACAAGGCAACACGAACGTCGTAAAGCATGCCGACCTCGACGTGCTCGGCGGAAACTTCCGCGAGATAAACGACGAGGAGAAGCAGCAGCTCAACATCAACACCGGCCTCGTCGTAATGAAGGTGAACAACGGCGTGCTCAAGGATGCCGGCATCAACCGCGGATTCATAATCCAGAAGGTAAACGACGAGCCGATGAAGACCATAGCCGACCTGCAAAAGGCCGTCAAGGACGCGTCGACAAGCAAAGACCCCGTGCTCTACATACAAGGCATTTATCCTACGGGCAAGAAAGCTTACTTCGCCGTTCCGCTTCAGAACGACTAACGCAGACAGACATATTTCATAGCCACGCGCAAAATGAAGCCCCCATGCCGAAACAAGGCGTGCGGGGCTTTATTTTTACACACGGAAAATATTTTTGCAAGAAAAACAAGGAAAAAATTTGCTTTTTAAATATAAAATCACTATATTTGCAAATGCTTTAAATTTATTACGCCAATGAGACAACTGAAAATCACAAAATCAATAACCAACAGAGAAAGCGACTCGTTGGATAAGTACCTGCAAGAGATAGGCCATGAAGAGCTTATCAGTGTGGAAGAAGAAGTAGAGTTGGCTCAACGTATAAAAAAAGGCGACCGCAAGGCTCTTGAAAAACTTACGAAAGCCAACTTGAGGTTTGTGGTCTCCGTGGCGAAACAATACCAGAACCAAGGCCTGAGCCTGCCCGACCTCATCAACGAGGGGAACGTAGGCCTCATCAAGGCCGCAGAGAAATTCGACGAGACAAGAGGCTTCAAATTCATTTCGTACGCCGTATGGTGGATACGGCAGAGCATCCTGCAAGCCATAGCCGAACAAAGCCGCATAGTGCGCCTGCCGCTCAACCAAGTAGGCTCGGTCAACAAAATCAACCGTGTGCTCAACAAATTCGAGCAGGAACACGAGCGTAGGCCGAGCATTGACGAAATAGCCGACAATATCGACATTCCGCACGAGAAAATCGAGGAAGCCATGAAGGTGAACACCAGGCACGTATCCGTCGACGCCCCATTCGCCGAGGGCGAGGACAACAGCCTGCTCGACGTGCTGCCCAACAACGACTCGCCGATGGCCGACAAAAAGCTTGTAATGGAATCGCTGCGCGAGGAAATCAACCGCGCGCTGCAGACACTGAACGAAAGGGAACGTAACATTATAGAAGCTTTCTTCGGCATAAACCAACAGGAAATGACCCTCGAGGAAATAGGCGACAAATACGGCTTGACACGTGAGCGCGTAAGGCAAATCAAGGAAAAGGCCATAAGGCGCCTGCGCCATAACACGAAAAACAAATTGTTGAAATCATATTTGGGACAATAAAAAATAAATAGGTAAAAGAATAAACAAATCTTATATCAGGAAACGGACAATGAAACCATACAAGGCTTTAATCATGGCCGCCGCCATCATGTTGGTCGGCGGCATGTCGTTGGGTGCGTCGGCAAAGGTGAAGTGTGTTCCGAAGGTTTACGCCTTCGGCTTTGCTGCGTCGTTCAACGATTCCATCGTGTATTTCACCGACATACAGGAAATAGACAGCGCATGGATCAACGACAAGAATAAATTCCTAATCGGCAGGGACAACTATTCATACCAGCTCAAGAACTACTTCGCAGGCATCGGCCTGCCCCACCGTACTTGCATAATAAGCTTCGCCCTCAACCGCAAGGACATCGAGAAGAAATACAAGAAGATGAAAGAGAAATACACAAAGTCGGAAAACTTCTTGATAAAAAGCATTGACGGAAATGAATTCAGCTTCACGGCAATCAAACCAGACGATTTTGACATGAACTCGGAAAAATGACAGACAACAGAGACGTCGGAAAAATATAAAATCATTGCGAAATAAAATAACGCGCTTGGCTTGTAAAACGGATAGCCAAGCGCGTTATTCATTAGTCTAACACATCATCCTGTTACTTATAAAGCGGACCGAAATTGGCGCAAGCGCGGAAATCAGCCCCCTCCTTATCCATGCCGAAAGCGTTCCATGCCGCCGGACGGAAAATATTGTCAGCCTCGACGTTATGCATACAAACCGGTATGCGGAGCATTGAAGCCAAGGTTATAAGGTCTGCGCCGATATGGCCGAAACTGATAGCGCCATGGTTGGCTCCCCAATTATTCATGACCGAATAAACATCCTTGAACGCAGGCTTGTCGCACAAGCGCGGAACAAACCATGTCGTAGGCCACGTAGGATCAGTGCGCTTGTCGATCACCTTGTGTATTTCGGGATCGATGTCGACAGTCCAACCCTCCGCCAACTGTAGCACGGGGCCGAGCCCTTTCACGATATTTATACGGGCCATAGTGACAGGCATTCCACCCTTCGACAGGAAGTTGGAAGAGAAACCTCCACCACGGAAATAATCACGGTTGGCGGGATACCATGTCGTAGCCGCAAGACAATCCTCGACTTCCTTATCGGTCATTTCCCAATAAGGCTTCATTACCGGATTGCCCTCAGCGTCGGCGCAACGGCCAGTACCGTCGAGGGTCGTGGCTCCTGAGTTTATAAGATGGATTATTCCGCCCGAGGCACGCCCCGTAAGCTCCTTGCCCGTGACACGCTTCACGGCTTCAGGACTCCAATACGTCCTCACGTCAGAGAATATTGCGCTCCTGTTCGTAAGCAGGTGCTCCAAGAGCATCGTCAGTCCGTTGCACGTATCATTCTCCGTGGCCACGACATAAGGCTCTCGGCGGCCGTTCCAGTCAAACGAAGTGTTGAGCATGGCTTCTGAGAAGTCGCCGTTGGGCTTGAAGTCAGTCCACTGCCTTTGTCCCTGGAATCCGGCGGCAATGGCGTTATGGCCAAGCGACTCTTCCTTGAATCCGGCCTCGAGCAGCTTGTCGTTGCCAACCATAAGGTCGCGTATAATCATGGTCATCTTCGTTACAAACTCCCAGTCGGCATCCTTACCGGCACGGTCTTTTTTCTTAACGTCCCTGTTGCCGATGTCTTCGCCTTCGTTAGGTACGCAATACTTCCTCACCCATTCGATGGCTTTCCCATATTCAGCCTTGTCATAGATTTCCTCCTCGATGCGGCGCAAAATCTCGGTCATGTCAACCTGCTCGGCGCGGATGCCGAGATACTCCTGCATGAAGTCGGCATTTGCGATGCTGCCGGCAATACCCATCGCCACGTTACCGACCGACAGGTACGACTTTCCACGCATGGTGGCCACGGCCTGTGCCGCGCGCGCCCAACGCAAAATCTTCTCGGCTACGTCTGCGGGAATAGTGTTGTCTTCAAGATCTTGCACGTCGTGCCCGTATATGCCGAATGCGGGCAACCCTTTCTGCGCGTGTGCGGCCAATACCGCGGCAAGGTAAACCGCTCCAGGACGCTCCGTACCGTTGAACCCCCAAACGGCCTTAGGCCAATACGGATGCATGTCCATTGTCTCAGAACCGTAGCACCAGCAAGAAGTAACTGAGATTGTAGCTCCAACCCCGCACTTCTCGAACTTCTCGGCGCAACGGGCGGCCTCGGCCACACGGCCTATCGTGCCGTCGGCTATGACACACTCGACGGGCGAACCGTCACCGTTCTTCACGTTTGAAGAGATAAGCTCGGCCACGGCGTTGGCCAACATCATTGTCTTGTCTTCAAGACTCTCACGGATTCCTCCCTGACGTCCGTCTATAATCGGACGAATACCAATCTTCGGATAGTTTTTCATCTCAATATTAGGTTTGTAATAATTAAAATAAAAGTCAAAACAAGCGGTTCTCCCATCTTTACAACAAGGATGTCCGCAAAATAAATGATTATCAGGCACAAAGATAATAAAAAAACGATATTTCAGGACACGATTTTTTGATAAACATCATTTGATTTATATCAAAAAGCGTTAAAGCGTTTCCATACGGCACAAAAAAAGGGCATTGCCTAAACAATGCCCCTACCTAAAAACTGCGGAAGATGAGGGATTCAAACCCCCGATACCCATAATGGGTATACCGGATTTCGAGTCCAGCGCATTCGGTCACTCTGCCAATCTTCCTTAACATACACAAACCCGCCACAGTCAACGCCGATGGCATTTGCTCATGTTTTACGGATGCAAAGGTAATATTATTTTTTCATTCCACAAAAAAAATCATCACTCAAATGAAAGTTTTTCGAGTCTTTTCCTCAATTCTCCGGCTTCCGACTTCCTTATTCCCAATTTTATCTCGCACGCACCGTCATAATCCTGGGATATTATCCTCGACTTCATTTCCTTGACGACGCGCATCACAGAATTCATCATCACGTACGGAAAACTGAACGTAACAACCTCTTCCACCTGCCGTGTGACAATCTCCGAAGCGGCAATAGCCTCGGAGGCGGCCGTCCTGTAAGCCACAATCAGTCCGCCGGTGCCAAGATTGACCCCGCCGTAATAACGTACAACCACCACGAGCACGTCGGTTAGTCCGCAACTGTTTATCTGTCCGAGGATTGGCTTGCCTGCAGTGCTCGACGGTTCGCCGTCGTCGTTGGCCCTGAACACGCTGCGCTCAGGACCAAGCACGTATGCATAACATACATGACGGGCGTCGTAATATTTCTTACGGTAAGCCTGCACGATGTCCTTAACATCGTCGACGCTCTCCACATGATGCGAAAAAGCGAGGAACTTACTCCGCTTTTCAGAGTAAGTTCCTTCGCCCATAGTTGCTATTGTCTTAAATTCGTCAACCTGCATCGGGATACGCTAAGGAATCAAGACAACTTATGGATTATCAGGCCTGAACGGAGTTTCGGCTCAAACCATGTAGCCTTGGGCGGCATTATCTTGCCGCTGTCGGCGATGTCCATTATCTGCTTCATAGTGACGGGATACAAGGCCAAGGCCATGCGCATCTCACCACTGTCGACACGGCGCTTCAGTTCTTCGAGGCCGCGCAGTCCGCCGACGAAGTCAATACGCTTGTCTGAACGCAAGTCCTTTATTCCGAGAACGTCGTCGAGGATGAGACGGCTCGATATGTCAACATCAAGCACTCCTATCGGATCGGTATCGTCAAACGTGCCGGGCTTAGCCGTAAGACTATACCACTTGCCGTCAAGATACAATGAGAAGTTGTGCAGACGGTCGGGCTTGTATATTCCGGCACCCTTTTCCTCAACATTGAAATTCTTACTCAAAGCGTCAAGGAATTGCTCAGAAGTAAGTCCGTTAAGGTCTTTGACAACACGGTTATAATCAAGAATCGTAAGTTGCGAAGCTTGGAAGCACACAGCCATGAAGTAGTTGTATTCCTCGGTTCCGTTGTGGTTGGGATCCTGTTTGGCCTTCTCAGCTCCGACAAGGGCTGCGGCGGCCGAGCGATGGTGGCCGTCGGCTATGTAAAGCGAAGGCATCTTGGCGAACTCGGCAGTCACCGTGGCGATGTCGGCATCGTCGGATATAACCCAAAACTGATGGCGGAATCCGTCAACGGGAGCGATGAAGTCATATTCAGGCTCAGTCACGGCGTAACGCATTATCAGTCCGTCGAGCACGGCATTGTCGGGATAAGCGAAGAATACAGGCTCGATATTGGCGTTGTTGACACGCACATGCTTCATACGGTCTTCCTCCTTGTCACGGCGCGTAAGCTCATGCTTCTTTATCACGCCGTTAAGGTAGTCGTCGACATACGCGCACACTACGAGTCCGTACTGCGTCTTGCCGTCCATCGTCTGGGCGTAGATGTAATACTGCTCCTTGCCGTCCTGCACGAGCCAGCCCTTGTCCTGGAACTTCTTGAAATTCTCGGCAGCCTTCTCGTAGACACGTGGGTCATACTCGCTCGTACCAGGAGCGAAATCTATCTCAGGCTTTATTATATGGTAAAGGCTCTTCTCATTATCACCGGCCTCCTTGCGCGCTTCCTCAGAGTCGAGCACGTCGTAAGGCCTTGACTCCACCTCCTCAACATACTGCTTCGGGGGGCGCACGCCTTTGAATGGTTTTATCTTAGCCATAACCTAAATTAATATTTAAATCAAGCTTGTTTTTACGGTTACTTGTTCACCTGATACTTAGTGCATCCGTCCTTGAAGTAAGCGTTGATTTGCCTTGCGGCGGCTATTCCGGCGTTGATGTTGGCCTCGGCCGTCTGCGCGCCCATCTTCTTGGGAGTGCTGAAATAGCGGCCCTCGAACTTGGCGAAGTCGGCATCGGCATCGGGCTTGATATCCGTAATGTACTTCAGGTCGGTGCGCTCTTCCATGAGCTTGAGCAGCTCGGGTTCGTTGATGACTTCCTTGCGCGCCGTATTAACCAATATGCCACCCTTACCCATCTGGTTGACGACGGCGTAATTGATGCTCTGCTTAGTCTCGGGCGTAGCCGGTATGTGCAACGAAACAACGTCGCACGTCTTGAACAACTCGTCCTGCGAGCCTACTGCGTGGACGCCGGCCTCCTCGATGGCTTCCTTCGGACAGAATGCGTCGTAAGCGTAAACGTCCATGCCAAAGCCCTTGGCTATGCGTGCCACGTTGCGCCCTACGTTGCCGAACGCCAGTATGCCGAGCTTCTTATCCTTAAGCTCGGTGCCGGCCTTGCCGTTGTAGAAATTGCGCACTGCGTAAACCAACATGCCGAACACAAGCTCGGCTACGGCGTTTGAGTTCTGGCCCGGGGTGTTCTCAACGACAACGCCCTTTTGCTTGGCGTAAGCCGTGTCGATGCTGTCGTATCCCGCGCCTGCGCGGACAACGATTTTCAGCTGTCCGGCAGCGTCGAGTACGGCCGGGGTAACCTTGTCCGAGCGCACAATCATGGCATCGGCGTCCTTGACGGCTTCGAGCAATTGTGACGCATCAGTATATTTCTCGAGGAGCACAAGCTCATGGCCCGCGCCTTCAATTTCCTTTCTTATGCCTTCGACAGCCACAGGAGCGAAGGGTTTCTCGGTTGCTACTAAAACTTTCATCTTTTACGTATAGATTTATTGGTTAATTTGAAAATAAGTGATCTTAATAAAAAGCTTCAAAAAAGAGGAAAGGAAGAGCATGTACGCGCCACGCCTTATTGTCGCCGTCACGACATGCCGTCCCTCATTACATAATGTCTCCCCACGCCTTTACCGTGGGCGCCTCGAATCAAATCAATGCTGGGCCTCGAAGTCCTGCATGCACTTTACAAGAGCCTTCACGCCTTCGATGGTCTGCGCGTTGTAGCAGCTTGCGCGGAATCCGCCTACCGAGCGGTGGCCCTTTATGCCGACCATGCCCTGCGACGTAGCGTACTCGAAGAACGGCTTCTCCAGTTCAGCGTATTCGTCGTTCATGACGAAGCAGATGTTCATCACCGACCTATCCTCGGCAGCCACCGTGCCGTGGAACAGTTTGTTACGGTCGATCTCAGAATAGAGCATATCGGCGCGCTCGAGGGCGAGCTTGTCCATAGCTTCGACGCCGCCCATCTTCTTTATCCAGCGCAGAGTCTCAAGACAGCAGTAAATAGGCACTACGGGCGGAGTGTTGAACATCGAGCCCTTGTCTACGTGGGTCTTGTAGTTAAGCATCGTCGGAATCTCGCGCGGAGCCTTGCCCAACGCTTCGTCCTTAACGATTATAATAGTTACGCCTGCCATTGAGAGGTTCTTCTGTGCTCCGGCGTATATGCAGTCATATTTTGCCACGTCAACCGGACGGCTGAATATGTCTGACGACATGTCGCCGATCAACCTTACAGGCACGTCGAGGTCTTTCCTCATCTCGGTTCCGTAGATGGTGTTGTTGGTCGTGACGTGCAGGTAGTCGACATCCTCCGGGCATGTCCATCCTTTCGGGATGTATGTATAATTGGCGTCTGCCGAAGAAGCAACTTCAACAACCTCGCCGAAGAGTTTGGCTTCCTTCATGGCTTTCTTAGCCCAAGTACCGGTATTGAGGTAGGCAGCCTTCTTTATAAGGAAATTGTAAGGCACCATGCAGAATTCAAGAGAAGCACCGCCTCCGAGGAAAAGCACGGAATATCCCTCGGGCACGTCGAGCAACTCTTTGATTAATGCGACCGCCTCGTCTACGACAGGCTGGAAATCCTTAGCCCTGTGGCTGATCTCAGCCAACGACAAACCACTTCCGTTAAAATCCAAAATCTGCTTGGCCGTATTCTCAATGACCTCGCGGGGAAGCATTGAAGGACCTGCGTTAAAGTTATACTTCTTCATAGTAATGTTGGTTTAAAAGATTATTTTTAATGTTGCAAAATTACGTCTTTTACATTAAAACATAGAAATTTTTCGGTTAAAATATGTAAATTCATTGACAAAATGTCACCTTACAGGCTCTACAACCGTCTTTACGCCTTTCAGTTTACGCCCTGAGGCACGCCTTACGGCCTCCTTCCACTTCCCTATGGACACGGCGGCATAAGACCACCGTTCGCGTATGTCGATGCGGCCAATGTCGCCGCCGTCGAGCCCGCCCTCCTTGCAAAGGAAGCCCAGCACGTCGCCGCGCGACACCTTATCCTTCTTTCCCTTGCCGATATAGAGAGTCACCATCCGTGGACGCGGCGGGACAAGCCCGCCCGACGGCACGTCGTAACCGGCTGTCGAGCCGTGAACGTACTGCGGCAACTCCTCGCCAGGGCCTATGATGAAAAAAGCCCTCCCGGCCGACTTCCACCTGGCCGTCCGCCCCGTGCGGTGCACATACTCGTCCCCGCCTACGGGCAAGTGGTAATGCACGATATAACCGACCCCCGGAATATCAAGCCCGCGCGAGGCCAAGTCGGTGGCTACAAGCACATTAGCCGAACCGTTTGAGAACTTGAACACTGCATCCTCGCGTTCCTTCTGCTCCATGCCTCCATGGAACGAACTGACAACGAAGCCCTTATCAGCCAAAAAACGGCTTACGCGCTCAACGCTGTCACGATAATTCAGGAACACGATAGCACTCTCCCCACCGAAGCTGCACAGCAGGGCATAAAGCGTGTCGAGCTTGTCCTTACATGGACTCTCGACCACATACTGATCCACACGGTCCCGTACTCCGCCCTCCTCCAGGAAGTCAAGACGCACGACGGAGCGCATGTTGACAAACGACGGGATACTGTCGGCGTCGGTAGCCGAAAGCAGGAATCTGCGCTTAACAGCCGGCAACAACGACAAAGCCCTACCCATTTCGCCGGCAAAGCCCATCTTCAGGCACTTGTCGAACTCGTCGATAACGAGATACCTCACGCCCGAAAGATCAAGATTGCCTTTCTCCAAATGGTCGACCAAACGGCCCGGCGTGGCAAACACCACCTGCGGCACGACACTGCGCATCTCCCTGTGTTCGTCCATTGCCGGGCGGCCGCCGTAAAGGCACATACCGCGCAAGCCGCTGCCCATGCTCCTGAACACTTCATAAGACTGTAAAGCAAGCTCGCGCCCAGGCACTATGACCACGGCCTGAAGAGCGTCAGAGCCGGCATCGAGCATGCCTGCGAGCGGCAGCAAATAGGCCAGCGTCTTGCCGCTGCCCGTAGCCGAGAGCAGCACGACGTCGCCGTCCCCGCCGCGCATGGCATCCCTCATACCTGCCTGCATGCGGCTAAGGGCCTCAATCCCTAACTTGCGTAATATCCCACTTTCATCATACATGGCTTAACAGTCTTTCAAAAGTATCCAATTTATTAACCGCTACAAAGATACGAAAACTTTTTTATACGGCAATGAATTTAATGTTAAGATTTAAGATTTTAAGAAAAACGCCATTTTACCACAATGCCACATTATCGTAATGCCGCATTATAGGATTCTACGTTACCGCCGGAAGCATCCTCATCCCGAAATTTATATTAATATAATTATATTAATATAATTACCATAACATAACAATTAGCAACAATACATAATGGGAACGGCAACACGAAAGGTAATGTTTCAGCATGCAATAAACGGTCTTTCAGGCCACGGTTTGCCGTCTTTTACAAAATAAAACACGACCTTTCGTCACGACGCATTAGACTTTATACAGGACGCCCGGCGCAAACAAGCAAGATACAGCGGAAAGCTTCATCTCAAAAGCAAAAAATCCCTTGTACGACTTAATATAACAAATCTTGGCGCCTTATCGGCGGACGCAAATAAAAAAACGACAACAAAATGTTCAAGCTAAAACATTTTGGAGTATTTTTGCAAACCGAAAAAAAACGACAAAGGAAATGAAACATTACGAGACTTACATCTTCGACCTTGACGGCACACTGCTCTACACCCTCGACGACCTGACGGCAAGCACGAACCACGCCATGCGCGTATCGGGATTTGCGGAACACACGAAAGACGAGGTGAGGCGGATGGTTGGCAACGGAGTGAGAAAACTAATCGAACGGGCCGTGCCCGGCGGAACGGAGAATCCAAAGTATGAAGAGACCTATACAGAATTCATGACCCACTACCTCAGGCACAGCCTCGACACCACGCGCCCTTACCCGGGAGTCATGGAAATGCTCGAGACGCTTAAGCGGCAGGATAAGAGGCTCGCCGTGGTAAGCAACAAATATTGCAAGGCGACCGAAAGCCTTTGCAGCACCTTTTTCAAGGGTCTCATAGACGTGGCCATTGGCGAAAACGAAAACGCCGGCATACGCAAGAAGCCCGCGCCCGACACCGTGACGGAAGCCCTAAGACGGCTCGGAGCCGACAAGGGCACGGCCGTGTACGTCGGCGACAGCGAGGTCGACATCGCCACGGCACGCAACTGCGGAATGCCATGCATCAGCGTGTTGTGGGGATTCCGCGACAGGGACTTCCTCAAGCAGAACGGCGCTACCGCATTCGCCGCCTCGCCTGAAGACATAACAGCATAACAAGGTATGCGCAAGCCTTGTACAAGGGCATAAGGCAAGGGCGCGCCGCCGGGAATCCCCGACGGCGCGCCCTTGTCCGTATAGCAGCATTGCCCAAATGACTATTTTGCGTAAGCCACGCTACGCGTCTCGCGTATCACGGTAATCTTCACCTGTCCGGGATAAGTCATCTCGTTCTGGATCTTGGTGGCAATCTCGCCCGAGAGCATCTCGGTCTGCTTGTCGTCCATCTTGTCGGCACCAACAATCACCCTCAGCTCGCGGCCTGCCTGTATGGCGTATGTCTTGGTTACTCCGGGATAACTCATGGCAATGGCCTCAAGGTCGTTAAGACGCTTGATATAAGCCTCCACTATCTCACGGCGTGCTCCCGGGCGCGCCCCGCTTATGGCGTCGCACACCTGCACGATTGGAGCCAGCAGGGTGTTCATTTCCATTTCGTCGTGATGGGCTCCGATGGCATTCACGATGTCTGGCTTCTCCTTATATTTCTCTGCTATCTTGGCACCGTAAAGGGCGTGGGGCAGCTCGCTCTCCTCGTCGGGCACCTTGCCGATGTCATGCAACAGTCCGGCACGTTTGGCCTTCTTCGGGTTCAGCCCCAGCTCTGAGGCCATCACTGCGCAAAGGTTGGCCGTCTCGCGGGCGTGCTGCAAGAGGTTCTGCCCATAGCTCGAACGGTATTTCATCTTACCTATTATACGTATCAGCTCAGGGTGCAGCCCGTGTATGCCGAGGTCGATGGCGGTGCGCTTTCCAGTCTCTATCACTTCGTTCTCAAGCTGCTTCTTCACCTTGGCCACCACTTCCTCGATGCGCGCCGGATGGATGCGTCCGTCGGCCACAAGCTGGTGTAGGGCAAGACGGCACACCTCGCGGCGGATAGGGTCGAAAGCCGATATCACTATGGCCTCGGGAGTATCGTCGACAACGATTTCAACGCCCGTAGCAGCCTCCAGGGCGCGGATGTTGCGCCCCTCACGACCGATTATGCGGCCTTTCACTTCGTCGTTGTCGATGTGGAACACACTTACGGAATTCTCTATGGCCGTCTCCGTGGCTACGCGCTGTATAGTCTGTATCACTATCTTCTTGGCTTGGGCGTTGGCGTTGAGCTTGGCCTCGTCCATTATCTCGTTGATATAGCTTGCGGCATCGGTGCGCGCCTCGTCTTTCAGACTCTCGACAAGCCGGCTCTTGGCTTCGTCGGCGCTAAGCCCCGACAGTTCCTCAAGCTTTGCGCGCTCCTGCAGCTGCATTTTGTCAAGCTCGTCCTGACGTATCTGCATAAGCTTTTTCTCGTTGTCGATGCGTTGCTGCTGCTGATCGAGATCCTGCTTCTTACGGCCGAGTTCCTCCTGGCGCTGGTTTAGCGACAGCTCACGCTGCTTCAGGCGGTTCTCGCTTTGCTGTATCTTCTGATTGCGGCTCTGGACTTCCTTTTCCAGTTCCGACTTCTTGTTGAGGAATTTCTCCTTGACCTCAAGCAGTTTTTTCTCCTTCAACACGTCCGCCTCTTTCTCGGCGGCACTTACCATTTCCTTGTATTTCCCGGTAATGACATACCTGAACACGAAATACCCCGCGAGCCCTCCAATCACAAGAGCCACCACGGCAATAATAATATTTAATGTCATTTGCTATTTTAATAAAATTAATATTCCCACTTTACTTTTCACGTGTGTCGCTCGCCGGCTTCCTGACGCCAAGGGCGTCCTCTATTTCATTGGTGATACTTGTGAGAATATTGTCATAAGGCTCAGTGTCGTTATTGGTCTTTTCCAATTCAAAACCAATGGCTATGTCAAGCATGGCCATATAAAGGATTTCCTTTTCGCTCCGACTTGTCTTGTACATTTCCGAGAACGTGTTGACCCTCTCCGTAATGAGCCTTGCGGCATTACGGCAATAAGGTTCGTCCTCGGGCATTATCGTCACAGGTATGTCCGTATCATAGACATGCAGCCTTATATGTAATCTTTTTTTCTCTTCAGCCATCGCCACTCATTCATTTTCCGCTCAGCAGCGTGATACACTTGTTAACCTCCCTTATAAGGGCGGCCAGCCTGCGCTTGGCCGACTCTAAGTCGCCGTCGCATATCTCCAGCATCTTGGCCGTCTTAAGGCTCTCATAATCCTTACGGGCTTGCTCAAGGCTTGCGTTCAGCCTCCTTATCTCCCCGTCGAGCGAATCCACCTTGGCGTAAAGCTCGTTATTCTCCTCCTTCAATTCATTGTATTGAAGAATCATCTGCCTTACGCGAGTGGTAAAAAGCGTCAGGATTTTGTCTTTTTCAGCCATCAATGCGGATTTTGTCTACAAAAATAGGCTTTTTCCATCATTCCGCAAAATTTATTCAACGGATTTTGATGAAATTCAATATTCAAGCCATTGTAACACCGTTGCAAAAACCAGCTTTGCCGCGTGAAGCCGTGACAGGCTTCACCTACTTTCTTTCTGATCGTCGGCCGACGGCCTCGGCTCCTTCTTGGCAAGCATCACGACCTGGTAGACGAAGTCGGTTATCCACTTCTGGCTGAAACCGAGGCGCTTGTTATACGTGCGTATGGCCACTACAGTCTTCATCACGCCCGCATCCTTGAAGTCATTCTTGTTGAAGATGTCGGCCACGGTCTTCTCCGTCATTCCGTAGATGGCTTTCTTCATGAAAGACGGCACACGCAGCTTGAACTTCATCAGGTTACCCATCAGCATCATTGTGTCCTGCGTGAAGTTCTGGAACTGTATCAAATACGTCTGTACGTCCTGCATCCTGCGGCAGTTGCGGCGTATGCTCTGGTCAAGCTCTTTGAAGAATCCGTCGTCAGTCTTATACAAGTCCTGCAGCATCTTCTTACAATGCTTCTTCTCCCCCACGCCAAGCTTATTGTTCAAGGTCGGCACGTGGAGGGTGGTCTTGAACATCCGTAAGTCGGGCAGCATCGCCAGGTTGGTGATACCGGCGGTCTCGGCTATCGCCGCCTGAAGATACACGCGGACAAGCGTCATATAGTCCTCCATCCCGCCAGTCTTATGCTCGCTGCTATTGTTTTTCCCGAATATCTTACCAAGTAATCCCATATCAAAATTTTAAGTTTATAAAACACGGGAACAGCCCCGTTTTTAAATGTAAGTGCAAAATTACATCAAATGCAGCAAAATTCAAAATAAAATTTGATTATTATCAATTTTTATTATACCTTTGCACAAATATTATTTAATTAAGAGAGCAACATACACAAGAACCTAAGGATTAATCGACCGGCGCTAGACGGCGGCGTTTCCAACTTAAACAAAAGCAGACAACAAAATGAAAGGAATCGTACTGGCTGGTGGATCAGGCACCAGGTTATACCCAATCACCAAAGGCATCAGCAAGCAGTTGATACCGATCTTTGACAAGCCGATGATATATTACCCGATATCAGTCCTGATGCTTGCCGGAATAAAGGAAATACTAATCATATCGACACCTTACGACCTGCCGGGCTTCAAGCGCCTGCTGGGCGACGGCTCGGAATTCGGCGTAAAGTTCGAGTACGCAGAGCAGCCCTCGCCCGACGGACTGGCCCAAGCCTTCGTCATCGGCGAGAAGTTCATCGGCGGCGACAGCGCGTGCCTCGTGCTCGGCGACAACATCTTCCACGGCGCAGGATTCTCTGCCATGCTGAAAGACAGCGTAAGAGCTGCCGAAGAGGACGGTAAGGCTACCGTATTCGGATATTACGTGAACGACCCCGAGCGCTACGGCGTGGCCGAGTTCGACGAGGAAGGCAACTGCCTCAGCATAGAAGAGAAGCCTGAAAAGCCGAAGAGCAACTACGCCGTTGTGGGCCTGTACTTCTACCCCAACAGCGTGGTCGGCATAGCCAAGAACATAAAGCCCAGCAAGCGCGGCGAACTGGAAATAACATCCGTCAACCAGGAATACCTCAAGATGAACGACCTGAAGGTCAAAACCCTCCAACGCGGGTTCGCCTGGCTCGACACCGGCACGCACGACAGTCTGAGCGAAGCGTCGACCTTCATCGAAGTGATAGAGAAAAGGCAGGGCCTGAAAATAGCCTGTCTCGAGGAAATCGCATTCAAGCAAGGATGGATTGACGCCGACAAACTGCAGGAAGCGGCGCGCCCGATGCTGAAGAACGACTACGGCAAATACCTCATGAGTTTGGTTACCGAAAACAATAAAGACAAAACACAAGGATAATGAACGAGCTAAGCAACAACCAAGAGATTCAGAACACTGCGGAAGAGCAATCGTCAATAAACTTCCAGACGATTTACACCGCATTCATCCTCAACTGGAAATGGTTTCTGCTGTCGATACTGATATGCGTCGGCATCGGGTTCCTTTATTTAAGGTATTCAACGCCAGTGTACAACATCACGGCAAAACTGCTCATCAAGGACGACAACAGCGACAAGAGGGGCGGAGGAGGAGCGTTGCAGGCTCTCGAGAGCATGTCGAACCTCGGCATCATCAGCAACAACTACGGCGTGGAAAACGAGCAGGAAATCCTCACATCGACAACCATTGCCGAACAGGCCATCAAGAACCTCAAGCTGTACGCCAGCTACTACATCAAGGGCAGCGTAAAGAAAAGCCTTGTCTACAAGGAACAGCCCATAAACGTCGACATGGACTTTGAACACCTTGACAAGCTCAACAAGCCGGTGGAGCTCAAAATCACGCGCGACGGCAGCAATTATAATGTAACGGGTACATATTTTATAGCGGAAGACGAAGTAACGTCGACTGGACCCTTTGAAATCAAGAAAACCTTGGCGCAACTGCCCGCCATCATACGCACGCAGGTCGGCAACATCACCTTGACAAGGAACAGCCGCTACCAGTTGGAAGACGGCGAGACACTCGTCGCATACCTGAACTCGCCTCGCCAGACGGCCCACGCGTACATCCAGAACCTTTCGGTGGAGCAGACTTCAAAGACATCATCCGTATTCAACATACAGTTCCAGGGAGAGAACATATCACGCAGCACCGACTATCTCAACCAACTCGTAACCTGCTATAACCTCCAGGCGAACGAAGACAAGAACGAACTGGCCGTAAGGACCGAGGAATTCATCAACGACCGCCTTGCCAAGATCGACGCCGAACTTAGCACCACCGACGGTGCCCTTGAAAGCTACAAGCGGCGCAACAGGCTCATGGAGCTTCAGCTCGACGCAATGACGACATCGACAAACACCTCTACTTACGAACAGAAGCTGAACGAGGCGAACACACAGATTGCACTTATCGGAAGCCTCATAAACTTCGCCAACCGTCCAGGCAACAAGCACCAAGTGCTGCCGTCGAACGTAGGCTTGCAAGACGAGGCTTCGACATCGCTGATCAACGAATACAACAAGATTGCGCTCGAACGCAACCGACTGCTGCGCACGGCCTCAGAAACAAGCCCCGTCGTAGTAGAGCTTACCACGCAGCTCGACGACATGCAGGCAAGCATACACCAGGCACTTGAACAGGCACGCAAGGGTCTCATCATCCAGCGCAACGCCATAAGCCAGCAACTTGGACTGTACAGCAACGAAGTGACAAAGGCGCCCGAACAGGAGCGCATCCTCACCCAGATAGGCAGGCAGCAGGAAGTTAAGTCGGGCCTCTACCTCATGCTCCTGCAAAAGCGCGAGGAAAACTCTATCTCGCTCGCCGCTACAGCCGACAAGGCCAAACTCATAGAAATGCCCCAATTCGACAAGAAGATAAGCCCCAAGGGCAGCATCATACTGCTCATAGCATTGTTCTGCGGCATAGCGATACCGGCCGGAGTGCTCTACGTAATCAACTTCTTCAGGTACAGGATTGAAGGACACGACGACGTGGCAAGCCTGACGAAGCTTCCGATCATCGCCGACATCGTAGTGGCAAGCGAAACAGCCAAATCGAGGGCCGACATCGTAGTACACGAGAACCAGAACAACCAGATGGAGGAGATATTCCGCTCGATGCGTACGAACGTGCAGTTCATGCTCAAGCCCGGACAGAACGTCATCCTGTTCACGTCGTCGACATCCGGCGAAGGCAAGACGTTCACCGCGGCCAACCTCGCGGTAAGCTTCGCCCTGCTCGGCAAGAAAGTGATACTCATCGGTCTTGACATCCGCAAGCCGAGGCTTGCCGAACTGTTCAAGATCAACAACTATACGAACGGTATAACACGACTGCTGACGAAAGAGAACCCGACATGGGACGACATCAACTCGCAGATCGTACCTTCAGAGGTGAACAAGAACCTCGACCTGCTGATGGCAGGCCCGATACCGCCCAACCCGGCTGAGCTTGTATCGCGCCCCGCGCTCGAACAGGTGATAACGCAAATCAAGCAGCATTACGACTACGTGCTTATCGACACCGCACCCGTAGGACTTGTAACCGACACGCTGCAGATAGCCAAGACGGCCGACATCAGCATCTACATGTGCCGCGCCGACTATACGCCGAAGGTAAGCTTCAACCTGATAAACAACTTGGCCGAAGAGAAGAAGCTGCCCAACTTGTGCGTAGCAATCAACGGCATCGACCTGTCAGAGAAGAAGTACGGCTATTATTACGGTTACGGCAAGTACGGAAAGTACGGCCGCTACGGCCACTACGGAAAGGGCAAGTCATACGGCTCTTATGGAAATTACGGAGACTATTCGAACAGCCATTACGGCAATGCGAACGACACCTCTATAAAGAAATAAGCCCGGCCGCAGCACCCGGACACCATGACATAATGCATTCCGCCGAAAGGCCGACGGAATGCATTATGTCGTAAATACCGCAGTGCAACGGTGACGACATTCAAAACAATCATTTACAAACTTAAAACCTGATTATGACAATCGCAGTAGATTTCGACGGAACCATCGTAGAACACAGGTATCCTGAAATAGGCGACGAGCTGCCTTTCGCCACTGAAACGCTCAAGATGCTGATAGCCGACCGCCACAAGCTCATACTATGGTCGGTGCGCGAAGGCAAGCTGCTCGACGACGCCGTAAATTGGTGCAAGGAGCGGGGTGTGGAGTTTTACGCCGTCAACAGGGACTACCCGGAAGAGAACGGAAAGGAAAGCAACAACTTCTACTCACGCAAACTGAAAGTAGACATGTTCATCGACGACCGCAACATCGGAGGACTGCCCGACTGGGGCACGATATACCGCATGATAAGCGAGCATAAGTCGTACCAGGACATCATAATGGAACGCCGCGGCGAAACCACCTACGAAGACATTCCGAAAAAGAAACGCTGGTGGCAACGCTGACCAGCAGAATGTACACGCAACGTTCGTAATGGGATTCAGAGAAGCTACCGCCCACTACGTCCGCCAAGAGTTAAAGCCAAATGTCTTGTCGAATTACATGCAAGGCATTTGGCTTTAACTCTTCTTAATTCTTATGAATGTTGCGGACATTCATGTTTTCGCTTCCGCAACATCCAGTCAGCCCATTTTCACGAACACAAACCTGACTAAAACGAAGTTGGTCGGTATCGCGATGCAGTAAACAGGGACTGGGGCCAGCCCCTCGCCCACCCCGAGCCAAATGAAAAGATTGAGAAGGCTTATCTGTAAAACATAATTGAACAGATGGGCGCAGGCGAACCCTACGCCGTTCTTCACAGACTTTTTCTTTTTGAATGTAAAACGCGCCGAAAGCAGATAGTTGGCTACGAAGCTGACGAAATAACCTATCGTGTAAGCAACGCTGACGTTCATCAACCCGTGAAGCAGCCAATAAACGCCGTAATGCAAGGCCGTGGCTACGCCCCCGACCATGCCGAAACGCACAATCTCGAAAAACACATCACGACTTATCCGCATTCCTTTGTTTCATATAGCCCTTAACTACGGCGCAAAGATACTCCAAAAACAAGACAAAACCAAGCCGCCGGCCTTAAATCTCCACGCCGCAAGCAACAACGCATGCACGCCGTGGCGTAACACATGTCAACCGGTTTAAGCGTTTCCGTTACATTGTGAATTCCGTTGACACCCGTAGACCGGCGTTTTCCAAAAACAATTACACCTTGCCGCAAATAAGCGGCTCTGGAGTGTGCAAACGTAATGCGTTGTATAAGCGGCAGTTGCGGTGAAATCAGCTTAATTGTGCATAAACCATGTTCAAAAACGTGCCTTTAAAAGCATGCCGCGGCCTTAAAAACGCATGTTTTCCGGCAAAAACATGCGCCTACGGCACCGTAAAACACGGTCTGCCACACTGCAAAAAGCCGTCTTTCACATTACCGTCGGCCGTCTTTTGAAGCACCGACGACGTTGTATTACGCAAAATGCAACGATTCTCATACTCATAAAATCCTATTTCGGCAAAAAAGACGGACAGTCTCCGATTGACAAATTGGAATGTTTTTTTCAATGTTACGCAACATTGTGTCAGACCCTCTGATTGCGGCCTGATGCGCATTAATATTTTTTGCGTCAACCGTCCCAACGTGAGTCTGGTACAAGAAGCATCCCCTAAAACAACGCCGGCGTATCGGTAACAACGCCACCGGCGGCATCCGGCCGTGCCTCAGTGCAATCAGCCGCGGCCGAACTCCGCCGGTGCCAACGTTCCCGGATAATCTGATTTTTCCATTCCCCGACCTGAATCACGCCGGATCACGCCCAACCGGCACACGCCTTGGATAAAACGTAAATACAATACGCT
The DNA here is from genome assembly GCA_944320675.1 of uncultured Prevotella sp. GTDB lineage: Bacteria > Bacteroidota > Bacteroidia > Bacteroidales > Bacteroidaceae > Prevotella. The sequence goes on from CALUIJ010000130.1 coordinate 31,538, forward strand.
TGTTATTTCATGAAAAAACATTATCTTTGCAGGAAGATAAGCTGCACCCGCGGACAGGCAAGCAAAACTTGCATCCGTCCCGTCTGCATCATCCCTGCAAAATTAAAAACAAAACATCATGTGTGGAATTGTCGGATACATCGGCGCAAGAGACGCCTACCCCATACTCATCGAAGGGCTTAAACGCCTGGAATACCGCGGCTACGACTCGGCCGGCGTAGCCCTCGTCGACGGCGAAGGCCGCATGAACGTGTATAAGGAGAAAGGCAAGGTGAGCAACCTTGAAGCCATAGCGTCGCAAAGGGACACGTCAGGGCACACCGGGATAGCCCACACACGCTGGGCCACGCACGGCGAGCCTTCGGCAGTGAACGCACACCCGCATGTCTCGCAGAGCGGACGGCTGGCGCTGGTCCACAACGGGATAATCGAGAACTACACAAGCCTGAAAGAGTTTCTTACCGAGAAAGGCTTCACTTTCAAGAGCAGCACCGACACCGAAGTGCTCGTACAGCTCATCGAGTTCATGCAGCGCGAGTACGGCAAAGACCTCGAGGGGGCGGTCGTAATGGCACTGCGCCGCGTAATCGGGGCCTACGCCATAGCCGTGATCGACAGGGACTGCCCCAACAAGATAGTAGCGGCCAAGAAGAGCAGCCCGCTCGCCATCGGCATCGGCGAGGACGACAAGGAGTTTTTCCTCGCGTCCGACGCGCTGCCGATAGTGCCCTACACAAAACAGATGGTCTACCTCAACGACAATGAAGTGGCCCTGCTCAAGGTCGGACAAAAAATCGAAATAAGGAATCTCGACAACAAGGAGATCAACCTCGACGTAAAAGAAGTCGACTTAAACCTGGAAACGCTCGAGAAAGGAGGCTTCGACCACTTCATGCTTAAGGAAATCTACGACCAGCCGCGCTGCATAGCCGACTGCATGAGGGGCCGCCTGCTGCTGGGCGAGAAGCGCATCGTGCTGAGCACGATAAACCTCCACCGCAACGAGCTTGTCAACGCCAACCGCTTCATCATCGTGGCCTGCGGCACGTCGTGGCACGCCGGACTCATCGGCAAACAGCTCATAGAGCAGTGGGCGCACATACCCGTCGAGGTGGAATACGCCTCGGAGTTCCGCTACCGCAACCCTGTGATACAACCCGGCGACGTCGTAATCGCCATATCGCAAAGCGGCGAGACGGCCGACACATTGGCCGCGTTCCAGTTGGCCAAGGAGAACAACGCCCTCTGCTTCGGCATCGTCAACGCCGTAGGCTCGAGCATAGCGCGCGCCTCGGACACCGGCATCTACATCCACGTAGGCCCCGAGATAGGCGTGGCCTCGACCAAGGCCTTCACCGGGCAGGTGACCGTGCTCACACTCTTCGCCCTCGCCCTCGGGCACGAACGCGGAGAGATAACGCAAAAGGAGTATGAGGACACCATCGAGGAACTCGGACGCATACCCGGGAAAATCAAGGAGGTGCTCGGCAAGGACGACAAGATAAAGGACATAGCCCGCACGCTGACCTACGCCGAGAACGCCCTCTACATGGGGCGCGGATTCAACTATCCCGTGGCCCTTGAAGGAGCGTTGAAACTGAAGGAGATAAGCTACATCCACGCCGAGGGCTACCCCGCGGCCGAAATGAAGCATGGCCCGATAGCGCTCATCGACGAAGACATGCCCGTGATATTCGTAGCCACGCACCACCAACTGTACAAGAAGATACTGAGCAATATCGAAGAGGTGAAAGCCCGCAACGGACGTATAATATCCATAGTGACCGAAGGCGACGTCGCCGTAAGCGACATCTCGGAAGCCTGCATCGAAGTGCCGCCGACGCTCGCGCCGCTCGCGCCGCTGCTCTCAGTCATACCGCTGCAGCTGATAGCATATCATGTAGCCGTTGAGAAAGGCCTCAACGTCGACCAGCCGCGCAACCTCGCAAAATCGGTAACGGTGGAATAAGGCGATATGAAGTTAAATTAAACAAGTTAGAGAATTTAAAGAAGTGAAAGCCGAATGTCTTGCATTTATAAAGAATTTAAAAGAAGCTATCACTCCGCTACGCTCCGTTAGAAGTTAAAGAATTTAAAGCCAAACGTCCTGTTGATATGTACAGGACTATTGGCTTTAACTTCTAACGGAGCGTAGCGGAGTGACAACTTCTTTTAAATTCTTCAACTTCTTTAAATTCCCAAAGAAAAAAATAAAAACAAGGAATAATGACCAAAGATGATTTAAGGATAATATTCATGGGCACGCCCGAGTTCGCCGTAGGCACATTGGGCGCGTTGGTTGAAAACGGATACAACGTCGTAGCCGTGGTGACCCAGCCCGACAAGCCCGTAGGCCGCCACCAGGACACGCTGCAGCCCTCGGCCGTGAAGCAATACGCAATGGCAAAGGGCATACCGGTATTACAACCGGTGAAGATGAAAGACCCGCAATTCGTTGAAACGCTGAAGTCTTACGATGCCGACCTCCAGGTCGTCGTGGCGTTCAGGATGCTGCCCGAGGTGGTATGGGGCATGCCGCGCTTCGGCACGTTCAACGTCCATGCGGCCCTGCTGCCGCAATACCGCGGGGCGGCGCCGATAAACTGGGCCATCATCAACGGCGAGAAACGGACGGGAGTCACCACGTTTTTCCTCGACCACGACATCGACACCGGCCGCATCATAATGCAAGAGCCTTTCGACATTAAGGACGAATACAACGTAGAGGACGTTTACGACGGACTCATGAAGCTCGGCGCGGACATCGCCCTGAAAACCGTCGACAAGATAATAGAAGGCGGCGGCAAAGTTGATTCGCTGCCGCAGGACGCGATGATTCCCGTCGGCGGAGAGCTGCGCCCCGCCCCCAAGATATTCAAGGAGACATGCCGAATCAAGTGGGACGGCACAGCCGCCGACGTGCATAACTTCGTCCGCGGCCTGTCGCCCTACCCCGGCGCATGGACCGACATGGCCCCGGCCGACGGAAAAACATCGGTGCTTAAGGTGTTCAAGACAACGCTGACGACCATTCCGTGCAACGGAAAAGCCGCAGGCACAATGATGGTTTACGACGGTAAACTGCTCGCGGCCACGCACGACCGCTGGCTGCAACTCGACAACATACAGCTCAGCGGAAAGAAAAGGATGGACGCCGCGGCGTTCCTCAACGGATTCAGGGACATCGAAAACTGCCGGCTCGGCGGTTAGCCCACAAAACGCATAGACACTATCCTTACCTTATCATATCATAAGAAGAATATGAACCTCGACTTAAACAAACGCATAGCCGTGCTGCTTTCCGGCGGAGTTGACAGTTCCGTCGTTGTTTACGAACTCGCTAAGCAAGGTCTCCGTCCCGACTGTTTCTATATTAAGATAGGCCCGGAAGAGGACGAAGAATGGGACTGCTCAAGCGAAGAAGACCTCGAAATGGCCACCGCCGTGGCTGCAAAGTATGGTTGCCGGCTGCAGGTTGTAGACTGCCATAAGGAGTATTGGGACGGAGTCACGCGCTACACGATGGAGAAAGTGCGCGCCGGATTCACGCCCAACCCCGACGTAATGTGCAACAGGCTGATAAAGTTCGGCGCGTTCAACGAGAAAGCCGGGCGCGACTACGACCTCATAGCCACAGGCCATTACGCCCAAACCGAAATCATCGACGGCCTTAAATGGCTCACCACAAGCCCCGACCCGGTAAAGGACCAGACCGACTTCCTAGCCCAAATACACGACTGGCAGCTGCAAAAGGCCGTTTTCCCCATAGGCCATTACATGAAAGATGAGGTAAGGGCCATCGCCGAACGCGAGCACTTGGTCAACGCAAAGCGCAAGGACAGCCAAGGAATATGCTTCCTCGGCAAGATAAACTACAACGAATACATACGCCGCTACCTCGGCGAGAACCCCGGCAACGTGGTAGAGCTTGAAACAGGGCGCGTCCTCGGCAAGCACAAGGGACTGTGGTTCCACACCATCGGGCAGCGCCACGGACTCGGCTTCGGCGGCGGCCCATGGTACGCAGTAAAAAAAGACATGGCCGAAAACATCCTTTACGTCAGCAAGGGATACGAGCCGCTGACGGCGTACAGGAAAGATTTCGCCATCCGCGACTTCAACTTCCTGACATGCGACCCATGGGGAGAAGACGGGAAAATCCGCATAACGTTCAAGATACGCCATACTCCCGAGTTCCATAAGGCGACGCTCGAGCGCGTCGGCGACGGCTCGTTCAACGTACATTCAGAAGATTTGATACAAGGCGTAGCCCCCGGACAATTCTGCGTCGTTTACGATGAAATTCACCATAAATGCATCGGAAGCGGCGAGATTTCACCCCAAAACGCATAATTTTTTATGTTTTTGCAAAAAAACATCCGTAAAAATTTGCACGAATGAAAATAAACCCTTACCTTTGCAACCGCATTTGAGCGATAATGCTTCGGTACAATAAACCGGAATGGAAGTTTGGGTGAGTGGCTGAAACCAGCAGTTTGCTAAACTGCCGTGCGAGTTTATCGTACCGGGGGTTCGAATCCCCCAGCTTCCGCAGGGGTTGATTGACACATGGTGGATTCATCTAATGGTTAGGATACAAGATTCTCAATCTTGGCATAGGGGTTCGATTCCCCTATCCACTACTGCAAACGCCTTATAAACCGTTGGTTTATGAGGCGTTTTTATTTTATACAAGGCATAACGAAACACGATTATAAGAAATGGGCATCATCACCATAACCTCGCTCGACAGTCCCGGCGTAGAGGCGTTCAGTTCGCTTACCGAGGCGCAACTGCGCAACCGCGCCGTGCCGGACAACGGCATATTCATAGCCGAAAGCCCGAAGGTCATCAACGTTGCGCTTAACGCCGGCTGCAAGCCAGTGTCCCTGTTGTGCGAACGGAAACACATAACTGGCGACGCGGCGGCCATAATCGAGCGTTGCGGCGACATACCAGTATATACCGGGGAAAGGGCCGTTTTGGCGGAACTGACGGGATACACGCTTACGCGGGGCGTGCTCTGCGCAATGCGCCGGCCGCAGGAACGAAACGTCGAGGACGTATGCAGCGGCGCAAAACGCATCGTAGTAATCGACGGAGTGGTAGACACCACCAACATAGGAGCGATATTCCGCTCTGCCGCAGCACTTGGAATCGACGCAGTATTGCTGACCCGCAACTCTTGCGATCCGCTCAACCGGCGGGCCGTAAGGGTGTCTATGGGCTCGGTGTTCCTCGTTCCTTGGGCGTGGCTTGACATGCCCGTAGAGGGCCTTCGCAGGCTGGATTTCAAGACGGTGGCAATGGCCTTGACGGATAAATCCATACCGTTGGACGACGAAAGGCTTGCGGCCGAACCACGGCTGGCCATAATCATGGGCACGGAGGGCGACGGACTGCCGCATGAAACGATAGGAAACGCCGACTACGTAGCGCGCATACCGATGCACAACGGCGTAGACTCGCTGAACGTAGCGGCGGCTTCGGCCGTGGCGTTCTGGCAACTCAGGACTAAAAAGGACTAAGAAAAACGGCTCCGCTATCTTGCCGTTATATGGAAGCAGCCTTGCTTCACCTCGTACTTCACATAGCAACGGCCTTTCTCGCGCATATCCCTCAACACTTCGCTCAACACCCATTTCAGCGTATCGTTGCGCACGGCGCGGCGTTGCGGGCCTTCGGCCGGGCTCACGGTCTTATACCTATTATAACAGATGTCAAACGTAGTGCCGTACATGTGGCACGAGTTCTCGGTGGCGTTCATGTTGTGCGTGCGCAGCTTTCTTACGTCGGCGCGCGATCGGAGCACGCTCGTCACTATTATCTGGTGCAGCGGTATCCCCTTGATTTGCAGGCTGTCGTAATACGCGCGGCCAATGTCGTTTAGCAGAACGGCTGCGCGCGGCACGAGATAAGGTATGCTGCTGCTCAGCGGGTCGATATGGAAATAAGGGTTGGCACCTACGAATACAAGTTCCTTCTTGCGCTTCTCGGCATCATTGCGGTCTTCAACCGGCTTCACGCCGTTGGCGTTCGCCGCGATAAGCTGCACGTCGTTATTGTCGGGAAACGTGCGGCTGAAGCCCGGCACGCTGTTTATGCGGTTCTTCACAACGCCGCCATTGCCGTCGAAAAACGAGGCAAGCGGAAATCCTTCGGCGGCCTTTGTCGGCTTAACCGGCACAGGGCGGCTTTCTACAATGCGCTCCGCACTGTCCTTCTCCGCCACCGCAACGCTGTCAACCCTGGCCGCAACGCTGTCGGCCTGCGCAACGACTCCGTCCACGTTCCTGTCTTCAGCAACGGAGGGGAAAACCAAACGGACGAGCGCCAGCACGGCTACTACGACGGCAAAACCTGCCAAGTAATTATTCTTAGTTATCTTCATATTTCACAATAAATTAATTCATAATGCATAATTCACAATGCATAATTCAGAATTGGGTTAATTCCCGGCTTAATATGCAGCGTCAAGCATCCTACCCGATTATGCATTATGCATTGTGAATTATGCATTACAACCGCCTTATCACATCTATCATGCGCTCCGAAATCTCAGGATTCGGCAAATCCTTCTTAACGTCGTAGAAGATGAAAGCGAAGTTGTCGGCCAAGCATTCCTCCGGATTTATCACGTAGCCGGTGTTCTTCCCTACCTGCGAATAGAAGTCGGTTGCGCGCTCAAGCGGCACTACGACGGTCTTGCCGTCACGCTTTACCGGCTCGAAAGCGCCGTCGAGCGGAACAAGACCGATCTTCATATAATCGAAGAACGAGCCTCCGGCATAGTCCTTGTCCGAATAAATCACCATAGTGTAAGGCCCTTTCACGCCGTCGACGGTCAGCATTGCGTAGCTGTCATAGCGGTTTACGTCGGGGTTGGATATGCGCCTGTCGGTCAAGTCCTTTGGGAAATCAATCTCCCTGTCGAGCACGTTGAAGCCGATAACGGCGTACATAGCCT
>CALUIJ010000131.1 GCA_944320675.1 uncultured Prevotella sp.
CCTGTATGCGCACGAACTTCTCGAAGGCGCTCATGATGTTGGCCGTCGAGGCTCCCGACAGCGTGGCGTCGGCTGCCGCCTTCGATTGCGCCATGGTCTGGGCGTCGATTTCGAACATGGCCTTGTACGTGTCCTTAAGCTTCCACACCAGCACCATGCCTATCATTACGGGGTTGCCCGTCTTGTCGTTCACCTTTATCGGCTCGGCGTCGAGGTTGCGCGCGCGCAGCGACAGCTTCTTTACCGAGAAGAACGGGTTCACCCAGTAGTAGCCCGCGCGGGTGAACGTGCCGCGGTACTTGCCGAAGAACATCATCACGCGGGCCTCGCCCGGCTCTACCAGCAAGAAGCCGCTGCTTACTATGAGGTTTGCTATCGTCAGCACCGCGCCGCCCACGCCTGCGGCAACGGCCGTAGCTCCCTCGAACGTTGTGAACGCCATTACGATGAGGGCGATGCCTACGACGTAGGCAAGAAGGTTGAGCACGAGCATGGCTATGCCGTTGAGGGTCGTGCCTGCAAATTTGAATTCTTGATTTTCCATAGTTCCTTTGTTTTGTATTAGACGATGATTATAATATCATTTTGATATTACAAAGATATGCATATTCCTTTTAACCGCAATGGGTGGGGCGTATGTTTTAACATTATATAACGCGGTCGGCGCTGCCGTTGTTTCGTGAGCCTGCGTGGAACGGCATGAAAAAGTCCGCCGGCCTGCTGCTCCGCGCGTGGTTGCGGAGCGGTAGGCCGGCGGACTGTCCCTATGTGTCTGCGCCCTCGGGGCTTATTCTTCGTCGGTGGCTAATTCGACGGCTTTCTCGACGATGTGGCTCGTCTCGTTGATTATCCGGAAGTATTCGTTCATGTCGAATATGTCGCGGGCCACGAGTGCCTTGAGCTGCGTCTTGAGGTAGGGCAGCGTCTGTTGCAGCTCTTTGTCGTCCTTGGGCTTCACGTCGAGCTTCGCCCCCTCGTCGATAACGTTGTCGACAAGCTCCTGCGGCACCTCGAACTCCTTGTTGAACTTGTCGAAGTCTGTATAGAGCTTCTTCAGTTCGCTGCGGTGGTCGTCAATGTAGCGCAGGCTGGCGTTGATGACCACGCCCTTGAGCACGAGCTGGCGGTGGAACTTGGTGTACTGCGTCGTGTCCAACGGCACGAACACGTCGGGCATTATGGCCCCTCCGCCGTACACGGTGCGGTGGCGGCGCAGGGTGTAATACTTCAGCGAGTCGGCGAAGTGTATGCTGTCGCGGTTGGTCAGTTCGCCGTGCTTCAGGCGTTTGTCGAAGTCGAGGGCATAGTCCTCGAGGTCGCCCTTGGTGTAAGGCTTCTGTATGCAGCGGCCTGCGGGGGTGTAATAGTGGGCTATGGTGAGGCGTATCATCGAGCCGTCGGGTAGCGGCAGCGGACGCTGCACGAGGCCCTTGCCGAAGGTGCGGCGGCCTATTATCGTGCCGCGATCCTGGTCTTGTATGGCCCCGGATACGATTTCCGCTGCCGACGCAGTGAACTCGTTCACGAGCACGAACACCCTCCCCTGGTGCATGCTGCCGTCGCCGCGGGCCTTGTAGTCGGTGCGCGGGGCCTGCCTGCCCTCGACGTAGACTATGAGGTCGTTCTTCTCCAAGAACTCGTCGGCTATCCTCACGGCGGCGTCGAGGTAGCCGCCGCCGTTGTCCTGCAGGTCGAGTATCAGGTCGCGCATGCCTTCGCCCTTCAGTTGTTTAAGGCCCTGCATGAACTCGTCGTAGGTGGTGGCCCCGAAGTTGCCTATCCTTATGTAGCCTACGCCGGGGCGTATCATGTAGACGGCGTCGACGCTCTTCACGGGTATCTTGTCGCGCTTGACGGTGAACTTTAGCGTTTCGGCCACGCCGCGGCGCACTATGCCGAGGTCGACCTTCGTGCCCTTGGGGCCGCGCAGGCGGCGCATTATCTCCTTCTTGCTCATCTTCACGCCGGCTATGGCCGTGTCGTTGACGGTCACGATGCGGTCGCCGGCCATGATGCCTACCTTCTCCGACGGGCCTTTGCTTACGGGCTGTATTACGAGCAGCGTGTCGTCGACCATGTTGAACTGCACGCCGATGCCCTCGAAGTTGCCCTGCAGCGGTTCGCTCAGCGCCTTCACTTCCTCGGGCGTGGAGTAAGACGAGTGGGGGTCGAGCTCCTTCAGCATGCCGCGTATCGCGTCCTCGACGAGCTTCTTCTCGTCCACGGAGTCAACGTAGAGGTTGTTTATCGCCATTTCGGCTATCTGCAGCTTGCGTATGGGGCTGTTCTTGGAGAAGTCTAACGAAATCTGCGCGCTTACGGGTAAAATGGTGAAAAGGTAAAAAAGTAAAACGAATGGTATCTTGGTTTTCATCGTCCGTGTGGTTTTTATTTGGCTTATCGGGCTTATTCGGCTTATTTAGTTCATCGTACTTATTAGCCCAATAAACCCAATAAGCCTGATAATCCGTCTTTCTTAATTCTTAACTCTTAATTCTTAATTTACTTCTTCCTCCTCGGGCCGGTCTTCCTCTATCACTAAGTTGTCGATGATGAAGTTCTGCCGCTCGGGCGTGTTCTTGCCCATGTAATACTCAAGGAGTTTCTGCACCTGGTCGGTCTTGTGCAGCGTTACCTGCTCCAAGCGCATGTCGGGGCCTATGAAGGCGCGGAACTCGTCGGGGCTTATCTCGCCGAGACCCTTGAATCGTGTTATTTCGGGGTCGGGGCCAAGCTCGGTTATGGCGTTAAGCCGCTCCTCTTCGCTGTAGCAGTAGCGCGTTATGAAGTCGCCCTTCTGCCCTTTGGCGGCCTCGAGCGTGCGCTTGTCGCGTATCTTCGTGCGGCGGTTGCGCACGCGGAAGAGCGGCGTCTGCAGCACGTAGACGTGCCCCTTCTTTATCAGGTCGGGGAAGAACTGCAGGAAGAACGTTATTATCAACAGGCGGATGTGCATGCCGTCGACGTCGGCGTCGGTCGCCACTATCACCTTATTATATCTCAGCGTGTCGAGTCCGTCCTCTATGTCCAAGGCCGCCTGCAGGAGGTTGAACTCCTCGTTCTCGTACACCACCTTTTTTGTCAGCCCGTAAGAGTTCAAGGGTTTGCCCCTCAGCGAGAACACGGCCTGCGTGTTTACGTCGCGGCTCTTGGTGATGGAGCCGCTGGCCGAGTCGCCCTCGGTTATGAAGATGGAGCTTTCCTCCTTGCGGTCGTTCTTCGCGTCGCTGAAGTGTATGCGGCAGTCGCGCAGCTTGCGGTTGTGCAGGTTGGCCTTCTTGGCGCGCTCGCGGGCCAGCTTCGTCACGCCGGCCATCTCCTTGCGCTCCTTCTCCGAGGCCTGTATCTTCTGCAGCATGACCTCGGCCACGTCTGCGTGCTTGTGCAGGTAGTTGTCCACTTCGGTCTTTACGAAGTCGCCTACGTACTTGTTCACGCTCACGCCGTCGGGGCTCATGGTCAGCGACCCGAGCTTTATCTTAGTCTGGCTCTCGAACATCGGCTCCTCCACGTTCACCGCTATGGCGGCCACGAGTCCGTTGCGTATGTCGGTGTACTCGAAGTTCTTGTTGAAGAAGTCTTTTATCGTCTTGGCTATGTGCTCCTTGAAGGCGCTCTGGTGTGTGCCGCCCTGGGTGGTGTGCTGTCCGTTGACGAACGAGTGGTACTCCTCTCCGTATTGGTTGGTGTGCGTGAAGGCTATCTCGATGTCTTCGCCCTTGAGGTGGATTATGGGGTAGATGCCGTCGGTGGTCATCGTGTCGTTCAAGAGGTCTTCCAAGCCGTTGCGGCTCAGTATGCGGCGGCCGTTGAACATTA
>CALUIJ010000132.1 GCA_944320675.1 uncultured Prevotella sp.
CCCAAAATTATCAGGACACATCGTGTGCCGATATAGGGCCACAGACAAACATGCCGCACACACAAAGGTCCGTGAGAGGGCCTTTATGCCTCCCACGGACCTTACACATGACTGTCTGAAAAACAGATATTACCTTATAACTTTAGCTGTCTTAACGCTGCCGTCGGCCATTGTGTCAACCTTGATGACAACGCCCGAATAAGCACTGCCTACGCGCGAGCCTTGCAGGCTGTAATAAGCCGTGCTTACCACTCCCGCGCCGTCGGCCTCGGCATTGGTTATACCGGTGGCAATTACGCTGGCCGCCTCGCCGAAGCCTCCGTACTCGTTTGCAGCACGCACGGAGTAGCCCTTGAACGGATCAAGCACCTCGACGGCTGTAGTTATCGAAGTTTCAGTCTGCATGCCGATAAACACCCCGTCGGCGAACACGGCGTAAGCCTTAGCTCCGTCAACTGCGTCCCACGACAAGGTCGGGCCGTCCACACGGAGATCGCCCATCTGCTTCTGCGCGGCGTACTCGTCGGGAGTCCAGTCCTTAAACACGTTGTCAATATCATACTCGGCAGCCTCGTCGGCTGAAAGTATTGTCTCGTAAGTGTTGCTCTTGCTGTCCTTGGTGAACGTGAGGACAAGCGACTCGGGAGAAACTACCTTGCCCGTAGCGTCCGTCGTGTTATACTCAACGAACTTGTCGGCCGGAACGTTCATGCCGCCCGTAGTCCAACGGTTTTCATTGAGCCTTTCGGGCTGCAAGAGCGTCGTGTTGATGTAAGCGCAACGCGGACGGTCGTTCCATGCGCGGCCGTAGTTGAAACGCTCGGCCTTGCTGTCAATGGTACATCCGCTGAACACATAGCCCCACAGGTTGCCGCCGTCGACGTCGGTCGAAGGCGCCGTAAGGGTGCACTCGCCGCTGCCGTCGGCATTGCGCGGCTCGACGGTCAGCGTACATCCGTTGAAGAACACGTCGCCGCCGCCGCAGATGAAGTCGACCGTACCGTGGATGTCGGAATCCTCGAAGTAGAACTGTGCCTTGTTGTTAGAGTAATAAGTATCCTGGTAAGACAGCATCCTTACGTTCTTGCATATCGTGCGGTCGCCCTTGTCCTGGATGACTACGGCGCGGCCGGCGAAGCCCGGCTGGTAATAGTCGTAGGCGTTCTTGAGGGTGAGGTCCTGGAAGTATGTGTTACGTCCGGTGACAAGGAACGTAGCCGATACGCCGATGCCCTCCTCGGGAGCCTCGTTCACGATGACGGTGTTGTCCATGCTCTGGCCGATGATTGAGATATTGTCGCCAGAAATCGGGGTGAGCACCTCGCTGCCGAGGTCGTAAGTGCCGTCGGGCAGGAATACGTACGTGCGCTCGTCGGCCGAAGCCTGCGAGTTTACTATGTCAAGCACGGTGAGCAGGTTGCCGCCGTCGCCCTGCCTTACGACGTAATACCCCTGTTCGTTCTTCTCAACCGGAGCACCCTCTACGTTGGCTATCACGAGCTTGTGGAGGTAGACCTCGTTGCTCGCCGTAAGGGTCAGCGTGCCCGCTCCTCCGGTGTACTCCATCATGACGGTCTTGCCGTCGGTCGAGCTGTAACCGCTCGCCGTGGCGACAACGTTGCCAGAGGCGTCGGCCAGGGTCAGCACGGCGTTGCTCTTGCTGTAACGGCAGAGCGTGGCTATGATGTAAGCGTGGCCGCCCACGAGCAGGTCGATCTTTCCGTTAGACTCGAGCGTCCAGCCGTGGGTGCCGTCATGGAACTGCGCGCCTTCGGCGTTGAAAGCCTCGTGGTCTTCGTCATAGAAGAATTCGTCGGTAAGGTCGAATATGTAACGCGACGTGCCGTTGGCGGTCTCGATGTCGGTTGCCACGGCGTAAAGCGTCAAGTCTGACGTAACGACAAAGTCGGTAGTGTACTTCTCTCCGCCGTCGGGGGATACGAACCATCCGCGCATAGCCTTGCCCTCGGGCACGGTCACGCCGTCGTAACCGCGCAGCGTTCCTATACCGGCATCCTTCTCAACCTTCTGCGTAGCGTCGAGCACGGTCTTGCCGTCTGTGTCTATATAAGATAAGGTGAAATAAGGCTTATGCACGAATACGGCGTTATAAGTCATGGTCTCGCCGTTGGCGGTAACCTTTATCGTGGCCACGGCCGAGCCGTCTTCACTGACTGCATAAGCCACGTCGCCGTCAAGCTCGCCGTTGTCGCAAACGATGTCGGTTATCGGATTCGACGCCGACGGCAGTTCAACAGCGTTAGGTATCTCGATGGTAGCCTGCTGCACGCCTTCGGCCACTTCTTCAAATATGTCAACTGCCTGGTACGTTGTGCCGTTGAACGTGAACGAGCCGAGGGCCGGAGTAAGCGACATGTCAACATTACCGTATATGCCAAGACGGAACATGTAAGCGTTTTGCGCGTCGGCCAGGTTGGTGAACTTCAGCTGGCAGTTGGTGCGGTTGACGTTTGCCGAAACCTCGCACCAGCCGGCCGGGTTGGCCGTCGAAGTGGTAATCTGCACCCAGTCGGCATCGCCGTCGCCCTTGGCCCAAAGAGACCAGCCGCGGTTGCCGCCTGTCGCGCCATGTACGAAAGTAACCTTCGTAACCGAGGCAAGCGGCGAAGTCACGATATAAGAACCGCCGTTCTTCTCGGCCTGCAATGTACCGCCGACCAAATCCTTGTCAAACTTGTTCCAGTCGATGCCTATCGTATTCGGGTCGGGCGCAACGTTCGTGTTGTAGACCGTGAACGAAAGGCTCTCGTGGCTGTACTTCGTGCTTGCCGTATGGGCGACCGTCTCCTCGGCCGAAGCCTCAAGGTTGACCCACTCGGTGAAATCGGTCGAGTAAAGCTCCCTGGCCTGGATGTTAGAAACAAAGGTAACGCTGATTTTCCAAAGATAGCAGCTGCCGGTGGCGACAACGTCGACATAACCGGCCTCTACCTCGGCCGACGTAGCCTTGTGCTCGGTTGCGCCTTCCTGCGCGCCGGCCTCGCCGCCGATTGTAAAGTTGCCGTAATTAGGACTCGGAGTAACCGATACGATGTCTCTCGCCGACTTAATGGGCACGCGAATAACCGTGCCCTCGTTCACCTGGACGTCGGCATCCCTGTCCTTGGCGTTAAACTTGCCGTTGGTGGCGTCCACGTAAAGGCTTACGCCCTCGACGTCTGAAGCCACTTCGCCCGTGTTGCCTTCTAAGGCGACATCCGACAGCGTAGCGGGAATCCTGTTCTGGAAATCCCATGTGGCCGTAACGTCCTGCGCCCTTGTGACACACGCCACAAGAGCCATGAGACACAACATGCCCCATCTGAGTAACCGTTTTTTCTCCATGTTTTAATTAATTGGTTAAAATTGTTTTTAGTAAATCGTTTTCACAGGCGCAAAGATACATAAAAAAATCATATCTTAAAGCACAAATGGTAAAAATAGAATGTTTTTACTGAAAAGACGCAGCCGCCAGACAATAATCACACAAAAACGCACGCCTATATATATAATAAGGTAAAACAGGTATCAGACAGCCTGCCAACACACCACCCCCTACCGCCATCATATACCGACAACGCAATATACGGTCTTTTACGCCGTAAAAGGTGGCCTTCTGCACCGCAACAGTTAGCCTTTTACGGCGTAAAAGACCGTATTTGGCAACGCGCAAGACAAACTCATTGAAAGCCGACGAAAGTCAGACACCGGCAAGCTGCCCCAACAATATTTTTTGACCTTTTTCCTTAGAAAAACTTTTCAATTCGATAAAAAAGTGTATCTTTGCACCAGATAAGTCGCACACGGCAATTTGCGGGTAAACTTGCATTGCGCCCGCCTGCGTTATCTTTACAACTAATTACTTATAAACAAATTATTTATTAACAAAAACAGTTTGATTATGAAAAAGTTTTTTACTTTGGTAGCCATGGCTGTTATGGCCATGGGCGTTAGTGCGCAAACAACTTGGAAGGCCGAAAACCAGGAAAGCGGCAATTATGCGGCAGGTACGACGTTTGTAGACGACGACATCGTAACGGTTTCAACCGTTTACGCATCAAAGACAGGCAAGGCCGAGAAGACCATCAGCGGCGTTGACTTTAACGCTTATTTCCAATTGCGCGTAGCAGCAGACCCGACGGCCGACGTGCCCACCGGTACGGAACAGAGCGAGTCCACGCCATTGGTAGTTACGGCAAAGAAAGACGCTAAGTTTACTATCTACATCCGCAGGCAGGTCGGCGAGAACGGACTTAATCCGGACGACAACAAGGACATCTTGTTAGTAAACCAAAACGATGTTGAAACAATAGTAAGCGGCGAACTGACAATCAGCGAGGAAGACGGTGATTACGGCTATTGCTCTAAGGAATACACGCTTGAGGCCGGCAACACTTACACATTCTACCGCAGGGGCTCGACAATGAGAGTTTTCGGATTCTCTTATGCCGAGAACGAAGCAACAGGCATCAACAACGCCGTAGCAGGACAAGTTGACGAGAACGCTCCCATCTACAACATTGCCGGCCAGCGCGTCAACAAGGATGCCAAGGGCATACTTATCCAGAACGGCAAGAAGTTCATCAATGAATAACCAACGTTGATTTGTCTTTATTCATAAATAAAAACTCCGCAAGATCGGCCGGGCCGTCTTGCGGAGTTTTTTGCATATCGGATTATTCCCACTCGATTGTCGAAGGCGGTTTTGAAGAAATATCATAACAAACGCGGTTTACGCCTTTCACCTTGTTTATTATCTCGTTGGAGACTTTCGCCATGAAGTCGTAAGGCAGATGGGCCCAGTCGGCGGTCATGGCATCGGTGCTCGTAACGGCGCGCAAGGCTACTGGATGCTCGTAAGTGCGCTCGTCGCCCATCACTCCGACGCTGCGGATGGTGGAAAGAAGCACCGTGCCGGCCTGCCAAACCTTGTCGTAAAGCGACTCGCCGTCCTCGCAAACGTAGTTGTGCATGTTCTCGATATAGATGTCGTCAGCATCTTGCAGTATGCGCACTTTCTCGCGCGTAATGTCGCCGAGTATGCGCACGGCCAAGCCGGGACCGGGGAACGGGTGGCGCTTGATGAGGCGTTCGGGCATGCCGAGCTGGTAACCTACGCGGCGCACCTCGTCCTTAAACAGCCACTTAAGCGGCTCGCAGAGCTGCAGGTGCATCTCCTTGGGCAGTCCGCCTACGTTGTGGTGGCTCTTGATGACCATGCCCGTGATGCTGAGGCTCTCTATGCGGTCGGGGTATATCGTGCCTTGGGCGAGCCATTTTGCGTCGGTTATCTTCTTCGCCTCGGCGTTGAACACCTCTACGAAGTCGCGTCCTATTATCTTGCGTTTCTGCTCGGGGTCGCTCACTCCTTCCAAGTCCTTGAAGAACTTGTCGCTTGCGTCAACGCCGATTACGTTGAGTCCGAGTCCCTTATATGCGTCCATTACCTTTTGGAACTCGTTCTTGCGCAGCATGCCGTGGTCGACGAAGATGCACGTAAGGTTGGAACCGATGGCACGGTTGAGCAGCGTGGCGCACACGGACGAGTCGACACCGCCGCTCAGGCCAAGTATCACACGGTCGTCGCCGAGCTGCTCTTTCAGCTCTTTCACGGTAGTTTCCACGAACGACGCAGGACTCCACTCCTGCTTGCTGCCGCAGATGTCGACTACGAAGTTCTGCAAAAGCTGCTTGCCCTGCTCAGTGTGGAACACTTCGGGGTGGAACTGCACTGCCCAAAGGGGCTTCTCCGTGCCGGCGTAAGCGGCAAACTTGACGTCGGCGGTAGAGGCTATGGCGCGGCAGTCGGAGGGGATGGCCGTAATTGTGTCGCCGTGGCTCATCCATACTTGCGAGTTTTCCTTAAAGCCCTTGAACAGGGGGTTCTGTGCGTCGAACTGCGTAAGGTGGGCGCGGCCGTACTCGCGCGTGTCGGTTTTCTCCACCTTTCCGCCACCCTGTGCTGCTATGAACTGTGCTCCGTAGCATATTCCCAAAACCGGATATTTACCTACGAACTGACTCAAGTCAACCTTGAAAGCCTCGGGATCGTGAACTGAATAAGGCGAGCCGCTGAGGATAACGCCAATAACGCTGTCATCGTCTTGCGGAAACTTGTTGTAAGGCAGAATCTCGCAAAACGTGTCAAGCTCGCGCACACGGCGGCCTATGAGCTGCGTGGTCTGCGAACCGAAATCGAGAATGATGATTTTTTGCATCGTATTTATAGGAATTTTAAGAAATTATAGAAATCATGTGAGAAAAAGCCTGACGGCTCTACGGCCATCACACGGATACTTTTCTGCGTTTGGAAATTTCCGTTGCAAAGGTACAACAAATTTTCCAAGTTATGTCCATAACATGCTGATTTGTTGAGCTAAACGGCAAAATGTAAGACCGCCGGCGCATGGCAAGACTCCGTAACAGCATAGACTATTTTCCAATATGCGGCAAAACGCCGTTCAAAAGACGGCCTTTTAGACTCTGAAAGGCCGCCTTTTGAACGCTGAATAAGCATCTTTTACAAAAAGAAAGACTTGTATTAATTAAAAGAAATTTGCAGACAATTCTGATAAAAAAGCATCCGCCTCAGCCAAAGAATCCAGCTTACCCACGTCGAGCAGGCGGAGATCAGGCTTTAAACAAGCCTTGATTACGGCCTTGTCGCACACCTTAAGGTAGAAATCCATTATGCCGAACTTGTCTGGAAAAGCGTCCATCAGCGGGAACAAGCTGGGCGAAAAAACATGTATCCCGGAAAAAGCCAGCATGCGGCAAGCCTTTATATCCAGATTAGGAAACGGACTTTTCACCTCGCCCGTCTCTATGTTTGTCCAACCGACAAGGCGCATGCCGTCGTTAAACAACAGGTAACGCTTGGTCTTGCGCTCGCTTACAAGCAACGTTGCGTCGTTTGCCCCATGCCGTTCGTACAGCCAATCCAAATCAACATTGCTCAGTATGTCGACATTATGAATAAGTATCGGCGAGTTCGGAAGGAACAACGGCCTGGCGTTCTTGATGCCGCCGCCCGTGTCAAGCAGCGTCTCCGACTCGTCGCTTATGCCGATGTCAACGCCGAAGTTGCCGTTATCATGCAGGAAATCCACTATCTGTGAGGCGAAATGATGGACGTTGACCACAATCTTGTCAAAGCCCGAGGTTTTCAGTTTCCTTACCACATGCTCTAAAAGAGACTCTCCCCCTACCCTCACGAGAGCTTTCGGCATAGTGTCGGTGAGCGGTTTCAGCCGCGTTCCCAAGCCTGCGGCGAATATCATTGCCTGCTTCATAAAAACTCCTTTTTACTTATTCTTTGCTTCCAATGTCATGCTTATGTTCTGCTCACGATGCACTATGAGCACTTCTATGCCGAATTTTTCATTAATGTGTTCAGCCAGATGCTGTGCCGCATAAACGCTGCGGTGTTGGCCTCCGGTGCATCCGAAGCTGAACATCAGGCTGGTGAAACCACGTTGGATGTAACGTCTTACGTGGACGTCCGCCAGTTTATATACGCTGTCCAAGAAAGTAAGAATCTCCCCGTCGTCCTCAAGAAAACGGATAACAGGCTCGTCCAGACCCGTCAACTTCTTGTAAGGCTCGTAACGTCCGGGATTATGCGTGCCACGGCAGTCGAACACATAGCCGCCGCCATTGCCCGATTCGTCCTCCGGAATGCCCTTATGATAAGAGAAGCTGAACACGCGGACCACGAGCGGACCCTTGTTGTCATACTTTGAGAACGTGGCCGGACCGTCAGACGGATGGGCAACGTACACCTTGCTGTCCGTTGTCCTAAAACCATCGGCCCGCGTCAACGCCGGTTCTTCAAGACAGGCGAACTGAGGAAGCTCCGTCAGGCGGCGCAACACTTCCATTAAATAGGGATACGGGAACACGTTCAGTTTCAACAGCTCCCGTAGGTTCTGCATCGCAGGGGGAATGCTGTCAAGGAAGTGTTTCTTGCGCTCGAAATATCCACGGAACCCATACGCGCCCAAGACCTGGAGCGTGCGGAAAAGCACGAACAGACTGAGACGCTCGACAAAATGGCGCACCGACGGGACTTCGGTGTACAGTTTCAACGAATTATAATATTCGTAGACAAGCTCGCGCCGGAGTTTGTTTGAATACTTTGCCGAAGCCTGCCACAAGAACGATGCGAGGTCGTAATAATAAGGGCCTTTGCGTCCGCCCTGATAGTCGATGAAATAAGGACGTCCCTTGACATCGAGCATCACGTTGCGGGCCTGGAAATCACGGTACATGAAACTGTCAGACTTCTCGGCCACAAGGTCTTTGGCGAAGAGGCGGAAGTTGGCTTCGAGCTTCAGCTCGTGGAAATCGAGTTCGGCCGGTTTCAAGAAACAATACTTAAAATAGTTCAAGTCGAAAAGCACGCCGTCCTCGTCGAACTCAGGTTGCGGATAACAATTCGACCAATCCAGCCCCCTGGCTCCACGTATCTGGATGTTGGGCAATTCGCGTATAGTGTTCACCAGCAACTGTTTCTCGCGCTGGTTATACCTGCCTCCCGACTGGCGGCCGCCGCTTATCGCTCCGAAAAGCGACGCGCGTCCGAGGTCTTCCTGCAAGTACCTAAGCTCGTCGTCGGCAACGGCGAGTATGCGCGGCACCGGAAGCTGACGCTTCCTGAAGTGCCCCGAAAGATATATGAATGCATGATCCTCGTCACGGCTCGTGCCTATCACGCCTATAACCGAAACGCCGTCGGCCCCCGTCATACGGTAATACCGGCGGTTGCTGCCGGCACCTTCCAACTGTTCAACACCGGCCGGAGCCGAACCGCTCCACGACCTGTACAAATCCAAAAGCTTCTGCATAGTCACAATAAAATATCATCTTCGCCGCCGCCGCGCTTCTTCCGTTCATACTCGGCGAGCCAACGGTCAAGCAATATCAACAAAAGGATTATGCCGAGCGACATCATCCACGAACCAGTGATGTAAAGCAGCCCGGCTGAGACGACAACGTACAGCACCCATTGCCACCACTTTATCTTATACTTGTCAACATCCATAGTCTTTCCTTAATCGCCGCATACTTTAAAACAGCACATAATGCGGAACCTGTCGGCAAAGTTAATCAAAATCCAAGACAACATGAAATAATGCCAGTTGTTTTTGCTTTCGGTACGAACAAAAAAAATCGCATGTCGTCACGACAAGCGATTTTCAAAAAACAAACTACTTAAAAACTAATCTACTAAAACAAATCAAAAAAATATCTACTTTAGGATCTATCTACATGAAGTTGTTTCTTCGACATGCAAAATTATGACAAATACCAATACCTCCCAAATTTTTCATCAAAAAAATCATTTCATCCATATTAAAAACATAAAAAAGGGCGGTAGTAGAACCACCGCCCTCTTTTTTTGTTATCTGTGGTTTGCAAATTACATCATTCCACCCATTCCCGGGTTGCCCATCGGCATGGCGGGCTTCTCCTCGGGTTTGTCGACAATCAGGCACTCAGTAGTCAGGAACATGCCTGCTATCGAAGCGGCGTTCTCAAGAGCCACGCGGGCAACCTTCGCAGGATCGATTACGCCAGCCTTGCGCATGTCCTCGTAAACGTCGGTGCGGGCGTTGTATCCGAAGTCGCCCTCGCCTTCGCGGACTTTCTGCACTACCACTGCGCCCTCGCCTCCGGCGTTGGCTACTATCTGGCGCAGAGGCTCCTCGATGGCGCGCTCGACGATGTTGATACCGGTCTGCTCGTCGGCGTTGTCGCCCTTAAGGTCTTTCAGGTTCTCGAGTGCGCGGATGTATGTAGTACCGCCTCCGGCCACCACGCCTTCCTCGATAGCGGCGCGTGTTGCGCAAAGGGCGTCGTCAACGCGGTCTTTCTTCTCCTTCATTTCGACCTCGCTATTGGCTCCTACGTAGAGCACTGCTACGCCGCCCGAAATCTTGGCCAGGCGCTCCTGCAGCTTCTCCTTGTCGTAAGAGCTTGTAGTGTTGGCTATCTCGTTCTTTATCTGGGCCACACGGTCGGCGATGCACTGCTTGTCGCCTGCGCCGTTTACGATGGTAGTGTTGTCCTTAGTTACGGTTACCTTGTCGCAAGTGCCGAGCATCTCGAGCGTAGCCTGCTCGAGCTTCAAGCCCTTCTCCTCGCTGATAACGACGCCGCCGGTCAGTATGGCGATGTCCTCGAGCATTGCCTTGCGGCGGTCGCCGAAGCCGGGAGCCTTGACTGCGCAGATCTTCAATCCGCCGCGCAGACGGTTTACGACGAGCGTCGTAAGAGCCTCAGAGTCAACATCCTCGGCGATTACGAGCAGCGGGCGTCCGCTCTCTGCGGCAGGCTGCAGGATGGGCAGGAAGTCCTTGATGTTGCTTATCTTCTTGTCGTAAATCAGGATGTAAGGATTCTCCATAACGCACTCCATCTTGTCGGCGTCGGTCACGAAGTATCCGCTCAGGTAGCCGCGGTCGAACTGCATGCCCTCCACCACGTTGATGTGCGTGTCGCGGCTCTTGCTCTCCTCTATCGTGATTACGCCGTCCTTGCTTACCTTGCGCATGGCGTCGGCGATGAGCTTGCCGATCTCGGGGTCGTTGTTGGCGCTGACGGTGGCAACCTGCTCAATCTTGTCGTAGTTGTCGTCAACCTTCTCGGCGTGTGCCTTGATATACTCTACAACCGCTGCCACGGCCTTGTCGATACCGCGCTTCAAGTCCATCGGGTTGGCACCTGCGGTGACGTTCTTCAGTCCTACGTTTACGATGCTCTGCGCAAGTATCGTAGCGGTAGTCGTTCCGTCGCCTGCGTCGTCGCCGGTCTTGCTTGCCACGCTCTTAACGAGCTGTGCGCCGGTGTTCTCGAAGTGGTCGGCCAGCTCTACCTCCTTAGCTACGGTTACGCCGTCCTTTGTTATCTGCGGAGCGCCGAACTTCTTCTCGATTATCACGTTGCGGCCTTTCGGGCCGAGTGTCACCTTCACTGCGTTTGCCAACTGGTCAACGCCCTTCTTAAGCAGGTCGCGGGCGTCTACGTTATATTTAATTTCCTTTGCCATGATTTTCTATTTTTTAGGAGTAAAGGAGTAAGGAGAAAAGCAGTAAGTAAAAATGCTTTTGCAATATTAAAAACAACTTTACCCTTACATCCGACAAACTCTTTTGTTTTACTTTTTTACCTTTTTTACTTTTTTACTTTTCAATAACGGCGAGCACGTCGCTCTGGCGCATCATCAGGTATTTCTCGCCCTCGAACTCCAACTCCGTGCCTGCATACTTGCCGTAGAGCACTTCGTCGCCGGCTTTCAATACCATCTCTTCGTCCTTGGTTCCCTTGCCCGTAGCGATTACCTTGCCGTGCAAAGGCTTCTCTTTCGCCGTATCAGGAATAATGATACCGCCGATTTTCTCTTCTGCCGGTGCCGGCTGCACCAACACTCTGTCTGCTAATGGTTTGATGTTCATAATTCTATGGTTTTAATGTTATATACTTTATTGTTTTACCATGCGCCTTGCGACGCATCCGCCAAGTGTATAGCGAAAAGCGTGCCAACGGCGAAACTGACAATTATGGCATGACACGACTGACAATATTGTCAGCCCGAACGACAATCATGCCCGAAACGGCAGAATAACGTCGGCATTACAATACAAAACACACCAACCCCATACTTCTTCACATTTTCACCTCTTCACTTTTTCACCTTTTCCTTTAAAAACTCTTTCTTTTTGATTTTGCTTGACGCTCCACAGCGGCCGCATTCTGATTTTTTCATCTCCCGGACGCATATAAGCCGCTCTCGGGCGTGCAAGCGTAAGCCACTGGCATCATGATTGTTACGCACGATAACACGCAATCTGTGCAAACAATAAAGCTTGTTTTTCCGGCAAAAACACAGTAAAACAGCGGTAAAACACCATGTTTTAGCCCACAAACAAGTGATTTCAGGCAAGCAAAAGGCCGTGTTCC
Source organism: uncultured Prevotella sp. (assembly GCA_944320675.1). Taxonomy (GTDB): domain Bacteria; phylum Bacteroidota; class Bacteroidia; order Bacteroidales; family Bacteroidaceae; genus Prevotella. Next base: position 11,962 of record CALUIJ010000132.1, read on the forward strand.
GCAACGCAAAAGGCAGCCTTTCACGCCGCAATTCACCGCAAACCATATCACGACACACTGTTTTCCGCCGTAAAAACAGCCGTAGGACGGCCTCCGGATTTCTATTTTACGAAAAACCGCAGACATTTTCGCATTGACACTTTGACATGCTTTCGCACCGTTTATTATCATTTTGAATCACGTAAATTACATAAGTTGCAGACATAAAAAGACTTGAGTAACACTTAACAAAATAACGAAACCGTATAATTTCAGCACATAAAGATTACAGAAAACTGCAAATCCCGCCGCATTAAGAATAATTAAACATTAAACTATATTTAAGACTTGCCTGTATCAGATTTTTCATATACCTTTGTCAAATAACAAAACCTTATATAAAATATGAAGAAAAACTTTTTAATATCTTTATTTTGCATACTCGTTTCCCTAAACATACATGCCCAACAAGCATATCAAATAGTTAACAACTTAATGGGAGAAAAAGATTGGTTTACCCTTAACGAAAAATATCCAAGGCTAAAAGACAGCATACAATATGTTCAACTCAAATTAATAGCAGAAGGACTGCTTGCATCACATTTCAACAGACCAGAAGAAGCAATAGAAAAATTAAATAACGTCATATACAATCATCAGGATGAAATAGGTTCCATGGAGGCATTAAGTCTAATACAAACAGTAATGGAACAATATGAAATTTTAGGAAAATACGACAGTATTGTCAAAATATCCCAAACTGTCACTGAACAATTGAAAGACGCACCAATAGACTTAGCGTGGTTTGAATATTATAATAACAAATATAAGACATTAAGATCTTATCCGGCCCCTACAATATCACGCCCGGATAAAAACGTCACTATACATTTCAATGAAGAGTTTCAAGGAGAATCCAATTTCAAGGAAAACAACACAATAAAAGGTCTCATATACATACCTATAAGCATTAATGACAGTATTTATCAATTCATAC
>CALUIJ010000133.1 GCA_944320675.1 uncultured Prevotella sp.
TAAGAAGTCTGTGGCATACTGTCATTCCGGGCTTAGACCCGGAATCCAGGAAACATCATTTTGCGAATAAAGCGTTTTTTATACTGGATTCCGGGTCCTGGCCCGGAATGGCGGTATGCCACAGACTTCTTACGGTTTAGAAGGGATTACTTTTCATTATACCGAACTGATGCGATTTTATGGTTTTGCGTCACGCACTTTAGCCATACAGGCGTTCGGTTAAGGCCTTCAGAATCGGATATTTACTATTGGAAGTGAACCTTAGGCTGAAAAACGCATAAAAACGAGCATTTTCTTAATGCCTTGATAACCAGTGTGTTATTGGGAACGGTCGGCTTAGACGGCACGAAACCGGCCGTTCTTTTTATGCAAACCGGCCGTTTTGCGTGCTGAAACCTATGCTTTTACGAGGCTTAACCTATGCTTTTGCACGGCCGAAACCGGCGTTTGCTGATGCGGAAGGTAAGCTTTTGCAGCGTAGCTGCGGAGACGTGTGTTAACTGATGTTAGTATATGAGGCGAAAGCTGTTGTGTTTTTAATATATGATAACATTCCGTTTTCTATTTTGCGAATTATATTTGTCCTGATTTTTTACCAAGACAGCTACGCCGTCCATGGCCTGCGTGGCATGCGTGTGTCCGTGCCGCGTCCGTCCGTTACAGCCCGCGCGTTGAGGCATGCCGTGCGGCGCGTCGGTTAAGTGTCGGTTTTACAAACGTGTTGCTACGGTTTTACTAAACTGAAAAAATGAAACATTTATTTTGGTTTTTATCAAACTATCGCTATCTTTGCACGGTAAATAGTATGATGAATGTCAGGCGGTGGAGTAATTGCGGGCGTTCGTGAACAATCTTAAAATAAGGCATGAAGAAATTATCATTGTTTTTCGTATTGTCACTTTTGCTGGTGACGGTGTGCGGCAACGCCCAGAAGAAATACTCGGTCTATGCCGTTGGATTTTACAATCAGGAGAACCTTTTCGACACTTGCCACGACGCCGGCAAGAACGACAACGAGTTCCTGCCTAACGGCTCTTACCGTTGGAACGGTATGAAATACACCCACAAGCTCCGCAACATGGCGCGCGTCCTTGCCGACATGGGCACCGACGTGTTGCCCGGCGTAGGCTGCGCCGTGATAGGCCTTTCGGAGGTGGAGAACTCAAAGGTGCTCGACGACCTCACGGCGCAGGCCCCCTTGCGCGCGCGTGGGTATAAATATGTGCACATCGAGGGACCCGACAGCCGCGGCATCGACTGCGCCATGCTTTACAATCCGGCCCTCTTCACCGTTAAGGACTCAAGGCTGCTGCCCTACGTGCCCGACGGGTCGATGAAGAGCGACTTCAAGACGCGCGGCTTCCTCACCGTAAGCGGCGAGATGGCCGGCGAGCCCGTCACGGTCATCGTGTGCCACTGGCCGAGCCGCTTCTCGGGTTCGGCTTACCGCGAGCGCGCCGCCCTGCTCGTAAGGGACATAAAGGACTCGCTGCTGCGTGCCGATCCTGCGGTGAAGGTGCTCGTCATGGGCGACATGAACGACGACCCTACGAACAAGAGCATGAAGGACGTGCTAAAGGCTAAGGCCGACGTCAAGGACGTAAAGGAGGGGTGCATGTATAACCCGTGGTACAACATGCTGGCGAACGACGGCGTGGGCACGCTGGCGTACCAGGGCTCGTGGAACCTCTTCGACCAGATAGTGCTTACGCCCAACCTCGTGGACGCCGACGGCCGGAAAGACTACTCTACGCTTAAGTATTGGAAGAACCAGATATTCCGCCGCAGCTATATGATGAACACCGAGGGCCGCTATAAGGGCACGCCGAAGCGCACTCACGCGAGCGGAATATGGCTCGACGGATACAGCGACCACCTGCCCGTCGTGGTTTACCTTGTTAAAGAGCAGAAATGAACGGCGTAGAGCAGCATCCGCTTGAGCCGTTCACGCCCGCCGGGGCGCGCCTGCTCATGCTCGGCAGCTTCCCGCCGGCGCGCCGCCGATGGTGCATGGACTTCTTTTATCCCAACTTCATCAACGACATGTGGCGCATATTCGGCATAGTGTTCTTCGCCGACAAGGACCGTTTCGTCGACCGCGCCGCCGCGGCGTTCCGCCGTGACGACATCGTAAGGTTCCTGACCGAAAAGGGCGTCGCCCTTTATGACACGGCGTGCGCCGTGCGCCGCACGAAGAACACGGCCTCTGACAAGGACCTCGAGATAGTCGGCGAGACCGATCTTGAAGCCCTCTTGCGCCGCTTGCCGCAATGCAGGGCCGTGGCTACCACCGGGCAGAAGGCCACCGACGTGTTTACGAAGCACTTCGGGATAAAGCCGCCGAAGGTGGGCGCGTCGGTTACGTTCACGTTCGACGGCCGTGAGTTGAGGCTTTACCGCATGCCGAGCAGCTCGCGCGCATATCCGATGAAAGTCGAGCGCAAGGCCGTGTATTATGGGGAAATGTTCGCGGCCGAGGGACTGAAAACGCCATGACGTCCTGCTTTCCAAAACAATTCCATGAAAACAAAAGATAATAAGATGACAATAATAGGTATAGCCGGCGGTACGGGTTCGGGCAAGACCACCGTCGTGAGGAAAATAGCCGAGTCGTTGCCGCCGCACTATGTCGTCGTAGTGCCGCTCGACTCGTATTATAACGACACGTCGAGCATGACGGAGGAGGAGCGCCGGGCCATAAACTTCGACCACCCTGACGCCTTCGACTGGAAACTCCTGGTAAAGCATGTTAACGAGCTGCGCAACGGCAACGCCGTCGAGCAGCCTACGTACTCGTACCTGCTGTGCAACAGGCTGAAGGAGACCGTCCATGTAGAGCCTCGCCCCGTGATAATAATCGAGGGCATAATGACGCTGCTGAACAAGAAGCTGCGCGACATGATGGACCTGAAAATATTTGTCGACACCGATTCAGACGAGCGCCTTATCCGTAACATCCAGCGCGACGTGCTTGAGCGCGGCCGCACCGTTGAGATGGTCATCGACCGTTATCTTAAGGTGCTGAAGCCGATGCACGAGCAGTTTATCGAGCCGACGAAGAAGTACGCCGACCTGATAATCCCGCAGGGCGGCGAGAACCTTACCGGCATAGATATCCTGTGCAAGTACATAATTAGTATAATTAAGAGTTAAGAATTAAGAATTAAGAAAATATGCCTTGTTGCTTAAACATCCGCAGAGGCATGTTTTCTTAATTCTTAATTCTTAACTCTTAATTATATTCCTGCTTTCCTTGTAGATCTTTATTGCGTTGACGCATTCCGTAGCTCCGTAAAACAGCAGGCACCATCCGATGATCAGTAGCGGCAGGGCGGCTGTTTCCATCGGTTTTACTATGACGAAGATGCCCGTAAGGAGAATGACCGACGGCGCAACCCAGAACCACAGTGGCACGCGGAACATCCTTTTCGCCCCGATAAGCGTCATGAACTGGCTTATCGCTCCAAGGATGATGAGCGCGCCGAGAACGTACATCAGCGACGTGACGAACATGCCCGGAACCAGCGCGAGGATGAGTCCGAGCAGTATGCTGCCTATGCCGACTATAGGGAACGGCGGCCTGCTCTGCATTATCAGCCGTCCTTGCGCGTCGTAGACTTCGCCTCCGGTGATGTTTTTTCTGGCGTTAAGGTAGGTTGCGCATGAAATCACTCCCGATATCAGGAACATTATGCCGATGGCGACCGTTATGCCGACAACCGTGCTGTCGGGGTTGCTGATAAGCAACGCTCCTGTGACAATGGCGCATACCGCACGGAAAACAGAACTTCTGAGAATTTTCTTCATGACGTTTAATTTTGATTACATATAGCAAAATTACGAAAAATACGCTTACAAAGCAAATTTTTTATTACTTTTGCAGTGCTTACGGGCGATAAAAACGAAAGAGGGGCTTCTCCTTTATCCGTAAGAAACAATGGCATGCGGCCCAGCCCCGGTGCGGGCGGGGCGGAGGCCTCATTAACTATTTTAATTTCTCCGGATATGACAGTATTGTATCTTGTCCGTCATGGCGAGACGGTTGACAACGCCAACCGCATAATGCAGGGGCAGACACAGGGCGAACTCAACGACAAGGGGCGTTCGCAGGCGCGTGAAGTGGCTGAGGAAATGGCCGGTACGCATATCGACGCTTTTGTGTCGAGCGACTTGAAGCGCGCTTACGACACGTGCGTTGCGATAGCCGGGCCGCACGGGCTCGGCGTCTCTACCACCTCCTTGCTGCGCGAGCGCGATTGGGGCGGCTTCACCGGCAAGTATATTCCCGATTTGAAGGACTCCGCGTGGCCTGAAGACGTTGAGACGGTTGAGGCCTTGATGGAGCGCGCGCGCAAGTTCCTTGATTTCGTCCGCGGCAATTACGCCGGGCAAGTAGTCCTTGCCGTAGGGCACGGCATCGTGAACAAGGCCATACAGGCGGTTTACTACGGAAAGGACATGAAGGACATCCTGCCGATGTGTAACGCGGAAGTGCGCAAACTTGTGTTGTGACATATTGTAAAGGCTCGTATGGCGAAATGCGCCATATAAGCGTATGAAACTTGCATAAAGGTTAAAATTTAAGGTTTGGCGGTTACATTAATTGATTTTATATTGTATTTACGACAACCAAATGAAAAGAAAAAAGCTCTTTTTGTAATTTATTTGAGATAAGATTTGCTTTTTTGGGAAATTGCATGTATTTTTGCACGGAATAAACACTTTAAAATTAAATAAAAATGAAACATCTTTTTTCTTTAATCGTATTCGTATTCGGTATGGTTTATACGGCGAACGCCCAGCTTCCGTCCGTAACCCTGAAAGACATTAACGGTAAGACTGTAAGGACCGACACCCTGTCGAACAACGGCAAGCCGTTCATCATTGACTTCTTCGCCACGTGGTGCAAGCCTTGCAACCGCGCGCTCTCGGCCATAAGCGAGGTGTACGAGGAGTGGCAGGAGGAGACTGGCGTTAAGCTCATCGCCGTTTCGATAGACCAGGCCCAGAATATTAATAAGGTGAGGCCGCTCGTCGACAACCACGGATGGCCTTACGAAGTGCTGCTCGACCCTAACAGCGACTTCAAGCGCGCCCTCGGCATCAACATGATTCCTTACACCATCATCGTCGACGGCAAGGGCAACATCGTTTACAAGCACAACGGATATACCGAGGGTGCCGAGCAGGAGTATATCGAAAAGGTAAGGGAACTGATAGCGCAGTAACCCCGCGGTGTGCGTGTGTCAGATTTGTTTAATTCCGTAAAAAAGAAATCATCAATGATTATTACGACAAACAGGTTGATGTGCCTTTTTGCCGCGTCGGCGTTGTCATTGTGCTCGTTCGCCCAAGAGGGCGGCGGCAACAATGTTACCGTCAGCGGAAGCGTGCAGAGCGACATGATGCTGCCGCAGGAGGACAAGGCCATCGGCGCCGAGAAATACGAATGGGGCCTTACCAACACCTATGCCGACGTTACCCTGATGAGCAAGTATATCGACGCAGGGGCGCGCTTTGAGTTCTTAGAGCATCCGCTGCCCACTTTCCAGGAAGAGCCGGGCTTTAAGGGATGGGGCGTACCTAATATATATGTAAAGGCCCATTTCAAGAATCTTGAGATAACCGCCGGTAACTTCTACGAGCAGTTCGGTTCGGGCTTCATCCTCCGCACTTACGAGGAGCGCACGCTCGGCATCGACAACTCCCTGCTCGGCGGTAAGATTGTAGTGCGTCCTGCCAAGGGTGTCACGGTGAAGGCTCTTTCAGGTAAGCAGCGCCGCTTCTGGAAACTCAGTGAAGGACTCGTCAGCGGTGCCGACGTTGAGCTTAACCTCGACCAGTGGTTCAAGAAGATGGCCGACAAGGGCACTTACCTTACGCTCGGTGCGTCGTGGGTTAACAAGTACGAGAAGAGCGAGGACATAATGGTCGGCTCTACCCATAAGCTTGACTTGCCCGAGTTTGTCAACGCTTTCGACGTAAGGGCCAACCTTCAGAAAGGGGGATTCAACCTCTTGGCCGAGTACGCATGGAAGGGTGCCGACCCGACCATGGGCAGCTCGGTTACCGGTAGGGATTATTCGTATATCTACCGCAAGGGCAATGTGGCCATGCTGTCGGCTGCTTACTCTAAAAGGGGCATGAGCTTCCTCGTTCAGGCCAAGCGCAGCGATGCGATGGTGTTCCGCAGCACGCGCGGCGAGACGAGCAGCATAGCTTCGTCAATCAACCACTTGCCCGCCTTCACAATGGACCAGACTTACGCCCTCGCCGCCCTTTATCCTTACGGCACGCAGCCTAACGGCGAGTGGGCCTATCAGGCCGAGTTCGGTTACAGGTTCAAGCGTCGTTCGCTGCTCGGCGGCAAGTATGGAATGAACCTTAAGGTCAACTTCTCGCACGTACACGCAATCGACCGCAACGACCACGCCGGCAATCCCTACGACGGCACGGCAAAGGGCACCGACGGCTACGGCTCGGCGTTTTGGAAGTGGGGCGACCAAGTGTATTACCAGGACTTGAACGTACAGATAGAGAAGCCTCTCTCGCGCTCGTTCACCCTTAACCTTATGTACATGAACCAGTTCTACAACCAGACAATCGTCGAGGGCGAGGGCGGAATGGTACACTCTGACATTTACATCGCCGAAGGTAAATATAAGATAAACCGTAAGTTCACGCTGCGCGCCGAAGCGCAATATCTTAACACGGAAGACGACGAGGGCGACTGGGTGTTCGGCCTGCTCGAACTGTCGTTCCTGCCGCATTGGATGTTTACCCTTTCCGATATGTACAACTGCGGCGAGACCAAAGAGCATTATTACCAAGGCTATGTAACGTTCAACCACGGTTCACACCGCCTGCAGCTCGGCTACGGCCGCACACGTGAGGGGTGGAACTGCTCGGGCGGCGTATGTAAGAGGGTGCCGGCCGGTAAGGGCGTTACTTTGTCGTATAACTATAATTTCTAAGAGGTATGGATTTTAAGAGACTTATATGCAATGTCTCGTTGTGTGCGGTCGGCGTTGTGTTTGCCGCATGCAGCGATGTTGCCGAGGACGAGAGGTTTGAGTATGTTGAGCCGGCTGAAGTGGCAAAGCGTGTGCTGATAGAGGATTTCACGGGTCAGCGTTGCATCAACTGCCCGAACGGAGCGGCTGCTATAGAACAGATACAAAAGGATTACGGCTCTGACAACGTGATAGCCGTAGGTTTGTATAGCGGTCCGTTAGGACGCTTGCCCAACGGTACTCCGTTGCCTTTGTACACGGAGGACGCCAACTGGTATTACGAGCAGCGCGGTGTGAGCATGCAGCCTACGGCGCAGATCGACCGTGGAGGGCTGATGACCGACGTCAATACGTGGGCTACGGCCGTGCGCGACAGGATACAGCAGCATGCGCAAGTGCTTCTCGAGGCTTCGTGCAGTTACGACGAGGCTTCGCGCAACGTAGACATAACGGTCGAGGCCGACGGCTTGGCCGATGTCAGCGGCAAGCTTCAGGTATGGCTCGTTGAGGACAATATCATCAGCTTGCAGATGATGCCCGGCAACATAACCAATCAGGAGTACGTCCACAACCACGTGTTCCGCGCCACGGTAAACAACCGCGAGGGCGACGACATCAGCATGATAAACGGCGAGCGCGTTACGCGCACCTTTAGTTATGCCATAAGCGACGACTGGAAGCAGGAAGACATGTCGGTTGTTGTCTTCATCTTCAACGACTCGGGCGTGCTTCAGGCGGCCAAGGCTCCGCTCATACCTAAGGCGGGCG
>CALUIJ010000134.1 GCA_944320675.1 uncultured Prevotella sp.
TCTGTTTTTCAGACAGTCATGTGTAAGGTCCGTGGGAGGCATAAAGGCCCTCTCACGGACCTTTGTGTGTGCGGCATGTTTGTCTGTGGCCCTATATCGGCACACGATGTGTCCTGATAATTTTGGGGCGTTGCGTAATGAGTGTGGACGGCTTATAAAAGGCTTGGTAATCTCATTTTTATGAAAAAAATGCTGAAATAATTTTGCGAAAGATAAATTTTCACTACCTTTGTAGGCGAAAATATCAAATTATTAAAAACTAATATCAAAAAACAAGCAACCAGTCTTATCTTGCAGGCTCAATGTCCGCAGTTAGCGTGTTGGCTGTCAGCGTCATGCGTGTAGATGCGATGCCTAAGTCATGGTCGTGCCTGTGCAGTTCATGAAAACATTATGACCGTTTCTTGAATATTTATCTTTAATTAATTTAATAAATAACATTTATGTCTGGTAATTTTAAAGTTTTCCGACTGGCGCTTATGGTGCTGTTCACATTCTTCGTGGGCAGCTTGTCGGCGCAGACAGTCAAGGGAACCGTCAAGGATGCCAACGGCGAGCCCGTCATCGGTGCTACGGTTCAAGAACAGGGAACGAAGAACGTTGCGGTGACCGACCTCGACGGTAACTTCTCCATTAAATTGTCTGGCAACAACCAGTTGCAGTTTTCATACATCGGTATGAAGACTAAGACTGTTGACGCCAAGGGTAAAAGTGTGTTGAACGTCTCTCTCGAGGATGAGGCAACCGCCCTCGACGACGTTGTAGTCATCGGTTACGGTACGGTGAAGAGGCGCGACCTTACGGGGTCCGTAACGTCTGTAAACGCAGAGCAGATCGGCCAGATCCCGGTTTCAAACGTCAGCGAAGCGTTGACCGGTAAGATGGCCGGTGTGAACATTACGACGACCGAGGGCTCGCCCGACGCAGACGTTAAGATCCGTGTGCGTGGAGGCGGTTCGTTGTCGCAGGACAACTCGCCTCTTTATATCGTCGACGGATTCCCCGTTGAGAGCATTAGCGACATTTCACCCTCTGAAATCGAGAGCATCGACGTTCTGAAAGACGCTTCGTCTACGGCCATCTACGGTGCGCGCGGTGCCAACGGTGTCATCATCGTTACGACCAAGAGCGGCCACGAGGGCAAGACCCAGGTGAACTTCAACGCCTCGATAGGCTGGAAGAAGATGACGAAGATGGTGAAGACCATGGATCCGTACAACTACGCGATGTACCAGTATGAGTTGGGAAGCGAGGATTACGGAAACTACGACGACCTTGAAATATGGAAGTCGGTCGAGGGCCGCGATTACCAGGACGAAGTGTTCGGACGCACCGGCCAGCAGAAGCAATACAACGTTAACGTAAGCGGAGGATCTAAGGAACTGAAGTATAACATCGGCTTCTCGCATTCCGACGAGAAGAGCATCATGCGCGGCTCAGGTTACGCGAGGAACAACGTCAACGCCAAGTTGAACGCCAAGTTGAACCAATGGCTGACATTGGACTTCACGGGACGCCTGGCGTTCACCAAGCTCGACGGCCTTAACGGTGGAGCCGATACCAACGAGAGCAACGCCGCCAACTCTATCGTGGCCAACACGGTGCGCTGGAATCCGGTAGAACCGCTCGTGCAGAGCGACGATGACGAATCTAACAGCACGTCTACACGCCGTAATCCGTCGGAGCGCCTTACTGACACGTACAAGTACCAAGAGCGTTTCTCTCAGAACTACAACGTCGCCCTGAGCTGGAAGCCTGTGAAGGGGCTTACTTTCCGCACGGAGTTCGGCTACGGCTGGAAATACAACATGACCGACCAGGTGTGGGGTAGCAATGCTACGACAAACTCTAAATACGGTGCCAACGGACAGCCCCAAGCTCAGTTCATACGCAAGGAGAATAAGAACTGGCGCAACGCCAACACCGTGACCTATGACAACCGCGACCTTTTCGACGGACGCGACCATTTGAACGTTATGATAGGCCATGAGTGGAGCAGCGACCAGGACGTTGAGCGCACAAGCACTTCTATCGCCTTCCCGCAGCAGATGACAATCGACGAGGTCCTGGCGTTCCCTGAGAACGGTACGGCTCTCCCGAACGAGGGAACTATCGGTGCTGAAGAGAACATCCTTTCTTACTTCGGACGTATAAACTATACGTTGGCCGACAAATATCTGGCTACGGTTACGTTCCGTGCCGACGGTTCGAGCATGTTCAGCGACGACAACCGCTGGGGCTTCTTCCCGTCTGCCGCCGTCGCATGGCGTATGTCAGAGGAGAACTTCATGAAGGGCGCACAAGACTGGCTCTCAAACCTGAAACTGCGTCTCAGCTTCGGTACGGCCGGTAACAACCGCATCCCCGCAGGAAGCTTCTATCCTGTTTATTCAATGGCCTCAAACACGTCGAAGGCCCCGTTCTTCAACGAGAGCCGTGTGCCGATGCTCCAGCATGGCAGCAACTTGTACAATCCTGACTTGAAGTGGGAGACTACCATCACGCGCAACATCGGTATCGACTATGGTTTCTGGAACAACCGCATCAGCGGTACGTTGGACTTCTATTGGAACACTACGGACGACTTGCTGATGACTTCCGTCATTCCGTCAAACACGGGTTACACGCTCCAGTGGCAGAACTTCGGTAAGACTTCAAACAAGGGTGTCGAGTTCGCCCTCAACGCAGTGCTTGTCGACAAGAAGAATTTCGGCTTGAATTTCAACTTCAACATCTCGTACAACCGCAACAAGATCGAGGAACTTGCCATGGAGAATCCTTGGCAGAGCAGTAACTTTGCCGGAAGCACTCTTTCAAAGTATGAGGACTTCCGCGTAGAGCCGGGCGGACGCCTTGGTGAGTTGTGGGGCTACAAGATGAACGGATTCTATACCGTTTACGACCCGAATACGGGCAAGGGTGACTTGGTGCTTGAGTCAACCGGTAAGTGGTCGCTCCGCGAAGGACAGGTTGACAACAGCTATACGCTCTTCGGCGGAAACTTGTATCCCGGCGTGCCCAAGGTGCAGACCGACGAGAACGGCGACCCGTTGAAGCAGCGCCTTGGCAACACCGTTGCGCCCACGACCGGTGGTTTCGGCGTAGACGGCCGTATTGGCAACTTCGACTTCAACGTGTTCTTCAACTATTCGCTTGGCAACAAGATTGTCAACGGTACGAAACTTGCCAACTCATTCTATGCAGGCTCTAGCCGCAACTACAACCTTGTGGCTGATTTCAACCTAGCCAACCGTTATACGTGGATAGACCCCAACACGGGTGCCAACCTCGGCCGTCCGTCAACAGGCGTTATCGCCGATTACGGAGGCGTTGAAGCGGTAATGAACCGCCTGAACGAGCTGAACGCCAATGCCGGCATCTACAACCCGGCGGGAGTATCGACAATGCAGCTTATCGACTACGCCGTAGAGGACGCTTCTTTCTTGCGCCTGCAGAACATCACCATTGGTTATACTTTGCCTAAGAAATGGGTACGCTCATTGTATATAGAGAATATCCGAATATATTTCACAGGCTACAATCTCTTCTGCTTCACTAATTACGAAGGTTACGACCCCGAGGTTGATACGAGCAGCAAGAAGAATGCCATGTGCCCGGGAATCGATTATGCGGCATATCCTAAGAGCCGTACTTTCGTGGGAGGTATTAACATAACATTCTAAAAAATAAAAGTTTAGGGACCAAAAGGACGGTGAAGCCTTAATGCCGGCACTTTTGATTCAGATACTTCAAAAACAAATAAGAAAACAATGAAAAAAATATTATCAATAACGACACTTGCTGTCGGTGGCGTGCTTGCTTTGGCATCTTGTTCTGATTTCCTCGACCAGAGGTCGGAATCGGAGATGGATGAAAGCATTTACAACTCCACCTATTTCACCAGCCTGCGTGTGAACCAGATTTACGGCGGGCTTATGCAAGACCGTACATACGCCCAGGATCTTGCAATCGTATGGAATATGAACAGCGACATCGAGCTTGTCGACGGTTTGGGCAACAACGCTTACAACACATCAAGTGAGCGTGGAAACATGAACTACAACTTCGATCCGGGATGGGCGCGCCTCAGCCAGGTATGGGAGGACATGTACGGCGTAATCGAGGACGCCAACGACGTGATAGGAAAAGTGCGCACAAGTCCCCTCTACGAGGAAGGCAGCACCGAGCGCGAGACAATGGGACGCTATCTCGGCGAGGCTCTTACGCTGCGTGCCATGCTTTACTTCGATCTCGTACGCTATTTCGGCGATATCCCATTGAAGCTTGACGCTTCTTTGCCCGACCTTAGCAACGCTTACTTGGAAAAGACCGACCGCGACGACATAATGGACACGTTGATGGTCGACCTTGAAGAAGCCATCGAACTCCTGCCTTGGGCTGACGAAGTGACCGGCTACACTACCGAGCATGCGACGAAAGGCTATGCCCATGCGTTGCTGGCCCAGATAGCCATGACCCGCGCCGGATGGGCCATCCGTGAGCAATCTAAGGAGGGTTACGAGACTGCTCCTAAATCAAGCAATGAATACCCGACGCAGCGTCCGGGTGAAACGGAGCGTAAGGCTTTGTTGGAAAAGGCCCTTAAACACTTGACGGCAGTGATAACGAGCGGCCGCCATTCACTCAACCCCTCTTTCGAGAACGAGTGGTATCTTATCAACCAGCTTACGCTCGACCAGACTTACCACGAGAATATCTTTGAGATTCCTATGGGCTTGAACACGCACGGAGAGCTTGGCTATACGGTCGGCGCACGTCTTAACGGCGTGACATCGAAGTGGGGATACGGAAACTCTACGGGTAAGATGAAGCTTACGGCTCCCTTGTTCTATTCATACCGCGACAACGACACACGCCGTGACATAACATGCTCGCCGATGGAGACAAAGGCCGATGAAGAGGATGAGACCAAGACTAAGGAATATATGTTGAAGAACGCTCCGTTCGGCATATATGTAGGCAAATGGGATTTCCGTAAGATGAATGAAACATGGCTGCAGCAGAACCTTGTTGCAACTGCAAAGCATACTACCGGAATAAATCCTGTTAAGATGCGTTATTCTAACGTGCTGCTGTTCTATGCCGAGTGTATGAACGAGCTTGCAGGCGGTCCTGACGGAACGTATGCCGGCAGTGCTGGCCTGACAGCCCGCCAAGCTTTGGCCTTGGTTCACGAGCGCGCTTATGACGCCGATCATAAGGCTGAAGCACAGGCTTATGTCGCTTCGCTTTCTTCTGACAAGGATGAATTCTTTAAAGCCATCGTGCAGGAGAATGCTTGGGAGTTCGCGGGCGAGGGCTTCCGTAAATGGGATCTTATCCGTTGGAACCTCTTGGTTGATAAGATCACTGAATTCAAGCAGACTTACTTGACACAGCTTGAAACTGGGGTATATCCCAAGAAGATTTACTTCAATTACGAGGACGAGGGCAAGACGGAGATCGACATGTCGAGCGTGACGTTCAAGGGTTTGCCTGACGGAGTGCAAAGCAAGGAATACCAGGACAGCATCGATTGGTTCGGAGCAGCTAAGATTGATGAAGCTAGTGAAGATACGCAAGTGGACGTAAACCTGCCTTCGATAAGCAGCGGCTTGTTAAATTCGGATGTATACAACCGTTACATCATGCCGATAGGTTCTACTACGATATCGGCTTCAAACGGTAAGCTGCATAACTCTTACGGTTATAACGATTAATATTTAAAGTAACGAAACATAAAAGTTTTTATCAATGAAAACTATTAATAAGATATTCAGTGTGGCGCTGACGCTTGCTCTCGGCGTGTCTGTCTCGTCTTGTACGGATGAGAACGATTGGAGCGTGGACAGTGCTTTTGACAGGTTGTTCGGAGTCAGTGCTGACGGTATTTCCGTGGAGACTACGGCAACTAACGCCACGGTTACGTTCAAGCCGATGGAGGGAGCCGAATATTACCTTATCGAAATAAGTAAGGACTCGCTTTATGACGAGGTTGCGATGGGTGGCCCCAACGCCTTGGTGTTCGGTCAGGAAAAGGATATAGTAAAGTCGCCTGTCGTTCTTGAGAATCTTGAAGGTGATACGAAATATTACCTTCGAATGAAGTCTATGGCCGACGGCAAGAACGAGTCTCGTTGGGTTTACTATAGGGACGGCCAGACTTTCAAGACGCAGGCCGAGCAGATATTCAACGAGGTGGCCGCAGCCGACAGGCAGGAAAGCTCTATACGCTTGACTTGGACACCCGGAGCTGAGGGGGTTACGAATATTGTAAGGATGAACACCAAGTCTGACGGTACTAAAGACTCCATTTCCGTAGAATTGTCGGATGAAGACAAGCAGAAATGTGAATATACGTTTACCGGACTTACTCCGTCGACTACTTATACATTCGTAATTTACAATGGTGAAAAGAAGCGTGGTACGTTGAGCGTTACGACTGCTGCCGCCATGCCTGACGGAGATTATAAGAAGCAACTTCCCGAGAATACGACTGCGATAACGCAGGAGACGCTAGACGCCCTCGTAGCCGAGGCTCAGGCTGCAACAGGTTTGACCAACCTTGGCATAACGATAGGCGTGCCGGCCGGTAAGACTATAGATATAGCCGGCGTTGACGAAAAGACGGGCGACGCTACATCGTTGGCCGTACCTGACGGAATATCTGTCACATTCTTCGGACTTGCCGGTGACAAACCGGTTCTGAACATGCCTAAGAGTCTTGAGATAGGCGGTTCGCACTCTTACATACGCTTTGAGAACGTGGATATCGTCGATGGCGGTTGTCAATATATATTCAATCAGTCAAAGGCTTGCAGCGTTGGCGAGATCTCGTTCAAGGGCGTGAATATAACAGGTCTTAGCAGAAGCCTTGTGCGCTTGCAGAGCGATGACACAAAGACTGTCAGCAACATAATCATCGATGACTGCCAGATTACCGATCAAGGCAAGGGCAATTACGCCTTGCTTCTCTTCAAGGATAAGTCAGAGACGGTTGAGAATGTCAAGGTGTCGAACTCTACGTTCGTAAACCTGCAGCATAATTTCATACAAAGCAACGGTTCTACGGGTTCGACGAACATTACGGTAGAAGCTTGTACGTTCTATAATATTATCGGTTCAGGTCGTTACTTCATCGACGGTGGCGACGATAACATCACCGTACAGAATTGTATCTTCGCCAAGACCGCAACGGATTCTTCAAAGGGTATTAGGAACGATGACGGCCCGGTTGAGATGATCTCGGTTTATTTCACGTCGGACTTTGTTTTGAGTTCTAACAAGTTTGAGGCTGACCTTCCCAATACTCCCGTTTCGTCGGAAGAATTGTTTGAAGATCCTGCAAACGGCAACTTCACTGTTAAGGACGAAGAGCTTTCAGTACTGGGCGACCCGCGTTGGCGTACGTCTGATAATTAACTCTCAGTAAGTTAAATGTTTTTAAGGAGCGGAAATTTGTTTTTTCCGCTCCTTAATTTGTATTTCCGCAAATGATGTAAACGTAAATAGTTCCGATATTCTTTTGTGCGACCGTTTACTTTTCTTATCTTTGCAAAGCAAATGATCTGAACCTATGTGTTTTGGGCAAGGTTTTCATTCCATTTGTTTGAATTAAATGACAGGTGGTATTAACGAACATAACTTGTATGGGTGGTAATCTTATACGTTTTGATTGGGCTATGAAGCGCCTGCTTAGGAATAAGAGCAACTATGTTGTTCTTGAAGGTTTCCTTTCCACCTTGCTTGGCGAGGACTTACGTATATGTAGGTTTCTTGAGAGCGAGGCAAACCAGGAATATGCTTCTGACAAATTCAACCGTGCAGACATACTTGTGGAAGATACGGAAGGTAAACTGCTTATAATAGAAGTGCAGAACAACCGTGAACTTGACTATTTCCACCGTATGCTTTATGGCGTGTCGAAAACTATTTCGGAATACATTAATCTTGGTGACGATTATGACAAGGTGCGTAAGGTGTATTCAATAAACATTGTGTATTTCGACCTTGGGCAAGGTAAGGATTATGTCTATCATGGCAAGACTGAGTTCCGCGGAGTTCACGATAAGAACGATATTTTGAGGCTGTCGGCACGTCAGCGCGAGATATTTGTCGGAAAGGATGCCGGCGATGTGTTTCCTGAGTATTATGTGTTGAAAGTAAACGATTTCGACAAGGTTGCCAAGACTCCGTTGGACGAATGGATAAAATTCCTCAAGACAGGCGAAATCGATTCTACTGCCACGGCAAAGGGGCTGCCGGAGGCTCGCGAGCGTCTACGGGTTGATTCGTTGCCCGATAAGGAAAAGCGCGCCTATTACCGTGATATGGAAGCCCTGAGGTATCAACGTAGTGTCATAAAAACCGGTTGGTATGAGGGACGTGAGGAAGGCCGCGCTGAAGGATTGAAGGAAGGTCGTGCAGAAGGTCGTGCAGAAGGCCGTGTGGAAGGAAAATTCGAAATAGCAAGGAATATGAAAGCCATGGGTATGCCGATAGATGTCATAGCGCGGTGTACTAATCTTGGCGAGGACGAAATCGTTGCATTATGACGGCTTTGTTGGCATTTTTATTTATTGACGTATCTATCAATCATGTTTAATCAACTTATTAATAATATCATGCTTAAGACTAATCGTTTGTTACAGACATTATTGCTCTTGTCGGGTTTGATTTTTTGCGTTGGCGGAGTGTCGGCGCAGCAAGTTGCGTTCCCGGGGGCTGAGGGCTTCGGCCGTTACACCACAGGCGGCCGTGGCGGTAAGGTTTACCATGTTACGACATTGGAGGACAATAACAAGGAAGGATCGTTCCGTTGGGCTTGCGGCCGTTCAGGAAAGAGAACCATCGTGTTTGATGTTTCGGGAACCATTCATCTTACAAGTGCCTTGAAACTTAATAAGGGCAATGTCACAATTGCCGGACAGACTGCTCCGGGCGACGGCATTTGCATTGCCGATTATCCGTTTACCATAGCGGCAGACAACGTAATCATACGTTTCATGCGTTTCAGGCTTGGCAACAAGGAGGTTGCACATCATGAAGGCGACGGACTCGGCGGCATGGATAAGAAGAACATCATTATCGACCATTGTTCGGTTAGCTGGAGTATCGACGAGTGCTTGTCTGTTTACGGCAGCGAGGACATTACGGTGCAGTGGTGCATAGCTTCGCAGAGTCTGCGCAACTCGGGGCATTCCAAAGGCCGGCACGGTTATGGCGGCAATTGGGGCGGTTCGGGCGCTTCTTACCATCACAATTTATTGGCTCATCACGACTCGCGTGTTCCGCGGCTTGGCCCGCGGCCTGGGACCCAGACAGACGAACGTATGGATTTGCGCAACAACGTAATGTACAATTGGGCTGGAAACGGATGTTATGGCGGTGAAGGCATGAAGGTGAACATCGTGAACAATTATTATAAACCAGGTCCTGCTACACGTACCCGTAACTCAAACGTTCAAAAGCGCATAGCTAAGATTGACATCCGTACGACCGATTATACAGATCATGACACGGACAATCCTAATGAATGGGATGTAATGTGGCACGTGTGGGGCAAATATTATGTCAATGGTAACGTTAACCCCGATTATGAGGACGTAACTGGTGATAATTGGACTTACGGAATATACAACCAGATAGACCAGTCGGACGTTGACAATACGTTTGATGATGCCGTGAGGGATTCTATGCGCCTCGATGCGCCGCTTACTTTCGAGCCGGTCACTACTCATTCGGCCGAGGTGGCTTACGAGCGTGTGCTCAATTATGTGGGAGCGTCGCTTCACCGCGACTGGGTCGACGAACTTGTCGTCGGAGACGTTCGTAACGGCGGTGTTTCGTGTACGGGGACATCTTCTGACACGAAAAAGCTTCCTGGCATCATAGACAGTCAGGATGACTTAAAGCAGGCTTTCCCTGACGCAGGCGATGATTGGAGCGCTTGGCCAGAGTTGAAGAGCGAGCCCGCTCCGCTTGACACGGATCAAGACGGAATGCCTGATGAATGGGAAGATGCCAACGGGCTTGACAAGAATAACGCGGACGACGGGGCGGCCGTTGCCGAGAACGGTTACACAAATCTTGAAAATTATATGAACGGCCTTGTGGCCCATATCATGGAAGGCGGCAATGAAGGTGGTGTAGTGCTCAGCGGAAACGACGAGTTTACCACAGGAATAAGTAATGTTACCGTTGGAGCTGATTGCCTGCCTGACAAGATTTATAACCTGCAAGGCATGGAGGTGAAAGAACCGTTGCGGAAAGGCATTTATATCCGCAACGGTAAGAAATACTATAAGAATTAGTGATATGCGGTTGTGATATTATTGGGTTACCGGTTTACGGTTGTTTGCTGCTTAATCTTATGGTGGCAAACAGCTGTAAGCCGATAACCCGATAATATTAAATTAAATGTGTAATTGAAAACAAACACGCTCTAAAAAATCCGGATAACATTATGATTTTAGTAAAAATGCATATTGGGAAACGAATACGTACATTCCTTATTTCGGTAGCTTGCGCCGTATCGTTGAACGCCCAGACATATCCGTTTCAAAATCCCGGGCTGTCGCCTAAAGAACGTGCTGAGGACTTATGTTCGCGTCTCACGCTCGAAGAGAAAGCCATGCTGATGATGAACAATTCTAAAGCCGTTCCCCGTCTTGGCGTTCCTGCTTTCGCATGGTGGAGTGAAGCCCTTCACGGCGTGGGGCGCAACGGCTACGCCACGGTGTTCCCTTCATGTATAGGCATGGCCGCGTCGTTTGACGATGCCTTGCTTGAGCGCATCTTCACCGCCGTGAGCGATGAGGCGCGCGCCAAGAACACTGTGCTGCGCCGTAAGGGCGAGGGCGTATCCACGTATCAGGGACTGTCTTTTTGGACACCCAACATCAATGTGTTCCGCGATCCGCGTTGGGGCAGGGGACAGGAAACTTATGGCGAAGACCCCTATATGAACTCGCGTATGGGGCAGGCTGTCGTGCGCGGCCTGCAGGGACCGTCTGACAGCAAGTATGCCAAACTATACGCCTGCGCAAAACATTTCGCCGTGCATAGCGGCCCTGAGAAGACCCGCCACAGCTTCAATATAGAGACGCTGCCCGGGCGCGACCTTTGGGAGACTTACCTTCCTGCATTCAAAGACCTTGTGCAGAAGAGCTGTGTCAAGGAAGTGATGTGCGCCTACCAGCGGTTCGAGGGTGAACCGTGCTGCGGCAGCAACCGTCTTCTCCAGCAGATACTTCGTGACGAATGGGGCTTCGACGGCTTGGTAGTAAGCGACTGCGGTGCGATAAGCGACTTTTGGGAGCCAGGCGCCCACGGCGTGTCGCCTGATGCGGCTTCGGCTTCCGCCAAAGCCGTAATAAGCGGCACTGATGTCGAGTGCGGCGGCAATTATAGGAATCTGCCTGATGCCGTGAAGGCCGGCGGGATAACCGTGGAGCAGGTTGACAAGAGCGTAGTGCGTCTGCTTGAGGCACGCTTCCGCTTGGGCGACTTCGATCCTGACTCGCTCGTAGAATGGACGCGTATTCCCGAGAGTGTCGTGGCTTGCAAAGAGCATAAGGATCTGGCCCTGCGCATGGCCCGGGAGCAGATGGTTTTGCTGCATAACAGGAACAACACCCTGCCGTTGACCAAGGACGCACGACGGATAATGGTTATGGGACCCAACGCGGCCGATTCAATCATGCTTTGGGGCATATATTACGGTCAGCCGACCCATTCGGTGACTGTGCTCGAGGGCATAAGGAACAAACTGGGGACTGAAGTCGCCTATTCAAAGGGATGCGGTATAACTTCGATGACCGAGAGCGAAAGTGTTTTTGGTAAATTCAGGACGGCCGACGGCCTACCGGGTATGAGCGCAAGTTTTTGGAACAACACCAAAATGGAAAGCACTCCCGTTTATGAGACCGTTTACCAAAGCGCATTGCGTTTTGACAACGGCGGCAACACGGTGTTCGCCCCGGGCGTGCGTCTTAATGACTTTACGGCGAGGTTCAACGGTTCGTTTACGGCCGAAAGAGACGAGACCCTTGACGTCGTTTATACCAACGACGACGGCTTCAGGCTGATAATTAACGGCGACACCTTAGTTAACCGATGGAAAACCGACCCTTTACGCTTCACCACACGTAAGCTCGAAGTGAAGAAGGGACGTACGTACGACGTTCAGGTTGACTATATGCAACTGGCAGGTGGAGCGACGTTGAATTTCGACGTAGCCGAGGTTCGCGCGGTGAAGCCCGAAGAGCTTGTCGCAAGGGCAAAGGACGTAGAGACCGTGGTTTTCGTAGGCGGCATATCGCCTAACCTTGAGCGCGAGGAAGCCAAGGTAAGCGAGCCTGGCTTTGACAACGGCGACCGCACGAGCATAGAGCTCCCTGCCGTGCAGCGCGAGATACTTAAGGCACTACATGACGCTGGCAAGAAAGTGGTCTTTGTCAACTGCAGCGGCAGTGCCGTAGCTCTTACTCCCGAACTGGAGACATGCGACGCCATCCTGCAGGCCTGGTATCCCGGTGAACAGGGCGGGAACGCCGTTGCCGACATCCTGTTCGGCGACTACAATCCCTGCGGCAAGCTGCCCGTGACTTTCTATAAGGACGACAGCCAGTTGCCTCCGTTTGACGATTACCGTATGCAAGGGCGCACTTACCGTTATTTCCGCGGCGAGGCGTTGTTCCCGTTCGGGTTCGGCCTGAGTTACACGACGTTTGCCGTCGGCCGGCCTGAGTATGACGCAACCTCGGGCAAGATAAAGGTAAGGGTAGCCAATACGGGCAATCGCGACGGCACGGAGGTCGTGCAGGCTTATCTCCGCAATCCGGCCGACGCCGACGGACCAGCCAAGACCTTGCGCGGTTTCGCCCGTGTGGAACTGAAAGCCGGCGAGGCTAAAGATGTCGAGATTGACTTCCCTCGCGACAGTTTCGAGTGGTGGGATGCCGGGAGCAACACCATGCGTGTTAAGTCCGGACGCTATGAAATACTGGTCGGCACGTCCAGTCTCGACAAGGATTTGAAGAGAATCGACGTTACGCTATAACGTCTTTCCGTTTTTTTCTGAGGCGGTTCAAGTTGGACGTGATAGTGTGT